>CAMUZA010000004.1 GCA_947165085.1 uncultured Clostridia bacterium | reverse complement strand
TTCACGTTCAATCAAGCAGGATTTTCAAACTGATTTTAAGTTTGAAAATCCGCACAAGCGTGTCAAAAAAGATTTTTTGACGCGCTCTGAAAAAGCACTTGCCTTGGCAAGTGCTCAGTCTGTGTCGCTGCGAAGCCTAATCGCGGCGACCCGCCGACCACTGCGACCCGCCGACCGTGTCATTGCGAGGAGCGAAGCGACGCGGCAATCTGTCCGCTGCAGGTATGGCACATGTGCCGTATCTTGGCAAAACATGCCGCAACGATACGCACGGATTGTGCCGCATTTGACTCCGTCAAGCCCGCAATGACGCGACAGAAGGAGACGCCGCTCCATTATAAATACGCCTTGTCCTTCTCCTCCAAGGGAAAGAGGAACTGCGTTCCGTCCTTCCAGCGGCTTTCATGGAAGGTTTCCTGTCCGTCCAGCTCGGTAAAATCGCGAAAGATGCAGGGCGGTACGTTGGCGCGGCTGACAGTTTCCGCGAAGGGATGCGTCTGCTTTATCGTAAAAACATGCGCCCGCGCGCCCCATTTGCGAACAAGATCGTAGAATACGCCGTCCACGCCGACTACGCGCACAAAGCGGTAGTCCGGGCATAGCGTAAAGGGATCAAAATTCGGAATCTCAGCCATAAACGCCCCTCCCTAACAGTTGTTTCCATTTTACTATACGCCCTGCGCCTTGTCAACCGCGTGCGCGGCGGAAAATGACCGTTTACTTTTTCAATAAATGCTGATAAAATAAAACAGACAGGAAAGAGAGGGCGTTTTTCATGGAAACAGAAGTCGCGCCGAAAAAACAGGGGATATGGGTCCCGATTCTGAAATTCATACCACTGATTGTGTTCGCAACCCTTGTGATCGTTTTCAAGCTGGATCTTCTGGTAGCCGCGCCGTTTGCCACCTTCGCGGCGGCGGCGGTCTATATGATCACGGAGCGCTGCAAGTTTGAGAAGGCGTTTTCCTGCGGCTTGAAGGCGGCGAGCAATATCACGCTGGTGTTCTTTATTCTGATGTTCGCTTACGGCGTCGCCGAGTGCTTCATGGCGACGGGCGTCGGCGCGGCGCTGATCAACCTCGCGCTGCGGCTCGGCGTGACGGCGCGGACGATCGCGCCGGTCGCGATTTTAGTGACCTGCCTGCTGTCCGTGACGACAGGCTCATCCTGGGGCACCTTTGCAGCCTGTGCGCCGATCTTCCTGTGGATGAATCATCTGGTCGGCGGAGACGTCCTGCTGACGGTCTGCGCGATCGCGGGCGGCGCCTGCTTCGGCGACAACATCGGTATGATCTCGGACGTGACCGTGCTGAGCTGCGGCATGCAGGATGTCAAGATCATCGACCGAGTGAAGCACCAGAGCGTGTGGTCCATCCTGTGTCTTGTGATTTCCGTGATCGTGTTCTATCTGGTCGGCAGAGACCTGCCGAACGTGCGCGCAGACGTTGCGCAGGCGTTTAAGCAGATTCCGCAGGAATCGCGCGACGCGCTTGCCGAGCAGCGCCCTTCCGCCCTGCATCTTCTGGAGCAGGTGGAAGCGGGCGTCCCGTACTATATGGTGATCCCGATGCTGGTCGTCATCGCGCTCAGCTTCCTCGGCACGCATACTCTCCTGTGCCTCGGCGCGGGCATGGTGTCGTCTCTGCTGCTGGGACTTCTGGCGGGAACACTCAGCATTTCCGACTGGCTCAGCGATATGCTTCTCAAGGGCTTCGGCGACGCGGGAAGCTGGACGGTCGTGATGATGATGTGGGTCGCCGCGTTCGGCGGGATCATGAACGCAATGAACGCCTTTGATCCGCTGGCGATGCTCGTCGTAAAGATCTCGCGGAACGTGCATCAGCTCATGGGCTGGTGCGGCCTTTTGTGCCTCGTCGGCAACATGGCGCTGGCGGATGAGGCGGCGCAGGTGGCTACGATGTCGCCCATCGTGCGCGACATCGTAGAGAAAAACGTCGATTGCGAGACCGAGGACGACGCCTACAAGCTCCGCCTGCGGCTCGCGACCTACACCTCCTCCATGGGCATTTATGGCTCCGAGCTGGTGCCGTGGCACTGCTTCCCGGTTTTCTTCGCGGCGATCGCCAATGCGGTCTACCCGATGTATCATTTCACCAGCTTTGATATCATCAGCAAGAACTACATGAGCTTCATCGTCATCGGCTCGATCATCGTGCTCAGCTTCACCGGCTGGGACCGGATCATCCCGCTGTTCGGTCTGCCGAAGGGCGCGAAGCTGCGTAAGACAAAACAGTAAACGGAGGAACGAGTATGGAAATCGTATGTCTGGATATGGAGGGCGTCGTCGTTCCGGAGATCTGGATCGCCTTCGCCAAAGAGAGCGGCATTCCCGAGCTTACGCGCACCACGCGCGACGAGCCGGATTACGACAAGCTGATGCGCTGGCGGCTGGGCGTGCTGAAGGAGCACGGTCTCGGACTGCCGCAGATCCAGGAGACGATCGCGAAGATCGACCCGCTGCCCGGTGCGCGGGAATTTTTGGACGAGCTGCGCGAGCTGACGCAGGTGGTCATTCTCTCTGACACCTTTACGCAGTTTGCCATGCCGCTGATGAAGAAGCTCGGCTGGCCGACCCTGCTGTGCAACACCCTCGAGGTCGCGCCCGACGGCGAGATCACCGGCTTCAAAATGCGCATTCACGATTCCAAGCTCAGCACCGTCCGCGCGCTGCAGTCAGTCGGCTACGACACGATCGCGGCGGGCGACAGCTACAACGATCTTGACATGATCCTTGCAGGCAAGGCGGGCTTCCTCTTCCGCAGCACCGAAAAGATCAAGGCGGACTATCCGCAGCTTCCTGCGTTTGAGGAATACGACGATCTGCTCCGCGCGATCAAGGCGCAGCTTACCTGCTGATTGAGAGGGATTAAATATGCTGAAAAATCAAAAACTTCTTATCGGCAAGGGAGAAAAGGAAGCGTATATCGTTCCGAAGATGGCAAACCGCCACGGTCTGATCTGCGGCGCGACCGGCACGGGCAAGACCGTCACGCTCAAGGTGATGGCGGAGTCCTTCTCCGAGCTGGGCGTTCCCGTCTTCCTTGCAGACATCAAGGGCGACATCGCCGGCTGCGTCAAGGCTGGCGAGAAGAACGAGAATATCATAAAACGACTGAATAAACTGGAAATCGCGCCGGAAGATTTCCCGATGAAGGCGTTTCCCGTGCGCTTCTGGGACGTCTTCGGCGCTGCCGGACACCCGGTGCGCACGACCGTCAGCGAGATGGGCGCGAGTCTGCTTGCGCGTCTGCTGCGGCTGACGGACGCGCAGGCTGGCGTGCTGTCCATTGCCTTCCGCGTAGCGGACGACAATGGCTGGCTGCTGATCGACCTCAAGGATCTGCGCTCCATGGTGGCGTATGTCGCGGACCATGCCTCCGAGCTTCTCAATACTTACGGCATGGTCTCCCGGCAGTCTGCCGGCGCGATCCAGAGGGCGCTTCTGCAGTTGGAGGACGCCGGCGGCGAGCTGTTCTTCGGCGAGCCGGACATTCAGCTTTCCGACTGGATGCAGTGCGACGAGGACGGCAGAGGGTTTCTGAATATCTTCCACTGCGAAAAGCTCTATCAGTCTCCGCTGCTCTATTCGACCTTTATGCTCTGGTTGCTGGCGGAACTGTTCGAGCAGCTTCCCGAGGAGGGCGACCTCGAAAAGCCGAAGCTGGTCTTCTTCTTTGACGAAGCGCACCTGCTGTTCAAGGACGCGCCGAAGGCACTGACGGATAAGGTCGAGCAGATGGTCAAGCTGATCCGCTCGAAGGGCGTGGGCGTGTATTTCATCACGCAGCAGCCGTCCGATATCCCCAACGCGGTTCTGGCGCAGCTTTCGAACCGCGTACAGCATGCGCTGCGCGCCTATACGCCGCTTGAGCAGAAGGCGATCAAGGCGGCGGCGCAGTCCTTCCGCGCCAATCCTGCTTTCGATACGGAAACGGCGATCACCGAGCTGGGTACCGGCGAGGCGCTGGTCAGCTTCCTGGACGAGAGCGGCATTCCCTCCGTGGTGGAGCGGGCGACGATTCTGCCGCCGCAGTCTGCTATGGGCGCGCTGGACGAGGAGCGCCGCCGGGCGGAGATCTATGCGGACGACCTGTACGGCAAGTATGAGCAGACGCGCGACAGCGAATCCGCCTATGAGATGATTTCCGCCGTCAACGCAGCGCAGGCGGAAGCCGCCGCGCAAGAAGCTGCGCGCAGGGAGAAAGAGAAGCGGGAAAAGCAGAGCGCTTCCAAGCGCAAGACCTCGCCCCTCGGCAGAGTCGCGAACTCCACGATGAACTCCATCGGCCGCGAGGTCGGCAGATCCATCGGCCGCGGTCTTCTCGGCACGCTCAAAAAATGGTTCTAAGGCAATATAAAATCCCCGTTCACCGAACGGGGATTTCTTTTGCATTCTTTTGAGTTCTGTGTTATAATACATATCGTATAATGAGAGGTATACCCATATTTGCAGAATCGAGGTAGAGAAGATGAGCCGAAACTTGTACAGATTTCTGAGCATGCTGCTGATCGCGGTCATGCTTTGCACGCTGCTGCCGACTGCCGCATTCGCGGATGACGCGCACTATGCGGACTCGGTCGCGCTCAGCGGCGCCGGTACCGCTTCCGAGGGCAGGCTGACGCTCGGAGAGAATGAAATATTCCGCGCCTATTACGGCGGCACCGACATTCAGGTCGCCATGACGGCCGACGGCGTGCTGACCGTCTATCCGGGCGAGAAGACGACGGAGCTTCCCGGCATCAAGGGTTGGGCGGCAGGACAACTGGACGCCACGCTGGACAAGCTCCCGTGGTGCGTCAACTACTGGCTGAATCAGGACAATACGTACAACGGCACCGCGGCGTACTGCGAGGACTTTGCCCCGGGCGAGCTGACGACCGTTACGAGCGGCGCCTACGCCGGCAATCACAAGGGCACGCTCGCTTATACCGTCCGCCGCATCGTCATCTCCGACGGAATAACCGCCATGGGCGGATACACTTTCAATCAGGGCTTCCGCACCACGGCGGACTGCACCATGCTGCTTCCCGACTCCCTGACGCGCATGGACGCGGTCGCGGGTTCCTCGACGACGAATCTGCCCGTGACGCCGGAGGGAATCGACACGATCCCGACCTTTGTGACCGGCAGAGGGACCCGCGATCTCTACGTCATGAACCGGAACGCGGAGCTGCTCGCGGAGGTTGCGCACGGCAGACCCTACAGAGGCCCCCTCTACGCAACGATGAGCTATGACAGCGCGAATGAGCTGATTCAGGACAGCGACTATTATCTCTTGCAGGCGCTGACTGTTCACGTGCTCGCCGGTGGGAAGGCAGAGCAGTCCGCGAACGAGCTGAAACGCAGTCAGCTCTGCGGCAGCGTCGCGGTGCATGACATGATCGGCGCGTTCGGCCCGGAGGGATATCGCTCCGCGCTGATCTGGTTTTACGATGAGGATACGCAGACGCTGACCGTCGCGGGTTCGGCAGCCATGCCGGACTACGCATCTTACGAGGATACGCCGTGGCACGATCTCGAAATCAAAAACGTAGAAGTTCGCAGCTTTGTCGCCGCCATCGGTGAAAACGCCTTTTCCGGTCTGCATGACCTGGACAATCTTCTGGTGGACGACAGCGTCAGAGAAATTGCCGAATCCGCCTTCTGCCTTGAGGACGGTATGCTGCCGGCGAGCTTCGTGAATACGGAGATCACCTGCGGCGCGGGCAGCGCGATGGAAAAATATATCGCCGCACACGCGGCGACCAGAGGCGCCTTCGGCGACTTTGCGTGGGAGATCAACGGCAAGAGACTGACCGTTACCGGCAGCGGAGCTTTGGATCTCGGCGGCGCGACCGCGCCGTGGTATTTCTTCCACAACAAGATCACCGTGGTCGATCTTGGCTTCGGCATCACCGCGGTGAGCGGCTCCGCGTTTGCCGGCATGCAGCGCCTGTACCGCGTGAATCTGCCTGCCACGCTGCGGTCGATCGGCACGGGAGCTTTTGCGAACGATCCGGCGCTGACCGACGTCTATATTCCGAAAGCAGTGACGGAAATCGCGGAAGACGCCTTCGCTTCGACGACCGAAAAGGCACTGAATCTCCGCTTTTCCGTGACGGATGATACGGTTCCGACCGTCCCCGCGCAGAAGAACCGGACGGTCACCGTAGACAATGAAACGACCCTGCAGGTGCTTTTCCTCGGCAACAGCTACTGCCATTCGCTGCGGGCATATCTGAGCGGGATCGTGAAGGCGTCCGGCATTACGAATTACGAGATCGACCAGTATTATTACAGCTCTGAAGCCGGGAACGTCGCCGCTTACGCGAACATGATCCGAAACGGCGCGGCAACGGACGTTCCGGCGGATAACAATTATAACGGCTACTTCTTTGATACCTCCGGCAAGTGCGCCGAGACTGGAAAATCGGGCAGAACGACCGCGTTCTGCGGACTGCCGCTGAGCGTCCGCCTGCAGGCGGAGGACTGGGATTACGTGATCACGGAGGTGTGGGGTCCGACGGAGCCTGCCGGCGGCAACGGCGCGGAGCCGGGCAAGCTGAGCACTGATCCGAATCTGCAGCTCCTCACGCAGTACATTCTGGACAACACGAACGCGCAGACCGGCTTTTTCCACGTCTACAGCTGCGGCTGGATGCTGCAGCAGCCTGCCTGCGCCGGGGAGACCCTGACCGGCCTGTACGAAAAGTACGTCGCGGCGTATGACGAGGGCATGGAAAGGCTGATCGACCTTCGTTACGCGAGCGGTACGCTGATCGAGACAGCCCGCAAGACCTGGCTCAACGACGGAAACGATTTCCACAGAGACGGGACGGATCGCACGCACCTGTCTGGAACCGGCGACTATATGAATGCGATCCTGCTCTTCGAGCAGATGACCGGCAGGGAATATGAGCTCGACGCGGAGCAGTTCGACGCGATGACAGAGAGCTTCATGACGCTGCTCAGCGCGACGACGCAGGCAAATCCGGGTGCGGTCAACTATGCTTTCGTCATTTCCGATGAGGACGTCGACTATTATAAGACTCTGGAGGAAGCCGCCGCAGCGGCACACAGCGGCGATACGCTGACGGTGCTCGGTCTTCCCGTGAGCGAGGGGAAGCTTCCGCTCGCAGAGGGCGTCACGGTGCTGCTCTACGGCAGCATGCAGAACAACACGGTTAAGATCGAAAACGGCAGCGCGTGTTTTGACAAAAACGGTCTTTCCGCGAATGGTCTGGTCTACGACCCCGTGACGGGTCTGACTGCGGCAAAAACGATGACGGTGACCTTCGACGGAAACGGCGGCAGCGTTTCTGCGGAGAGCAAAACCGTTACCTACGGCACGCCGTACGGACAGCTTCCGACGACGATCCGCGATCTGTATACCTTTGACGGCTGGTTCACCGATGCGGAAGAGGGAATGAGAATCACCTCCTCCACCACCGTCACGCAGGAGGGCGATCACACCCTCTATGCACACTGGACGCATATCTGCAGCGAGGGTCACAGCTACACCTATTTCCTGACCAAAACGCCGACAGAGGTGGAAGACGGCACACTGACGGGTATCTGCGCACGCTGCGGCGATACCGTTACGGTCGCCCTGCCGAGACTGGAACTTGCGGATTACACCTGCACGGTCATCGAGCAGCCGACCTGCACCGAAGACGGCAGCGCGGTCTACGTCTGGAAGAACGGGGACTACGGCGAGCTCCGCATCGAAGCGGTGCTTCCCGCACTCGGTCACGGCCACGTTTATTCCGAGCACAAGGATCCGACCTGCACCGGGGCGGGCTATGACCGGCAGATCTGCGACGACTGCGGCGCGCTCGTCGCTGAGCAGAGCATTCCCGCGCTCGGTCATGCGTGGAACGGCGGCGAAGTCACGATTCCTGCGACTGCAGAAACGGACGGCGTGAAGACCTTTACCTGCGTCCGCTGCGGCGCGGTCAGAACGGAGATCATCCCTGCGACCGGTGAAGAAGAGCCCTGCGACGGCGGGAAAGACTGCCCGTCCTACAATTTCAGGGACGTCAATGTCGGCGACTGGTATCACGAAGCGGTGGACTTCGCCGTGGAACACGGACTGTTCAACGGCATGACGAAGACGTCCTTCGAGCCGAATACCCCAATGACTCGCGGCATGCTCGTCACGGTGCTTTGGCGTTATGAAAAAACACCCTATGAGGGCGAGAACGTCTTCAATGACGTGAAAGACAGCGACTGGTACGCGGACGCTGTCGCCTGGGCGGCGCACAACGGCATCGTCACCGGCGTCGGCGGAGGAAAGTTCGACCCGAACGGCAGGATCACCCGCGAGCAGATGGCGGCGATCCTTTTCCGCTATTCCGTTACCAAGGACTATGATACGAACGGGCGCGGCGATCTGAGCGGCTTCCCCGATCGCGCGGCGGTCAGCGGCTACGCTGCCGACGCGATCGCCTGGGCGGTGGGAGAGAAGCTGATCACAGGCAACAGCGGCAGGCTCGATCCGCAGGGCAGCGCGACCCGCGCGCAGGTTGCGACAATCCTCATGCGCTTTATTCGGAATATTGCGGATTGATCCGTAAACAGAAGAATCCCGCTGCCGAAGCAGCGGGATTCTCAGCGTTATGCTGTCATATCTTTCAGCAGCGGGAGAAGTTCATGAAACAGCACGCTGCGGTTTTCCTCCGTGATATACAGGACAAGCGCGTTGGGGTGGGAACAGACCTCCTCCAGAAACGGGATCGCCTTGTTCTTCACGGCGGCGAGGACGGGGACGTCTCCGTCCAGCGCGTCGAGGACTGCCCGCTGAAAGACCATCGCTTCCGTCTCCATAAAGCCGAGCTCGTCCATGATGAGAACGTTCCTGCCGGCGGTATCGCTCAGATATGCCGTGCCCAGCGCGTCAAACACCGCAGTCTGCCTGTCCAGCAGATGACCTGCGCGACACGCGCCGACGCAGTTTTCCTCCGTGGGAATCTGCGGCTGTCCCGCCGGATAAATATGGATCGTTTCCACGCCGTCCGCGTCGGGCGGCGCTTTTTTTGTGACGAACCCGCCCGGCTTTGCCGGAACGGCGTCTAAGAGTCTGCGGATCAGCGTGGATTTCCCGACGCCCCGCGCCCCGCGGAGGATAATGTGCTTCATGTTCGCGGTTCCTGCCGTTTCTGCGTTATTTTCCGATCGAGTTGGCGACCAGTGCGTCATACTGCGCGGGGGTCAGATCGCAGTGATAGAACAGCTTGTAGTAGGTCGTGACCTCTTCGCAAAGATCATAGTCCGCGGCGTCCGGATACAGGAGTTTTGCCATCCACAGCATGCCGAGGAAGCGCTGTACGGAGGGCGGGAAGCCCATCCAATTATACGGTCCTTGCGGGACCTCGTAATATGCGCCGTTCTTGATTGCGGTGACCTCCTGCAGCAGCGGGTCGTCGCCGATGGTCGCGTAGACACTGTCCGGCGCGACGAGGATGATATCGGGATTCCAGATGAGAATCTGCTCGACGTCCACCTCGTTGCCCGTTCCTTTGCTGGACGGCTCGTCCACGACCGCGAGGTTATCCGACAGCAGATCGATCACTTCCGCGTGATAAGAGCCTTTCGCGATGACGTTCAGCCCCTCGTCGCCGGTGAGATAGAGGACCTTTGCTTTCTCTACGGACTGCGCGATGGCAAGAACGCGCGCGTAGGTGCTATCGCAGTACTGCGCCAGCGCTTCCGCCTCCTGGGGCATGTTCAGAAGCTCGCCGAGCATGCGGTAGGCGTCGCCCATCGTGTCCGTATGGGCGGTGATATGCACGAAGGGGATGCCGGTCTGCTCCTGCAGGGCGTCAAGGTCTTCAACGATGCTGTTCTTCGGCTCGCCCACGTCGATCACGACCTGTGCGCCGGAGGCAAGCAGGGTTTCCAGATTCAGTTCGCCCTTGCCGCCGTAGAGCTGCCCGATGACGGGCATATTGAAGTACGCCGGGTCGAGATACTCTTCCGCATCGCTGCTCCAATCGTTGGAAACGCCGACGAGCTTGTCCGGGCAGAGCGCGAACAGCACGATCTGCGCCATCGGTCCGGACAGAGCAACTTTGTCAATCTCCGCCGGAAGCTCTACCGTTCTTCCGACGGAATCCGTAAAGGTCCTGATCTGCGGCTCCGTCGGCTGCGGAGCGTCCGTCGTTTCCGGCACGGAAGTCGAGGTTCCGGTGGGCGCGGTCGATTCCTGCCCTGTCGGTGCATCGGCTGTTTCGGCGCAGGCTGCCAGACTCAGCAGAAGCGTGAGCGCAAGCAGCAGGGATATGAGTTTTTTACACATGGATTTCATTGCTTCTCCTCCTTATGATTCGGCGCGAGGCCGATGATAACGAAAAATCTGCGCAGTTAATGACCTGCGCGTTTCGGGACGATCACAGGACCGGAATTCGATGGGACGAATTCCGCGTCCACGCCGTAAAGGCGGAGGATCAGCGCCGCGTCCAGAAGCTCGCTCGGTTTCCCGTGCGCGGCGATCCGCCCTTCGTGCAGCGCGAGCAGGGTATCCGCATAGCGCATCGCATGCTGCGGATCGTGGGTCGACAGCAGAACGCCGTAACCGTCGTCCGCGAGCTTGCGGATCAGATCGAGAATGCGGAACTGATTGCCGTAATCCAGCGACGAGGTCGGCTCGTCCATCACGAGGATATCCGACTGCTGGGCAATCGCCCGCGCGATCAGCACGAGCTGCTGCTCGCCGCCGCTCAGCCTGGAAAAATCGCGCTCTTTCAGATGCTCCGCGCCGACGCGGCGGAGCGCGTCCTCCGCCAGCGCGATATGCTCCTTCTTCGGCTGCGAAAAGGCGCGCACCTGCCGGCTCAGTCCCATCAGCACCGTGTCCAGCACGGAGTAGCCGAAGGTCGGACGGTGGATCTGCGGAATATATGCCAGCGCCTTCGCGCGCTCCCGCCGCGAGAGTCCGCGGACGTCGCGCCCGTCCACGGCGATCGTGCCCGCATAGTCCGGCAGGCTGCCGAGAATACAGCGGAACAGCGTGCTTTTTCCGACGCCGTTCGGTCCGAGGACGGACATGAATTCTCCCGCTTCGAGGGAGAACGAAACGTCGTGCAGCACCTCCGCCGCGCCGTAAGAGAAGCTTAGATTCTTAACCTCAAGTCTCATAAGGCACGCTCCTTTCTCATCATCAGATAGAGGAAGAAAGGCGCGCCGACGAAGGCGGTCAGAATGCCGATCGGGATCTCCGTCGCCAGCAGATTGCGCGAGACATTGTCTACCAGCAGCAGGAAGATCGCGCCGAAGACCATAGATGCGGGAATGAGATACTTGCAATTGTTGCCGACGAGCTTGCGGCACAGGTGCGGGATAACCAGACCGACCCAGCCGATCATGCCGCTGACGGAGACGCTCGCTGCGGTGAGCAGCGTCGCGCACAGGACCGTAGCCAGACGCAAGAGCTTCGTGTTCACGCCGATCGCGCCGGCTTCCTCCTCGCCGAGGGTGAGGATGTTCAGCCGCCAGCGCAGCGCAAACAGCGGCACAAGACCCAGCAGCATCGGGATCAGCGCGAAGCCGACGTCGCCCATCCGCGCGCCGGACAGGCTGCCCATCAGCCAATAGGTGATCTCCGGAAGCTGGCTGGAGGGGTCGGCGACCAGCTTGATATAGGACGTTCCCGCCGAGAAGAGGGAACTGATCATAATGCCCGCCAGCAGGATGCCGATTACGGGATTGCCGCGCGTCCGCGAGCCGATCAGATAGACGAGAACGACCGTCAGCAGGCTGAAGCAGAAGGCGAACGCCGTCACGCCGATCCTTGACTGCCCCAACAGGATCGCGAGCGCCGCGCCGAAGCATGCGCCGGAGGACGCGCCGAGGATATCGGGCGCCGCCATCGGATTCCGGAATACGCTTTGGTAGGACGCGCCGGAAACGGACAGGCAGCAGCCGACCAGGCAGGCGAGCAGGATGCGCGGCAGACGGATGTTCAGCACCGCGATCTCCATGTTCTTCTCCCACGTCGGCTCGATCGGGAAGATCCTGCTCAGCAGAATGCGCACCACGTCCGAAAGCGGAACGTCGTAACGCCCCAATATGAACGAGAAGAGAAACAGCGCGAGCAGACCGAACAGCATGACAAAAATGCTGATCCGTGCCCGACGGTTGGACGGAATGAGCGTTGTCTTTTTCATGAAGCCTCACAGAAACTCATTGATACTGCGATTATAGCAAGCAGAAACGAAAAATTATGTTGTCAAGACAACATTTATGTGCTATCATCAAAGAAAAACGGAGGATACGATGGACAATCTTATTACAACCGTTCAGGGGAACCCCCTGTTTGCGAATGTTTCCGGCGAGTCGATCCGGTCAGCGATCATGCCGCGCGGGAGCGTGAAGACCTATGTCGCAGGGTCGAATCTCTTTCTGCCTCTGGATAAGGTCAGCCGCGTGCAGATCCTGCTCTCGGGGAAGGTCAAGCTGGTCTACTATATGGAAAACGGCGAGCAGGACATCCGGAATCTGATCTTCCCGCCGAAGCTGATCGGTGCCGATCTGATCTGCACGCGCACGCAGCTTTCGCCCTATCAGGCGACTGCGGTGGAGCAGAGCGCGGTGTTCTCCTTTCCCGCGGAGATCATACTGCAGCAGGGGACGATGCCGGAGGCGGAGCGGCTGATTTGCATCAACAACCTCCTGCAGATTCTCTCCAACGTCAACATGCAGAACGAGTACCGCCTTGCGATTCTGACGCGCAGCGGTCTTCGCGAGCGGATCATGGTGTATCTGACCATGCAGGCGAACAAGGCACAGTCAAACACGTTCCGCATTTCGTTCTCCCGCGAGGAGATGGCGTCCTTCCTGCGCGTCAACCGCAGCGCACTGTCGCACGAGCTGGGCCTGCTGCGGCAGGAGGGGGTCATCGAGTTCCACAAAAACGAATTCACCCTCCTGACGCGCTATGACGCGGCAGTCCTGCCGGAATAAGAAAAACCGCTGCAAACGCAGCGGTTTTTCTTATGCGCATTCCCGTTTATGCCCGAGGTGGATGCCGATATGTCCGACGCCGAGGACGATTCCCGCCGCAAACAGAAACGGATTTCCGCCGTAGACGGCGAGAAGCAGCACCGCGATCACCGGAAGCGTCGCGCCGGGAACGGGAATACCGAGCAGACTGCCGTAGAAGTCCCGCATGGTCTTCTCGCTGCGGAAATACCGCCCCCAGAAGACCTCATACAGAAGCATCAGCGCGAATGCGGCGATCAGCCACGCAAGCCACGGCTCGAGCCGCACGTTAAAATCGCGGAAGATCAGCACCAAGGCGGTCACGCTGACTTCGCCGATCCGCTCCAGAGCAAGCAGAAGTCTGTTTTCGTTCTTCGCATATTTGTCGTAATCCTTCGGCTGAAATTTTGTCCAAAGCGCGTTCGGCACGAACAGCATCACTAGAAAGATCAGCCCGACGTAGGAAAAGCCGAAATGCATTTGTATCCTCCGATTTGATTCTGGATCAGTCCAGATCGTAAGCGTCCGGGTCGAGCCAGAAGAGTTCTTTCTGCTCGTCGCCTATCATCGCGTTGTGCTTTTCAATGTACCGGCGTTTCGTGCCGTAGTAGGTGTAAACGCACCATGAGACCTGCCCACTCGGGTTTTCGAGCGGATAGACGACCACCGTGATATCCAAGACTTTTCGCGGGTTGCCGACGGGGGTGAATCTCACGCCGATCCCCCGCTCGAAGGCGAGCAGCAGCCGTTTTCTGAGCGGAATGTTCTCGTTGACCGCAGGCGGGATCGGAAACGAGGGATCGACCCAATACCAGCACGTTTTTCCATCGCCCCGATCTGCTTTTTTCAGCTCGATCGGGACGAATTCCCACGCTTTCTTCCTGCGAAGCTGCAGCTTCACGTCCTCAAAGGCGATTTCCCCCTGATCGACGCAGTCCCCGATAAACATGACGCCAAGCCCCTTCGATTTTCCGCCGGTGTTGTATACGGAGACGACGCTGGATTTTTCGATCCGGCATGGCATTCCGCCGTAGAGCGGGATAACAAAGCGCGGCGGCCGGACCGTTCCCGGCGGTGCGGCAAAGAACAGGCGGGTGATTTGCCCCGCCGGGAGAAGGTCGGACGCCCCGACTTCCAGCGTCGCCTGCGCCGGCTCCATGCGGATCAGCTCCGCAATCTGCGCGAACGCCTCCTCTGCAAAGACGTGTTCCGTTCTGACGATCTCCTTCAGGCGGGGCATGTCTCCGACGAGCTTGCCCCAAGGGGAGAGCTTCGTCCTTCTGCGGTGCGGAATCTCCTCGGATCGTCCGATGTTGATCCAGCCGTCTGCTGCGTCGCCGGCGGGCAGAAGAAGCAGCTGCAGAAAGTCCGAATCGAAGCAGGCGGCACAGAGAACATCCGTGTCAAACCGCTGTGAAAAATGCACCGCCGTCTTTTTCATCGCTTCTTCCACACTGAATTGAAACGTATCCGACGCGACGGATACCCAGTCGCTGTGCGGCGGCTCGCAGATCGCCACGCAGACGCTTTCCTCGCCTTCGTGCGGCAGAGGGACAAAGCCTTGCTCCGATAACTGTCGTATGAGCTCGCTTTTTAGGGCTTCCGTATTGTATTTGTCATTTTTGCGGATGTGGACGTTATCAAAAAACAGGCCCATGAAATCGCTCCTTTCTCGCTGTCATAGCGATTGATACGCTGCGTTCATTCGGCATTTTCCTCCAACGCTTCGAGCAGGAAACTCACCGGACGGAAGCCGCTGCTGCAGGAGATCATCGCCGATTTTTTGTTCTTCATACAGCCGCGCGGCGATGAGCGCCAGTATTTTCCGATTGCCTGGATGAACAGTTTTCCTGTCATATCGCGCCCCACAACAATCATAAGAATAGAATCACTATATCATACGTCCCTGAAAAAGAAAAGCCAACGGCTTCCGTTTTTCCGAAAAATCAGGACGCTGCGAAAAAAAGTCGACATATCTGAAAAAAACAGTTGACAGTAAGTGAAAAGATTGTTATAATGTCAAAGCTGTCTAAAATGCTGCTATAGCTCAGCAGGTAGAGCGCATCCTTGGTAAGGATGAGGTCCCCAGTTCGAATCTGGGTAGCAGCTCCAGAAATGCACCGTACTCTTTGCGAGCACGGTGCTTTCATTTTTGCGGTGTAAAACGGGGGAGCTCATCCCACACGCGAAGCGATTCAGACGGTTATGGGTCGTAAATTGCGGCGGCCGCAAGAAAAAACGCCGAAACGCCTTGACATCTTTTGGCATTTGTGGTTAAACTAAAACTACAAAATCATTCCATAGGAGGACTCTGAGATGATCGAGATTGAAGAACTGCCCGTTCGGCGAGGAAACGTCCCGTTCCGTGTCGCCAGAGGACACTTTGCGACCAACCACAGCCATATCAATTACTACATTGACATATCCTTCCAGAAGACACGGCTGAGCGAGGCGAAGGACGTCGCGCGGCAGCTCGCGAAGCACTACCTGACGGAGGCGGTCGATACCGTGCTCTGCCTTGACGGCACGGCGGTCATCGGCACCTGCCTGGGCGAGGAGCTCACCTTGCAGGGGCGCGGCGTCAACAGCGGGAAAACGATCTATGTCCTCGAGCCGGAATACAACGCCAACAGCCAGATCATCTTCCGTGATAACGTCGTCTCGCTGATTCGCAACAAGCGGGTGCTGGTGCTGATGGCGAGCGTGACCACGGGCTTCACCGCCAACCGTTCCATCGAGGCGATCGGCTACTACGGCGGCGCCGTAGCGGGCGTCGCGAGCCTGTACAGCGCGGTGTCCACTGCCGCCGGTCTGCCGGTGCATTCGGTCTACGATGTGAACGACCTGCCCGGCTACGAGAGCTACGACTACCGTGACTGCCCCTACTGCAAGGCCGGCCGCCGTCTCGACGCGCTGGTCAACAGCTTCGGCTATTCGTCGCTGTGATCTCAACAACAACGCCCTTGAAGATTTCGTTCTTCAAGGGCGTTTTCTGTCGCTCTGCGATTTGGCTTGATCCGTTCTTCCGATCAGGTAGTCGGCAGAAACATTGTAAAAGTCGCAGAGCTTGATCAAGTCTTCGATCTTCAATTCCGCGCGGCCGGACTCTATGTGGTTGTAGCCCTGCTGCGATTTGTTCAGGAGCTTCCCGACCTGCGCCTGCGTCAGATCGCGGTCCTCCCGCAAGCTCCGCATCCGTGTCCGATAGTCCATCCGCCCCGCCTCCCTGTATAGTGCCAAGATAGCACACTCAGGATTTGAGTATTGACAATTACTCAAATCCTGAGTACAATCGAATTATAAGGCGCAATCTCGGACGGCTGAAAAAGAGGCAAAAGACAGAGGCAAAAGGGAAGTGCGTACTATATATTATGGGAGGATAGAGAATTGAAAGCGCTCGTATGTGAAATGTGTTCCAGCCACGATATCGTGAAGCAGGACGGAATGTACGTCTGCCAGTCCTGCGGCACGAAGTACACCCCCGAAGACGCGAAGAGCCTGATGAAAGAAGTCGAAGGGAAAGTCGACGTTTCCGGCAGCACGGTCAAAGTGGACAACAGCAGCCAGATCGAAAAGTTCCTGGAAAACGCCCGCCGCGCCATGAAGAAAGAGGACTGGGACGAGACGGAAAAATACTACAATATGGTAGAGCAAAATGAGCCTGCCAATATTGAAGCGATCTTTTACAGCGCTTACGCAAAGGCAAAGAATTCGCTGATCGGCGAAGACATCTTCCGCCGTCAGACCGTGTTCAATTCCCTGATAAAAAGCGTTTCCATCCTGGACGACAATTTCGACGCGTCGAAAACGGAGGAGCTCTATCCCATCGTCGAAAAAATGAGCAGCGACGTGATCGCGATGATCGGCAGCAGCTTTGTTTTTACGACGACGACGAAAGTGGAAGGCGGCATCAAGAGCACGAGCGACAACAAGGACGAGACGATCAAGCTGTTCCGCGCTTTCAACAAAGAGTTCGCGATCACGCTGAAAAATATAGCGAAAAAGCTGACCGCGGGAAACAAGGAAAGGGCGCTGCAGCTTTACGATCTCGCGATCCGGCATCTTCGCATCTATGCGGATCAAACGACGGAATTCTACGCCGACCGGATCGCGGCTTATCAGGAGATCGCGAAGATTTGCCAGGAAGTCAAGGCATTCGATCCCGCGCACGCTGTGCCGGATGCGGAGGCGGAGATCCAGAGACTGCAGAAATCGCAAAAATCGCAGCATATCGGCTGCTTCATCGGCCTTGCGCTGATTGCACTCGCCATAATCGCCGGTGTCGTAATGATCGTCGTCGCAGCTAAATAACCGGACGGCGACAGACGGAGCAGGATCGCCCTCTGCGGGCCTGCAGCCATCTCCTTGCACAGAGAAAAAAGCGCTCGCATGGTTTACGTATGCAGCAACAGGGAGCAGAGCGGATCTGCTCCCTGTTCGTTTGCCTGAAACTGCATAACGACCCTGCGACGGACAGATTGCCACGGCTGACTTCGTCAGCCTCGCAATGACAAAACTGTTCGGTTTTCCTTATGGAACAAACGCAAATCACACGGGAAATTGCTTGATTCTGTCATTGCGAGACCAGTGCGCACACTGGTCGTGGCAATCTGTCCGTATCGATGCGGGACACTTTTACAGGTTGCGCCGCGAGCGGAAACTGTGAAGGAAAGGGAGCCGACAGCGGGAAGAATTAGCAATTCGTGCCTCTGTGCAGCAAGACGTTGCGCGTTATAAAATGCGGCAGGATCTCCGATGTTGCGGAGGTCCTGCCGTTTATATCGCTTGTCCTGCGCCGGCGTCCGTCCATGCGCCGTGGAGGATGGCGGGCTTGCCGCCGACGAGGACGGTGTCCATGCCCTCGCTTTCCTGCCGCGGGTCGAGGTAGGTCGCGCGCTCGCGCAGTAGCTCCGGTTTGAAGATATTGATATCCGCGTCCATGCCGACGCGCAAAAGCCCTTTGTTTTTGATCCGCATCGCCTCGGCGGGCAGGGAAGTGATCTTCCGTACCGCCGTCGGCAGGTCGATTGTCTTCTTTTCGAGGACAAACCGCTCAAAAACGCGCACGTACGAGCCATAGACGCGCGGGTGCGGCATGCCGGAGGTGGGATAGGTTGAATCGGAAATCACGCTCGAATAGTCGTCGTGCAGGATCGTGCAGATGTCGTCCTCGCACGCCATGCGGTCAATCATTGTCACGGCGCAGCGCTCGTCCGCAAGGAGCTGACACAGGCAGTCCACCGGATCGAGGTGCAGCAGCTCCGCCGCCTCGGCAACGGTCTTGCCGATCAAATGCTGATACTCCGGCAGGTTGAGCGCGGAGAGCATGATATTGTCCCAGCCGACCATCTGCGCGATATTATCAAAATCATGCCGGTGCGCGATCGCCTCGCGGAGGATTTCGCGCTGATTCTTGTCGCGCAGGCGCGCGCAGATCGCGTCCACGCCGCCCCTGAGGAAGTCCGGCGGCAGCAGGTGCAGAAGCTGGGTCGAGCCCGCGTCGTAGAGATAGACGTCGCAGGAGATATCCACGCCGTCAGCGCGCGCTCGCTCCATCAATTCCAGCGCACGCGGGATCTTTACATGCCAGTTCCGCTTGCCCATCGCCTTCAGGTGGCTGATGTGCATGGGGCAGCGCAGCGCCTTGGCGACGGCGATCATCTCTTCCACGCTGTCGCAGACGCCGTCGCCCTCATGGCGCATGTGGACGGTGATCGGAATATCGCCGTCCTTTAGCGGCTGCAGGGCGCGGATGAGCCCGTCCGTCGTGTAGAAGCACTCCGGCGCGTAGCCGAGTCCGAGGGAAATGCCGTATGCGCCGTCCGCGATGCCGCGCTCGAGTTGCCTGTGCAGTTGGCGCATATCGGCGGGTTCCTCCTCGCCGTAGCCGAAGAGGTCTGCCCGCACGGTGCCTGCGCCGAGCATCATGCCGACGTTCAGCGGCAGCTTCACCTTGCGCAGCGCGTTGAGGTACGCGCCGAGGGATTCGGTGGGGATCGCGGGATCGAGCTTGCCGGTGATCGGCTCTAAGTAGTGCAGCAGTTCTTCCCTGTGCCGCTCGCCGAAGGGGACGAGAGAGACGCCGCACGCGCCGTTGAGGATGGTCGTCAGACCCTGCCGCAGTTCCGCTTTTCCGAAGCCGGGACGGAAGACCTCCGCGTCGCCGTGGCGATGGATGTCGATGAAGCCGGGCGTGACGCAAAAGCCGCCTGCGTCGATCGTCTGCGCGGCTTCGCCCAGATTGTGACCGATCGCGGCGATTCTTCCGTCCATTAGGGCGACGTCGGCGCGATACGGCGCGCCGCCGCTGCCGTCGATGATCGTTCCGCCGCGAATCAGCGTATCAAACATATAAATCACTTCCTCTTGCTATCATACCACCCTCTGACGGAAAATCAAGGTCGCTTTTGCACGATAGCGGTTGATTTTTGCGAATCGGTCGGGTATAATATAGCCGATCATGTCATAGGAGGTAATACACATGGCAACGAAAATCGAAAAGACCACCATCATCGGCGACGTGCTGGACATCGCGCCGGAGACCGCTCCTCTGTTTATGGCGATCGGTATGCACTGCCTGGGCTGCCCGGCGTCCCGCGGCGAGACCGTTGAGGAAGCCTGCATGGTGCACGGCGTAGACGCCGATGCGTTCCTTGCGCAGGTCAACCGCTTCATCGAAGCGAACGAAGCGAACAAGTGAGGAAAGGGAGGCGCGCGCCTCCCTTTTTGCAAAAAATATGAAACTACCAATCAGTAAACGATTGCTCTGCTGCGCCGAGGAAGTGCCGCAGGGCGCGAAGGTGGCGGACGTCGGCTGCGACCACGGCTATCTCGGCATTTATCTTTTGCAGAGCGGGAAAGCGTCCTTCGTCCACGCGAGCGATCTGCGCGAAATGCCGCTCCAGAAAGCCATGCAGAACGCCGTCCGCTTCGGCGTTGCGGACAAGATGCGCTTTTCCCGCGCCGATGGACTCAAGGCGGTAAAGGCTGCTTCCGTGGACACGGTCGTGTGCGCCGGTATGGGCGGCGACCTGATCGCGCGGATCATCGAAGAAGCGCCGTGGGTACGGGAAAACTGCACGCTGATTCTGCAGCCGCAGTCTTCCGGCAACGACCTGCGCCGGTATCTGGGCGAGCGCGGTTTTTCCATTCTGAAAGAACGGCTCGTGCAGGATGGCGGCTTTCTCTACGCTGTGATGACGGTGCGCTACGGCGGCGGAACGCCGCTATCGCCGGGCAGACAGTATGCCTCCGACGCGCTGCTTTCATCCAATGATCCGCTCCTTGCGCCGTATCTTTCGCGCATTGCGCGCAGCCTGGAAAACACGCTTGCGGGGATCGCAAAGGGCGTGACCGAAGAGGATAAACGAAAGCTCGCCTACTACAAGGCGGCTTATGAAGAGATCGCGGCGATCCTCCGCGAACTGGAAGAAAGGGGACAGGACGATGCCTGCCGTAAATGAGATTCTGAACTACTTATTCGCCGTCGCGCCGGAGCGCTACAAGATGGAATGGGACAACGTCGGCCTGATGTGCGGGCATTCCGACCGCGCGGTAACGAAAGTTCTCGTCGCGCTGGACGCGACCCTGGAAGTTGCCGAGGAGGCGAAAGCCTGCGGCTGCGAGCTGGTCGTGACGCACCATCCGCTGATCTACGGCGGAACGAACACAGTCTCGGACACGACGGTTACGGGCAAGCGGCTGCTTGCCTATCTGGAAAACGGACTTGCCGTCATCTCCATGCACACGAATCTGGACTGCGCGCCCGGCGGGGTCAACGACGTTCTGGCGGAGCGGCTGGGACTGAAGGATATCCGCGTCATGCCGAATATCAGCGACGCGCCCCATCTGATCCGCTACGGCGAGGTTGGGGAGCAGACGCTGGCGGAATTCCTGCCCTTTGTCAAGCAGCGGCTTGCCTGTGAGGGCGTGCGCTATTTGGACGGCGGAAATCCCGTGCGCCGCGTCGCCGTCGGCGGCGGCTCGTGCGGCGATCTGCTGACGCCGGTCAGGGACGCGCTCGGCTGTGACACCTTCGTGACCGCTGACGTGAAATACCACCAGTTCGCAGACGCGCGCGAAATGGGACTGACTCTGATCGACGCGGGACACTTCGAAACGGAGAATCCCGTCTGCGCCTGTCTCGTCACGAAGCTCCGCGCGGCGTTCCCGGAGATCGAGGTCATTCCGTCCGCCCTCCACGCCGACTGCACAAAATTTGCGTAAAACGGTTGTTTTTCGGCGCGCTGTGTGCTAAAATATAGCTTGCAATTCAAAAAAGAAGGGAAGAACTACCATGTCGGGTCATTCCAAATGGCATAATATTCAGAAAACTAAGGGCGCGCAGGACGCGAAGCGTGCGGCGGCGTTTACAAAGATCGCAAAGGAAATGTACGTAGCGGTCAAAGAGGGCGGCGGCTCGACCGATCCCAACTATAACTCCCGTCTGGCGACGGTCATTACCAAGGCAAAGGCCGCCAATATGCCGAACGACAACATCAAGCGCGTTTTGGAGAAGGCGGCTTCCGCCGGCAGCGGCGACGCCTACGAAGCCATCACCTACGAGGGCTACGGTCCGAGCGGCATCGCCGTGATCGTCGAGACGATGACCGACAGCCGCAACCGTACTGCCGGCAACGTGCGCCACCACTTCGACAAGTACGGCGGCAAGATGGGCGCAGCCGGCTGCGTGAGCTGGAACTTCAGCAAGAAGGGCGTTCTCGTCATCGACAACGAGGACGGCGACTACGAAGAAGACGACGTCATGATGGACGCGATGGACTGCGGCGCGGACGACTTCGAGGCGGAGGGCGACTGCTTCACGATCTATACAGACCCCGACGATTTCAACGCCGTTGCCGACGCCATGGGCAAGAAGGGCTATGCCTTTGTATCCGCGCAGATCGAGATGGTTCCGGGCGAGTACAAGAAGCTCGAGAACGAAGAGGACATCGCCAACATGGAGAAGATGTTGGACATCTTCGACGATGACGACGACGTGCAGAACGTCTGGCACAACTGGGACAGAGACTGACTGTTCAGAATCGTGCCGCAAAAGGACGCGCTCCGTATGGAAGCGCGTCCTTTTGCGCAAGATGCGTATACTGCTGAGAATTGAGACTGCCCCTTGAAGGGAATCGTTTCCGTGTCATTGCGAGGTTTGCGGAGCCTCGCAATGACACGGCAGGAGGGTTGCATATAGGAAAGGGAACGGTGCCGTGCATCGTTCCCTTTATCATAATTACTTCTTGCGCTTTTTCAGATACCGTTCGGCGGCAGCGAGCTGCGCCGCGGTCGGCGTTTTGACAGACTGCGTTTTGGCAGGCTGTTTCGCAGTCTGCTTGGCGGCGGGCGTCCGGGACGGACGCTCTTTTTTATTCTTTGCTGCGGACTCTTTGGCGGGTGCGGGCGTTTTCCTGCCCTGCGCGGCGGGGGCTGCTATCTTTTTCGCCTTTACGGGCTGCTCGCCCTTGCGCGGACGGATCAGGCACTTCTTGTCGTAGCCGATCAGGTCGGTGCGCCCGGCTTTTTCCAGCGCCTCATGCACGAGCGCGTAGTTCTTCGGGTCGCGGTACTGGATCAGCGCGCGCTGCATGGCTTTTTCATGCGGATCGGTCGGCACGTAAACCGGCTCCATCGTGCGCGGGTCAAGCCCCGTATAATACATGACCGTGGAGAGGGTAGAGGGCGTGGGGTAGAAGTCCTGCACCTGCTCGGGCATATAGCCCAGGTCGCGGATATACTCCGCCAGCTCCACCGCCTCTTTCAGCGACGAGCCGGGGTGCGAGCTCATGAGATACGGCACGAGGTACTGCTTCAAGCCGAGCGTTTCGTTCAGCTTTGCATACTTGTGACAAAACTTCTGATAAACCGCGTGGCGCGGCTTGCCCATGTACTTGAGGACGCGGTCGGAGACGTGCTCCGGCGCGACCTTGAGCTGTCCGGAGACGTGATGCTCGACCAGCTCCCGCAGGAAGGTCGGATCGGCGTCTGCCAGCAGGTAGTCGAAGCGGATGCCGCTGCGGATAAAGACCTTTTTCACATGCGGAAGACTGCGCAATTCGCGCAGGAGGTTTACATAATCTGTATGATCCGCCCGCAGATTCTTGCACGGCGACGGGAAAAGGCACTGCTTGGTCGGGCAGACGCCGTGCGATAATTGTTTGTCGCAGGCGGGGTGGCGGAAGTTGGCGGTCGGGCCGCCGACGTCGTGGATATAACCCTTGAAATCGGGATGCTTCGTCATGGCTTCCGCTTCCGACAGGATGGATTCATGCGAGCGCGTCTGCACGATGCGCCCCTGATGGAAGGTCAGCGCACAGAACGAACAGCCGCCGAAGCAGCCGCGGTTGGAAACTAAGCTGAACTGCACCTCTTTGATCGCAGGAACGCCGTCCTTGTAGGACGGATGATACGTATTCTGATAGGGCAGGGCGTAGACCGCGTCCATTTCCTCGGTGGTCAGGGGTTTCTGCGGCGGATTCTGCACGACGAACTCTCTGCCGTACGGCTCGATCAGCCGTTTCGCGGTAAAGGGGTCGGTGTTGCCGTACTGCTTGAAAAAGCTCTCCGCGTAGCGGCGCTTGTTTTCACGCAGCGCGTCGAAGGACGGCAGTACGATCGCTCCGTCCGTATCCGGCTCCGTCGTGCGGTAGACCGTGCCGTCGATGAAGGTCAGATCGCGGACCGAAAGTCCGCTGTCCAGCGCGTCTGCGATCTCCACGATGCTCTTTTCGCCCATGCCGTAGGAGATCAGATCCGCCTGCGCGTCGAGCAGGATCGAACGCTTGAGCTTGTCCGACCAGTAGTCGTAGTGGGCGAGGCGGCGCAGGCTTGCCTCGATGCCGCCGAGGATGATCGGAACGTGCGGATGCGTCTGCCGGATCAGATTGGAATAGACGACGGCGGCATAGTCCGGACGTTTGCCGGTCACGCCGCCGGGTGTGTAGGCGTCCGATTTGCGGCGGTGCTTGCCGACGGAATAGTGGTTCACCATGGAATCCATATTGCCGCCGGAGACGAGGTAGGCAAGGCGCGGCGTGCCGAAAAGATTCACAGAATCCGGATTCTTCCAGTCCGGCTGAGCGCAGATCGCGACCTTGTAGCCGGCGTGTTCCAGCACGCGGCTGATGATCGCGTGACCGAAGGAGGGATGGTCGACGTAGGCGTCGCCGATGACGTAGACGAAATCGGGCTGTTCCCAGCCGAGCGCGTCCATCTCTTTCCGGCTGATCGGAAGAAAGCCGCCCATTATTTCGTTCCCGTCGAGCCGAAGCCGCCCTCGCCGCGCACGGTGTCGGAAAGCTCCTCTGCTTCGATAAACCGCGCGGTCAGATACGGCGTCAGGATCATCTGCGCGATGCGTTCGCCGTCCTCAACGGTCTGCGGCGCCGCGCCGTGGTTGTGCAGCGGGACAAAAAACTCCCCGCGGTAGTCCGAGTCGATCACGCCGACCTTGTTGGCGGGCGCGAGATGCCGCTTGGTCGCAAGACCGCTGCGGGCGAACACCAGACCGGCGTAGCCTTCGGGGATTTCCACGCTGATGCCGAGAGAGATCAGCTTCGTCTCGCCCGGCGCGATCGTCACAGGCGTGTCCAGGCAGGCGAACAGATCCGCTCCCGCGGAAAAAGCGGTGCCGTAGACCGGCAGCCGCGCGTTGTTTCTCAATTTTTTAACTCTGACTTCTTGCATTTCTTTCTCCTATCGTTCTGTCGAGCAATCCGGTGATCGCCTCGGTATACCGTTCGGGCGCGTAAGGGAAGCTCTGTCCGTGCTTTGCGCCGGGCACGAGGAGCAGGGTCTTGTCCGCGCTCGCGCAGGCTTCGAAGTTTCGCTTGGTCATCTCGCAGGGGACGAAGGTGTCCGCTTCACCGTGGGCAAAGAGAACGGGCAGGGTCATCTTCGGCATGGCGTCCAGGGTGGAGTATTCATTCAGACGGAAACCGGAAACGAAGCGCGTCCACAGACCGACCGCCGAAACGTAAAGCCATGCCGGAAGATGCAGTCTGCGCGAGACAGAAGCGAGAATCTCTTTCGGACTGGTAAAGCCGCAGTCCGCGAAGACGCAGCGGACGTTTCCCTCGAACTGCTCGCCGCACGCCATCAGAACGGTGCTTGCGCCCATGGAGAGTCCGGCGAGCAGAATGGGAACGTCCTCACCGAATCGCTCGGTGTGCCAGCGCACCCAGGTATGCACGTCGTGCCGTTCGCGGACGCCGAAGGTCATGTATTTTCCCCCGGACTTACCCTGCGCGCGCTCATGGACGAGCAGAATGTTCAGCCGCAGGGCGTAGTACGTTTTGAGCGCATAGCCGAAATCGGAAACGGGACCGCCGCGCCAGCCGTGGAAGAGCAGCAGGGTGCCGCGCGCGTTCTCGCACGGCAGCCAGGTCGCCGCAAGCTGCAATCCGTCGTAAGAGGTAACGGAGACGTCCTCCGTGCGCTGCGCGTTCAGCCAGTCGCGGGCGTCGAAGATCTGATCGCGGAACTCGCGGTAGACAAAGCTGTTGACCGTGCGCTCAAAATTGTTTTCCATGGCGTCGTTACGCCCGCACGCGATCCGCCACAAAAAGAAGGACGCGATCAGAAACAGCAGAACGAGGACACCGAGGACGATCAAAATGACAAGCAGAACCGTACTCATGCGTTCTCCTTTTTCTTCATTTCGGACAGACGGCGCAGCAGCGGGAAGGCAAGCGGCCAAACGGCCGCTGCGAAGAAGACGACCGCGCAGTAGCGGATCGCGTTCGTGCCGAGCCAGGTAAAGCCGACGGCGTTGAAGACGAGCTTCAGACCCTCCTTGATCGCCAGCACGAGGGCGAGACCGAGAACGGTCTTGAGGATCTGTACCCACCAGACCGCCTTTTCTTCAAAGCGAATATACTTCTGGTCAAGCGGGTAGGCTAACAGATAGCCGAGCATGCCGCCGAAGAGGGAATAGCTGTTCTTTCTGCCCTCGTTGATGTTATCGAGGACTTCCTTATCCGTGCCCAGCGCGGAGAAGTCGGTCAGATTGGAATAGAGAACGAATGCCAGCGCGACCGACATCAGAACGGCGAGCAGGACGTACATCAGCTTCGGGTTCTCGGCGGTCTTTCGAACGATCGGATAGAGGGCAAAGATCAGGACGGCGGCGATCACGAAAGACACGCCCACGTCCAGCGGGGTATGGACGCCCAGATACATGCGGGAGAACGAGGTCAGAAGCAGCAGAACGATGCAGACGATCCGCAGCCATTTCCGCTTCGTCCACAGGGCGATACCGCCGAGCGTGCCGACGACGTTCTGCGTGTGACCGGAGGGGAAGGAATAGCCGCCGGCGTCTGCCCGCGCGCTCTCCACGATCGTGAAGTTCGGATCCTTTACCCACGGGCGTGGAATCCGGTAGACGAGCTTCAGAAACTGGTTGAGCACCGTGCCGATAAAGCCGACGAAGAGCAGATAGATGCCCTCGCGCTTATCGAAGCACCAGAAGACGGTCAGGGCGATGACGAGGAAGAAAACCTCGCTGCCGAGGTGGGTGAACAGCTGCATGATGAAATCCAGCGCAGGATTGCGGACAGATTCCAGCCAGTAGAGCACAGACATAGTAAAACGCTCCTTTTATGGAATTATAATCAGTATAACATAAGCGCAGACGGTTTGCAAAGGGGAGTTGTAACGGATTTGTGAATTCCCTTGCAAATACCGAAACGGCTGTGGTATAATCAAACGCGAAAGAAACGAAAGGAGCATTTGTGATGTTCTACGAAACCGACCGCGTCGTCTATGCCAAGCCGCAGCTTCTGGAAGTCATCTGCCAGCTGCGTTTCCCGACGATTTTGTCCATCAGCGCCAAGGAGCCTGCGGAGTTTCAGGAGTTGATCCGCAGCGACTTCCCGCGCTATTCCAGAAATATAGAGAAAGTGCCGCCCAAGGTGATCGGCCAGCCGGGCAATATGAAATTCGAGGAGCAGCCGGACGTGACCAATTATCAGTTTGTCTCCGGCGACGGCAAATGGAAGGTCAACCTGACCAATTCCTTTATCGCCCTCGCGACGCCTGCCTATACCAAGTGGGAGGGCTTTGCCGCGAAGCTGGACGAGGTGCTTGCGCAGTTCATCAGCGTCTATAAGCCCGCCTTCTTCGAGCGCATCGGTCTTCGCTATATCAACGCGATCTCCCGCAGCGCCCTCGGACTGGAAGGAACGCCGTTTGCCGAGCTCATCGAGCCCGGCTATCTGGGACTCATGGCGGAGGAGGACGTGCAGGAGCAGAGCTTCGTCCGCATCCAGCAGGAGGGCGAAATGAACCTGGCGGGCGGCTGCAGGCTCAAGCTGCACTGCGGTCCGGGCGTCGTCAAGCGCAACAACGTCGAGGATAAGGAGATCAAGTTCATCCTTGACAATGACATCTTCATGATGAGCAAGGTGGAGATGAAGTACACCACCGCCGCGCTCAACACGATTCACACGCACGCCGACCGCGTTTTCCGCGGCGCGATTACCAAGGAGCTCCACGAGGCGATGGAACCGCAGCTCCTGTAAGGAGTAAAGCTATGTTTTTATACGGCATTGATATAAAATGGATCGTCATGGTGCTGCCCACTATTCTTTTTGCACTGTGGGCGAGCTTCCATGTGAAACGAACGTTTAAGAAGTACGGGCAGATCCGCAACACGCGCGGTCTGACCGGCGCGCAGGCGGCGCAGGCGGTGCTGTCCGCCAACGGCGTCAGCGGCGTGCGGATCGAGCGCGTTGCCGGCAGCCTGACCGACCACTATGATCCGAAGGCCAACGTCATCCGCCTGTCGGACAGCGTCTACGACGCACCGACGCCAGCAGCGGTCGGCGTCGCGGCACACGAGGCGGGACACGCGGTGCAGTACGCGGAGAATTATGCGCCGATCAAGCTCCGCTCCGCCATCATCAACGCGACGAATATCGGGTCGAAGCTGTCCATGCCGCTCATTATCATCGGCATCCTGCTGATGTCTATCAGTTCGCTTGCGCGGCTGCACCAAGTTTTCTACTATATTGCGCTGGCGGGCGTGCTGTGTTACGGTCTTTGCGTGGTGTTCCAGCTTCTGACCTTGCCGACGGAGTTCAACGCCAGCCGCCGCGCCGTCAAGGCGATTGAGACGACCGGAATGCTGACGGCGGAGGAGCAGAAAGGCGCGCGCAAGGTGCTTTCCGCCGCCGCGCTGACCTACGTTGCCGCGCTTGCGACGACGCTGGCGCAGTTCCTCCGGCTTTTGATGCTGGTCACCGGCAGCCGCCGCCGGGATTAACGGGCAAAACAAAAATAGACGGGACTTTGTTCCGTCTATTTTTGTTTCTGCAGGTCTTCCAACGCCTGCGGGGTATCTACGTCGGTCAGCTCCGACTTACCGACCTCAACGGTCAAAAGCCGGTCGGGGTGCATGCGAATGACGGTGTTTCCGCCGTGATCTTCCTTGAGCGCGAGCAGCTCGTCAAAGAACTCCCGCGGGAAAATGCAGGGATTGCCGCGCTTGCCGTCATGCGCGGCGCCGACGATGTTATCCGGATGCTCCTTCCAGCAGGCGATCACCCGCTCCACGGAGCCGCGCTCCAAAAGCGGCTGATCGGACACCATGTAGAGAATCGCGTCGCAGTCGCGCATCGCCTGCGTGCCGAGCTTGATCGTATGGCTGATGCCGTAGTCCGGATGCTCGTTTTTGATATGGGAGAAGCCGAATTCCTCCGCCAGAGCGGCGACCTCCGGATACTGCGTGACGACCGTGATTTCGGAGAGCATCTCCTTCGGAACGGCCTCCAGGGCGCGGCGGATCAGCGTTTTTCCCTCAAATTCCGCGGCGAGCTTGTTGGCGCGGAAGCGGGCGGCGTTTCCCGCCGCCATGACCAGACAGCCGATCTGCATAAGCATTCTCCTTTCGTGCTGTTACCGTTTAGTATAACCGATTCGCGCGTTTTTTTCCACTGTTTTTCTTTTTTTGCGGACGGTTGACTTTTTTTGCCGGATATGTTACAGTCTGTGTCGTACAAATATGAAAAGTATGATTTCCGGAGGAACCGTAACATGGCAGGAGGAAAGCACCTGCTGGGCAAGGCGCGCGGCAAGCACATATTCGGCACGGCGAAGGTCGGGGAGCGCGGTCAAATCGTGATCCCGAAGGACGCGCGAGACCTGTTCGGCATTCAGCCGGGCGATACGCTGCTCATCCTCGGCGACGAGGACAACGGCATCATCGTCACGCGCCCCGAAGTGCTGAGTGACGCGGCGCAGCGGGTTTTCAGAAAAATGGAGGAGACAAAATGAAAGAACTGTACGCCCGACTGGGCGTTTCGGAGCAGGTCTTTGCCTGCGGCGAGCGCATTTTGGAGGGCTTGAAGGACCGCTTTGCGGCAGTCGACCGCGTGGCGGAATACAATCAGGCGAAGGTGATCGCAGCGATGCAGAAAAACCGCGTCGGCTCGGCGTGCTTCGCCGCGACGACCGGCTACGGCTACGACGATCTCGGGCGCGACGTGTTAGAGCGCGTCTACGCCGACGTTTTCCACACCGAGGCGGCGCTCGTCCGTCCGCAGATCACCTGCGGCACGCACGCGCTGACGGTCGCGCTGTCGGCAAATCTCCTGCCCGGCGACGAGCTTCTGTCTCCGGTCGGCAGACCCTATGACACCCTCGAGGAGGTCATCGGCATCCGCGAGTCAAGCTGCTCTCTGAAGGAGTACGGCGTGACTTACGCGCAGGCGGATCTGAAAGAGGACGGCACGTTCGACTACGACGCGATCCGTGCGGCGGTGAATGAAAAAACGAAAATGGCGACGATCCAGCGCAGCAAGGGCTACGCGACGCGCCCGACCTTTTCCGTGCAGCAGATCGGGGAGCTGATCGCTTTCCTGAAATCCCTCAAGCCGGACATCATCTGCATGGTGGACAACTGCTACGGCGAATTTGTGGAAACGATCGAGCCGAGCGACGTCGGTGCAGATCTTGTCGTCGGCAGTCTGATCAAGAATCCCGGCGGCGGGCTTGCGCCGATCGGCGGCTATATCTGCGGCAGAAGCGACCTCGTCGCGCGCTGCGCCTACCGGCTCTCCGCGCCCGGTCTCGGGCAGGAGGTCGGCGCGAATCTGGGGCAGATGCCCGCGTTCTATCAGGGCTTCTTCCTCGCGCCGACGGTGGTTGCCGGCGCGCTGAAGGGCGCGATCTTCGCGGCGGATTTCTACGAGCGCATGGGCTTCCGCGTCGTGCCTGCAAGCACGGAAACGCGCCACGACATCATTCAGGCGGTGGAACTCGGCAGCAGGGAGGCGATGGTCGCCTTCTGCAAGGGCATCCAGTCCGCCGCGCCGGTGGAAAGCTACGTTGATCCCGCGCCGTGGGCGATGCCCGGCTATGAGGACGAGGTCATCATGGCGGCGGGTACGTTCGTGCAGGGCTCGTCCATCGAGCTGTCCGCCGACGGCCCCATCCGCCCGCCCTACGCGGTCTATTTCCAGGGCGGTCTGACGTGGTATCACGCAAAGCTCGGCATTCTCCTGTCCGTTCAGAAGCTGGTCGAGGCGGGACTTGCACAGATTGAGGAGGTTTGATCCATGAACTGGTTTTGGTTTGCGATTATCGCGATGCTGTGCTGGAGCGGCTCCGATCTGTTTTCCAAGATCGGCTGCTACCGGGAAAAGGATAAAACGGCATATCTGAAAATGGTCGTCGCGGTCGGCGTCGTCATGGGTTTGCACGCGGCGTATATGGTCATTTTCCAAAACGTCGAGATTTCCTGGCAGGTTATCTGGACGTATTTGCCGGTCTCGTTGCTGTATATTATCTCGATGGCGCTGGGCTATATCGGTCTGCGCTACATCGAGCTATCGATCTCGTCTCCGATCTGCAATTCCTCCGGCGCGATCGTCGCCGTGATCTGCCTGCTGACCGGCGCACTTTCGGAGCTGACAAAAACGGAGCGGCTTTTCGTCATCGGCGCGATCGCGCTGATCTGCATCGGCGTCATCGGTCTCGGCGTCGTGGAGGCGCGGGAGGATGAGAGCCTGCGCCGGCGGCGGCAGGAGCATGCCAACCGCAGGTATTCCAAGAGCTGGCTCGCGCTTTGCATTCCCGTTGCTTACTGTCTGCTGGACGCGGCTGGCACTTATGCAGACTCGCTCGTTCTGGAGAATCTGAATGAGGATTCCGCGAACATCGCCTACGAGCTGACCTTCCTTGCCACGGGCATGGTCTGCCTGATTTATCTGCTGATCCGCCGCGAGAAGTTCTTTGTCAGGGAGGAAGCGCCCAAGTATATCGGCGCCTGCTTCGAGACCGTCGGTCAGCTTTTCTACATCTACGCGCTTGCTGACGAGGAGCACGTGGCAATCTCCGCGCCGATCATCTCCGCCTACTGCGCGGTGAGCGTGCTGTGGAGCCGGATTTTCCTGCGCGAGAAGTTGTCATGGAAGCATTACGCGATGATCGCGCTGGTCTTTATCGGCATTATCGTCCTTGGCGTTTTCGATATTTGATATTTGAAATGACACGGGCCGCGCAGGCGGCCCGCGTTTTTGTTTTTCCTGCCGAATTTAGCGCATTAAATTGATAAATTTTCGGCATAATCACAGCAAAAAAACTGTGGACATTTTTGCTGTGTTTTGCTAAAATGCTATATAGGTATAACTGTATTCTGGTGACAAGCAACCAATCAGCAATACAGACCAAAATTCAAAAAAAGGAGACGAACAAATGAAACAGTTCAAGAGTGTTCTTGCAATGCTCCTGGCGCTGGTCATGATCCTGTCCTGCGTGCCGATGGCGTTTGCGGCGGAAAAGACCGAAGCTGAGGAACCTGCAAAAACCGCAAAGCCCGCGACCATCCGCGAGTTCAAGGGCTACAAGAGCGAGACATTCCTCGCGAGCAACTCTTACCGTTACGCTGCTGACGAGACGGTTCGTGCGATCGTGATCCTGTCCGGCGAGCCGGAAGCGGACGTCGCGGAGGCGGGCAGCGAGCGCGCAGTCAACCAGCGCGTCACGCTGATGAAGCAGCATGAGAGCGTGCGTAAGAGCATGAGCGGCATCAAGTATGAGCTTGCATACGATTTCACCGCTCTAATCAACGGCTTCTCCTGCGACGTCGCTTACGGCGATCTGGACAAGATCGCTGCCCTCGACGGCGTGGAAGCGGTCTACATCGCAAACCACTATGCAGAGCCGGTCCTGGAGAAGCCGGAAACCAGAATGGCTTCCTCCAACTACTACTTCACCGGCATCAACGACGTGCTCGGCGAGTACGGCGCTGACGGCACCGGCTTGGTCATCGCCGTGCTGGATACCGGTCTGAACACCACCCACGAGGCGTTTGCCGACGCTGACGGCTGGTGCGCGGAAAGCGGCGTTCTGACCGAGGCGGACGTCAGCAAGGCATCAATGCCCGGCAAGTACATCAACCCCAAGGTTCCGTTTGCTTATGACTATGCGGACTTCGATGACGACGTCACCGACCACAACGGTCACGGCACCCACGTTTCCGGCATCGCGACCGGCAGCACCTACGATGCAGTCGAGGGCGCCTATACCTTCCTCGGCTCGGCTTCCGGCGCGCAGCTCGTCAACATGAAGATCTTCCATGACGATCAGCCCGGCACCAGCAGCGACATTTACTTCGCAGCTCTGGAAGACGCTTATCGCCTCGGCGTTGACGTTGTCAACATGTCCATCGGCGCACAGAACGGCTTCACTTACGACGCTTCTCTGGAAACCGTTGAATTTGGCAACATCTATAAGCGCCTTGCGGACGCCGGCATCATTCTGAGCGTCGCAGCCGGCAACGAGTACTCCATGGCGCAGTATAGCCCCATCGGCTACGTCGGACCGGAGTATCAGGATTACGGTACTATTGCTTCTCCTGCATCCTACGAGGGCAACACCTCCGTGGCTTCCCTTGAGAACTATCTGTATCCGTCCTATGTGATCAAGACCGACGCAGGCAGCTTCAGCTATACCGATTCTTCCGATGATTCTCTGTGGATGAGCACCTTCGGCGGAACGACGACAGAGTATGTTCTTGTTCTCAATGCCGACGCAACCGATCTTGCTACTGCAACCCCCGAGGATTTCGAGGGTGTTGATGTGACCGGCAAGATCGCCGTCGTCAAGCGCGGCGACATCACCTTCGAGGAGAAGGTCGAAAACGCTTACAACGCAGGTGCAATCGGCTGTATCGTTGTCAACAACCAGCCCGGCATTATCTCCATGGCAATCGAGACCTTTGAGATTCCGGCTGTCTCCGTCGAACAGTCCGCTGCAGATGCGCTCCTCAACGCGAGCACCTTCGCTGTTGAGACTGCGACTGAGAAGGAGTACGTTGAGAACGCCAACGCGGGTCTGATGAGCGACTTCTCCAACTGGGGCACCACCCCGATGCTCACGCTGGATCCCGCCATTACCTCCGTCGGCGGCATGGTCTATTCCGCCGTGAACACCGGCGATGCGGATTATGACGTCTACAGCGGCACCTCCATGGCGACCCCGAACTACGCCGGCACGATCGCAACGGTCATGCAGTATCTTGCATCCCTCGGCATGGACAAGAAGGAGCGCGCAGATACGGCGACCGCGCTGCTGGAAAGCACGGCGGATCTCCTGATGGATGCGGACGGCTATCCCTACTCCCCGAGAAAGCAGGGCGCAGGTCTGGCGAATGCAGCGAACGCGCTCTACGCGCTCGATGAGTCCGCCTACATCACCAACCCCCTGCAGGAGCTGGGCGACGATCCCGACCGTACCGGTCACTTCACCTTCACGGCGGAAATCGTCAACGACAGCACTTACGATCTGTTCCTGATGCCGGAAGCTTACCTGCTGTTTGACTATGTTGCAAACGCAGGCACCGAAGCCAATCCGTACTGGGTCAACACCCAGACCAGCGACTTTGCCTATCTCGGCAACGAGGGCTATGCGTCCGTGAGCTATGAGCTTGCCGGCGCCGACGTCACCGACGGCTTTGCCCTTGCTGTCGGCGAAACCGCCAGCGTCAAGGTCGACATCCAGCTCGACGACGACATCAAGGCGTACTTTGACGAAACCTTCCCGAACGGCAACTTTGTCGAGGGCTTCGTCTGCTTCAACGACGTTGAGAACGACAACGGCGAAGTCATCTACTTCGATGAAGAGTACAATGCCTATAAGCTCGACGCGCAGGGCGCATATCAGGTCGACGACTCGGATAACTATGCGGTCATTCTCGACGGCGAGAACAAGATCTACTACGACGGCGATCTTGCCGACCTCAGCCCGTACGCCTACTACACCACGCATGCCACCCTGCTCGCCTACTACGGCGACTGGACCGACGGCGACGTGCTCGAAGCCACGGACTTCCGTGATTATAACGACGCAGAGTACTGGGTCAACACCACTGCAGCCGACGAAGACGGCAACACCTATGCCGACTACGGCTACACCGGTCTGGATCTGCTCGACTACTACACCAGCCCGAACATGGGCTACACCGCTTTGTTCTCCGACGGCATGCCGGATTCTCTGGTATGGTACCTGGGCGACAACCTCTATGATTACGTCCCGTTCTATGAAGAGCATATCAACTTCACCACGGACGACAACGACGCGGACGGCTACTACGCAAATGGCTTCTATCTTGAGCCGTATCAGCTGCGCAACTGCCGCCACCTCATCATGACCGTTACGGACGCGAAGACCGGCGAGGTCTACTTCGTGGACGACACCGAGTATCTGCCGAAGGCTTACTTCGACACCGACAATGCCGCATGGGCCGCTGCCGGCGCGTTCTACTGGGACGGCACCGACAAGGACGGCAACTTTGTTCCCTCCGGCACCCTCGTCAACGTCAAATTTGACGCGGTTCTGCCCTATGGCGAAACCGAGAAGGAAGACATCTGGAGCTTCGACGCTCTGGTCGACAGCACCGCTCCCGTGATCGAGTCGGCGAAATACGACGCTAAGGCAAAGACCGTGACCGTTACCGCGAAGGACGAAAGCTACCTTGCTGATATCCTCATTTACGCGGTCGAAAGTGACGAGAGTCTCGCGCTCTATGACGTTGTCGGCTTTTCCTCCGACGTTGCGGGCGAATCCTTCACCGCGACCTTCGACGTTTCCAAGCTGCTCGACTATGGCTATGAGGCTGTTGCGGTCGGCGCGCTGGACTACGCGACCAACGAGAAGAACGCCGTCGTGCTCCTCTCCTGCGCGCACGCCCACCCCGAGGACCGCGGCGGTGCCAATGCGAGCTGCACGGAAGACGGCTACACCGGCGATACCTACTGCCTCGACTGCGGCGAGAAGATCGCCGAGGGCGAAGTCATCCCGGCGCCCGGCCATACGCCTGCTGAAGCTGTCAAGGAGAACGAGGTTCCCGCGACCTACTCCAAGGCGGGCTCTTACGACGAAGTCGTTTACTGCTCTGTCTGCGGGGCGGAACTGAGCCGTGAATCGAGGGTCGTCGACCCGATCGGCTACGGCAAGTGCTATGTCGAGGACTTCACGGACTGCCCGGCTCCGTGGTATCACGAAGCCATCGACTTCATGGTCGACGCGAAGCTGATGAACGGCGTCGGCAGCGGCAAGTTCGATCCGAACGGCACGATGACCCGCGGCATGATCGTCACGGTCCTGTACCGTATGGCTGGCTCTCCCGTCATTGAGGCTCCGTCCACCTTCAAGGACGTCAAGGCGGACGAGTGGTATGCCGACGCGATCGCCTGGGCACAGAAGAACGAAGTTGTTAACGGCTACTCCGCCGACAAGTTCGGCCCGAACGATCCCGTCACCCGCGAGCAGATCGCTACGATCCTGTACCGCTATGAGAATATGCCCGAGGCAAAGGAAGCCGACATGAGCAAGTTCTCCGACACCGCGAAGATCAGCGCTTATGCGAAGGACGCGATGACCTGGGCGGTCGGCGAAGGCATCCTGAGCGGCGATAACGGCAAGCTCAAGCCCACCGACAACGCGACCCGTGCGGAATTCGCCTGCATGATCATGCGTTACATGGGCGGCGTCTATGCCTGCGAAAACCTGAAGGACAAATACAAATAATTCACAGCGTTCCAACTTTACGATTGGGGTCAGGCTTTTTGCCTGACCCCAATTTTTAATGCGGAGCAAAAAAAGTTGTGGACTTTTCGAAAGCGGTTTGTTAAAATGTTATATGGATAGAACTGCGTTCTGCGTCAGAGTCAGTGCCGCGGAACGAAAGAATGCTTTTTCGAAAAGGAGACGAACAAATGAAACAGTATAAGAATGTTCTTGCTATGCTCCTCGCTCTGGTCATGCTCCTGTCCTGCGTTCCTGCTGTCTTCGCGGCCGACTGCGCGCATGCCCGCACCGAAGTCCGCAACGCGGTTCCCGCCGCCTGCGAGACCGACGGCTATTCCGGCGATACATACTGCCTTGACTGCGGCGTACTGCTTGCGAAGGGCGCCGTGATCCCGGCGACCGGTCACCACTACGATAACGGCGTAGTCAGCAAGGCTTCGACCTGCACGGAGGACGGCGTGCGGACCTATTACTGCCCGGACTGCGGCAGCACCTATACCACGGTCATCAAGGCGTCCGGCCATCAGTTCGGCGAATGGGTCGTCATAACGCCTGCGACCGCTACGACAAAAGGTGAGGAATCCCGCACCTGCACGTTCTGCGGCAAGGTCGAGACCCGCGAGATCAAACCCGTTGCCTATGAAAAGTGCTATGCAAAGCACTTCACTGATTGCACCGAGAAGTGGTATCATGAGGCCATCGACTATGTGGTGGACGCATGCTTCATGGACGGTGTCAGCACGAAGGAATTCGCGCCGAAGGGCACGATGACCCGCGCTATGATGGTCACGGTCCTGTACCGCTTGGCGGGCAAGCCCGCGATCACCGCCCTGTCGAGCTTCAAGGACGTGGACAAGGACGCCTGGTATGCCGAGCCCATTGCCTGGGCGCAGGATACCGGTATTGTCCTCGGCTATTCCCCGGACAAGTTCGGCCCGAACGACTTCGTTACCCGCGAGCAGATCGCCACGATCCTCTGGCGCTTCGAGGGAAGACCCGAGGGCAAGGCAGCCAACATGGATAAGTTCAAGGACACCAAGAAGATCAGCACCTACGCGGAAAATGCGATGAAGTGGGCGGTCGGCGAAGGCATCCTGAACGGCGACAATCTGATGCTCAAGCCTGCCAGCAACGCGACCCGTGCGGAATTTGCCTGCATGATCATGCGCTACAAGGGCGGCTCCTTCCTCTGCGAGACCATGAAGGACTGGGAGAAGGAAGAAGAGGAAGAATATAAAGACGTGGAAGGCACCTACCGCCTCGTTACCGTCGACGGCATCGGCGTTAACAAGTACTTCCTCGAAAAGTACGGAGACGAAGAGGCTGTCGAAGACTATTTGATCACTTACGGTCTCAAGCGTGTCGAAGACATCGTTGTTCTCACGCTGAAAAAGGACGGCAAGTTCACCGCTTCTTATCTGGATGACGACTATAACGGAACATGGAAGCTGAACAGCGGCAAGCTGACGCTTACCGTGAGAGTCGCCTATGAAAAGGACGAGAGCATGGTGCTTGACTATAAGGACGGCGAGATCACCTTCCGGGTCGACGGCGAAGAGTGGCTTCTGACCAGATAAGATAAAACGGATAAAACCGGGGGCAGCCTCCTGCCGAGGCTGCCCCCAAACCGTTTTTCTCTCCACCTGCACAGAGTCCATAACCTTCCGGCATGAAAGCTAAGCCGGGATCGCTTTGGCTATATTGTGCGCTTTGATCGTCATTTTTTGTGCTTTTTGCTGAAAAAACCGTTTTGGCAATCTTGTGCTATTGTAGTACAGGACGATCTGTGCTATTATAAATATGAGCTGTTAGTCAAGTGCGACCTTCTGTCTGCGCTAGCTGTTTTTTGCGGAGAAAGCAGACGCGCGGCAGCGGCCGCAGTTCCGACAGACCCAAAAATTTTAAGGAGGTATATCATGAAAAAAGTAGTTTCTTTGATTTTGGTAGTTATGCTCCTGCTCAGCATCCTGCCCACTGCGGCCTTTGCTGAAGAGCCGGCGGACATCACCATTTACTTCACGAATGACGTCCACGGCGCGTACGAGAACTATGCTTATGCAGCAGAGATCATGAAGGACGGCGACTTCATCGTAGACGCCGGCGACAACATTCAGGGCTCCGTTGCAACCTCGCTGACGGAAGGTCAGTGCATGGTCGACGTCATGAATGCGGTCGGCTATGATCTGGCGATCCCCGGCAACCATGAGTTTGACTTTGGCTTCGACCGCTTCATGGAGATCGCGAACGGCGAGAACACCCCGTATATTTCCGCAAACGTATGGGACAAGGTAAACGACAAGCCCGTGTTTGACGCCTATAAGATCCTCGAGGCGGGCGGCAAGAAGATTGCCTTCGTGGGCATCACCACGCCCGAAACTCTGAGAAAGTCTACCCCGACCTTCTTCCAGGATGCAGAGGGCAACTGGATCTATGACTTCTGCAACGACGAGACCGGCGAGAAGCTGTACAAGGTCGTGCAGGACGCGATTGACGCCGCCAAGGCGGAGGGCGCCGACTACGTCATCGCGATCGGTCACCTCGGCATCAACGAGGAGTCTGAGCCGTGGACGTCCACTTCTGTGATCAAGAACATCAGCGGTCTTGACGCGCTGATCGACGGCCATTCCCACAGCACCTTTGCCAAGACGGAAACCGATAAGGAAGGCAAGGAAGTCGTCGTCGGGCAGACCGGCACGAAGCTGGCCAACGTCGGCAAGATGACCATCGCAGCCGACGGCGCGATCTCCGTAGAACTGATCCCCGTCGTCGCAGGCGAGGAGATCCCCTATGACGCGACCGTCGCAGAGGCGGTTGCGAAGATCGACAGCGAGGTCAAGGAACTGAGCGAAACGGTCGTTGCCAAGACTGAGGTCGATCTGACCATCCTTGATCCCGACACCGGCAAGCGCGCGGTCCGTAACTCCGAGACCAACCTCGGCGACCTGTGCGCTGACGCATACCGCGACTTCCTCAAGACCGACGTGGCGTTTGTCAACGGCGGCGGTGTCCGTGCGAACATCGCAGCGGGCGACGTGACCTACGGCGACATCATCACGGTCCATCCGTTCGGCAACAAGGCCTGCGTCATCGAAGTGACCGGCGAGCAGATCTGGAAGGCGCTGGAACACGGCGCATCCGCGTATCCCGGCGAGTCCGGCGGCTTCCTGCAGGTCTCCGGACTGGAGTACACCATCAACAAGGCGATCCCGACTCCGGTCATTAAGGATGATGCCGGCATGTTTGTCGGTCTGAAGGAAGGCGCGCCGCACAGAGTCGTCGACGTTAAGATTGGCGGCGAGCCGCTGGATCCCGCGAAGACCTACACCCTCGGCAGCCACAACTACATGCTCAAGGAGAGCGGCGACGGCTACACGATGTTCAAGGGCTGCAAGGTCCTGCAGGACGAGATCGCGCTGGATAACGAAGTGCTGATCCGCTACATCCGCGACACCCTCAAGGGCGTCATCGCGGCGGACAGCATCTATGCCAACCCGCGCGGCGAAGGCCGTATCAAGGCCATCGACGAGTACCCGAACCCCTTCACCGACGTGAAGGACACGGACTTCTACTATGACGCAGTCCTCTGGGCGGTCAAGAACGAAGTCACCAACGGCACGTCCGCGACCACGTTCAGCCCGAGCGCAACCTGCACCAGAGCGCAGGTCGTGACCTTCCTGTGGCGTGCAAAGGGCTGCCCGGAGCCGACGCTGACCGAGAACCCGTTCAAGGACGTGAAGGAGACCGACTACTTCTATAAGGCAGTCCTGTGGGCGGTCGAGAAGGAGATCACCAACGGCACCGCCGCCGACACCTTCTCCCCGGACGCCGGCTGCACCAGAGGCCAGGTCGTGACCTTCCTGTGGAGAGCAGAGGGCAAGCCCGCTCCCGAGAAGACCGAGAATCCGTTCAAGGACGTCAAGGAAGGCGAGTTCTACTCCGACGCCGTCCTGTGGGCAGTCGAGAAGGAGATCACGAAGGGCACTGCTGCCGATGCGTTCTCCCCGGCTGAAACCTGCACCAGAGGCCAGATCGTGACCTTCCTGTTCCGCGATCTGGCAGAATAAAACGCACGATCCCTGAATACAGCAACCGTTAGTTTTGGCGGGGCGGCTCAACGAGCCGCCCCGTTTTTATACGCTGTTTCGCAAAAGGTGATTTCGCTCAATTCTCCTGCTCAAACTTATGCAAAGCGACGAAAAGCGGCGCGGCTACGCCGGCGCGTATGGACAAGGCACAAAAACAGGAGTATAATGAACTTGGGCAAACACCCGAAATTATTTTTGTAAAGGAGAATGGTATATGAAGAAAGTATCCTGCATCCTTGCCGTGCTTCTTACCATCTGTATGATCCTGTCGGTGCTCCCAACGGTCTTTGCAGAAGACGCTCCGTGGGATGGCAAGGTCACCATCGTCGGCACGGAGCTGAACGTCTCCTTCAGCAAGTACGGCAACACCTATACCGACTGCACGTCGGATCACTTTACCGGCACCGAGGACAATGGCTTCGGCTTCCGGGAGGGCGACATCGTCACCGTGAAGTTTCTGGATCAGTCTCTTGATCTGCCCGTCGGCACAAACTATTCCGACGTAGACTCCGGCACCCCGATGATCAAGATCAACGCAGGCGGCTACATCGAGCTCGCGATCAACATGGGCAACTTCGGCTCCACCTACGGTCTGGTCGATATCGTCAAGGACGCGGAGACCGGCACTTATACGATTACCGCGAAGGAAGGCGTGGAGTTCCCCGTCGAGGTCACCTTCGAGCTCAAGGAGGCGCAGGGCTATGCGGCGGAGCTGGCGATGCACCGCCTTGTCAGAACGAACAACCGCGAGGACTACGCCGATCTGACCGACGCCGAATTTGCAAACTTCCGTCAGGTCACCACGACCGGCATGGGCGATCATCTGTATCGCGGCTCCAGCCCCATTAACCCCGAGATCGGCAGAAATACCTACGCGGACGCCGCGCTCAAGGAAGCGGGCGTCACGGTCATCATGAACCTCGCCGACTCCGAGGAAATTGCAAAGGCATACGAGGGCTACAACGAGACCTATTATTCCGGACAGAAGGTCGTCTACCTCAACCTCGGCGTCGACTTCACCTCCGACGATTTCAAGGCGGGTCTGGCAGACGGGCTGCGCTTCTTCGCTGAGAATGAGGGTACCTACTACTTCCACTGCACCGAGGGCAAGGATCGCGCCGGCTTCGTTGCCGCGCTGCTCGAGTGCCTGATGGGCGCAAGCGCCGACGAGGTCGTCAAGGATTACATGGTCACCTATTACAACTACTACGGTGTGAAGCAGTTCGGCGATGAGCGCTATTGGGCGATCGCAAATTCCAACATCGTCAAGACCCTCCAGACCGCGTTCGGCGTTGATGATCTGGCGACTGCCGACCTTGCTGCGGAAGCGATCGAGTACCTGAAGAAGATCGGTCTGAAGAGCGAGGAGATTGCCGCACTGAGAGAGCACCTCGGCAATCCCAATCCGTTCACCGATGTGAAGGGTGACGACTGGTTCTTTACCCATGTTGTCGACATGGTGAAGATCGGCGTTATTCAGGGCATGACCCCGACCACCTTCGAACCGGAGGGTAAGCTGACCAGAGCGCAGATTGCCGTCCTCCTGTACCGCATGGCGGGCGAGCCCGAGGTCGAGAAGCCCGCGAGCTTCACCGATGTCAAGGCCAACGCATGGTATGCAACGGCAGTTGCGTGGGCAGAGGAGAAGGGCCTTGTCAAGGGCATGACGCCGACGACCTTTGCGCCGGATGAAAACATCACCAGAGCGCAGCTCGTTACCATCCTCTTCCGCAAGGCAAACGAGCCTGATATCAAAGCGGATGCGGGCTTTGACGACGTCAAGGAAGGCACGTGGTACTATGACGCGGTCCTGTGGGCGAAGGCAAGCGGCAGAGTCAACGGCATGACGCCGACGACCTTCGAGCCGGACGGCTTCTGCACGCGCGCGCAGGCGGCGAAGATTCTCAACTATAGATTTCCCGATCCTCCCGGAGAATAATCATACCGAATCGCAACCCAAGCGGGGCGGCTTATTTTAGCCGCCCCGCTTTTCCTCCATATTGGATGTTGACAAACCACAGATCGTGTGCTATAGTAGTTAGCGAAAGCTAACTAAATGATGGAAGCCGCGCAAAAGAACCTGCGCGTTCTTTTTTGACACAGAGGTTAGCAAAGGCTAACGTTAAACCGGAGGGGAATAATGGCAATCGTACAATTTGAAAACGTATCAAAAATTTACACCAGCGGCGAGCATGAGCTGCGGGCGCTTGACCATGTCAGTTTTACTCTGGATGAGGGCAAGTTCGTCGTGATTCTCGGTCCATCCGGCGCCGGGAAAAGCACCCTGCTCAATCTCCTCGGCGGTCTGGACAGCCCAAACGAGGGAACAATCACCGTTTCCGGCAAGGATATCTCTAAGCTGAGCGACAACGAGCTTGCCGATTATCGTGCGTCCACGGTCGGCTTTGTGTTCCAGTTTTACAACTTGATCCCGACGCTGACGGTCTATGAAAACGTCAGGCTTGTTTCCGAAATCTCGAAAAACGCGCTCGACGCCGAGGATATGATCGGCAGGGTCGGACTTCTCGATCACCGCAATAATTTTCCGGCGGAGCTTTCCGGCGGCGAGCAGCAGCGCATCTCGATCGCCCGCGCACTGTGCAAGAATCCGAAGATACTGCTCTGCGACGAGCCGACCGGCGCGCTCGATTCCGAGACCGGCGTGATGGTGCTCAAGCTCCTGCTCGACATGGCGAAAAACTACGGCAAGACTATCGTAATTGTCACGCACAATCAGAACATCGCGAAAATGGCAGACGTCGTGATTCGCGTCAAGAACGGAAAGATCCGCTCGATTGAAGAGCAGGATAGTCCGCTTTCCGCCGACGAGGTGGAGTGGTGATGCTGGTCAGAAAGCTGCTGCGTACCGCGTGGAGCTACAAGGCGCAGTTTATTTCCATGATCGTCATGATGACGTTGGGGATCGGTATCTTCCTCGGCTTCAATATGGAATGGAAGACAATCGAATATGACACCTCGCACTTTTTCAGCGATACAAAATACGCCGACTACAGACTTTATTCCGAAACCGGCTTTACAAAGGACGAGCTTGAAAAAATCGCCTCGATTGACGGCGTAGACGCTGCAACGCGCTATCTGTCCGTCAATCTCGAGCTCAAGGGCGACAGCAAAAAGGCGCTGGCGCTCGACGTTTCGGAAAACTACACTGTTTCGACCTTTGCGCTGATAAGCGGCAGCGAATACGACGAAGCAGGCGATGGGATCTGGCTGTCCGACAAGTTTGCAAAACTGAATGACATTGCCCTTGGCGATACGCTTACGCTGGAATTTCAGGGCATGGAAATCAAAGGGGAGGTCGTCGGGCTGATCAAGGCGGGCGAGCACATGATCTGCCTTGCCGACAGCAATCAGTTGATGCCTGACTACTCGACGTTCGGCTTTGCGTACATTTCTCCGGCAAAGCTGCGCGCCATTCTGCGCGAAAAGCTGCTTCGAAATATCGCCGAGGGAATGCAGCAGGCGGGCGTTCCGGCAGAAACGGCAAAAAAACAAGCAGAAGCTGCGCTGTCGGACGAAATGCTTGAGGAAGCGGTGGACCATGCCTTTGCGCAGATCAACCTTCGCTCCGCAATGGAGAAGCCTGCGTTGGAGGAGGCGGCAAAGGAAGCGCTCGGCAAAACGCTCATGGTCGTGCCGAAGGACGATCATGTCGTCTATCAGGAGGCGATGGGAGAGGCAACGGAAGGAAAAGCGATGGGTTCGATTTTGCCGGTGCTCTTCCTTGCAATCGCAATTCTCACGATGGTCACGACAATGCATCGCATCGCCACAAAGGAGAAGACGCAGATCGGCGTTTTGAAAGCGCTCGGCTTCAAAAACCGGACGATCCTGCTCCATTACTCCTTCTACGGTCTGTTCATCGGTCTTGTCGGCGCAGCGTTCGGCGCACTGCTCGGCTACTTCGTCTGCAAGGCGGTCATGAGCGAAAACGGCATGATGGGAACCTACTTCGATATGCCGGACTGGACGGCGGCGACGCCCGCCTTTTGCTGGCCGGTCATCGCGGGGACGGTTGTACTGCTCGCGCTGATCAGCTTCCTGTCGGTGCGTGCGCAGCTCAAAGGCACTGCCGCCGACGCGCTGCGGCCATACACGCCCAAAAAGATCAAGAAAACAGCTTTTGAAAAGCTTTGGCTCTTTGAGCAGTTGGACTTCGCGACCAAATGGAATATCCGCGACCTGATGCGGCACAAGAGCCGCTTTGCCATGACGCTCGTCGGGATCGTCGGTTGTATGATCCTTCTCGTTGGCGGTCTCGGCATGCGTGACACGATGGCGGGCTTCCTCGATCTGCTGGACAACGGCGTTTCCCACTACGCGACGAAGGTAAATCTGGTTGAAAACACCGGGCTTGCGAAGGCGGAACAACTGATCGAAACGCTTGACGGCGACTGGGAGAGCTATACCGGCGTCAGCATTGACGGGGACACCGTCACGCTCAATATCGTCCACAACGACAAAGGCCGATTCAGCGTGATCGACGAGAGCAACGCGCCGATCGACCTGCGCGATGACGGCGCCTATCTTTGCCTGCGGCTTGCCGACAGAGCGAAAATCGGAGAATACATAACCTTCTCACCCTACGGGAGCGAGGAGATCTATCGCGTGAAGGTCGTCGGCTATCACCGCTCGATCATGACAGAAAGCATCACGATGACCGACAAAGTAGCCGATGAGCTGGGGATCCCCTACAATGTCTCCGCAGTTTACACCGAAAAGGAATCGAGTGATATTCCTTCGTCTGAGCTGATCTCCGGCAAGCAGGACAAGCGCCAGCTCATGGACAGCTTCGGCAGCTTCGTGCAGATCATGGACAGCATGGTGCTGATTCTTGTCGTTGCCGCCGTACTTCTCGGGATCGTGGTGCTGTACAACCTCGGCGTGATGAGCTACGTCGAGCGTTCAAGAGAGCTTGCGACGCTGAAGGTGCTCGGCTTCCGCAGCAGAAAGATCGGGAAGCTGCTGATCTCTCAGAATATCTGGCTGACCGTGATCGGCGTTGTGCTTGGTCTTCCCGCAGGTCTGGGAACGCTGCAGTGGATGCTTTCCGCGCTTGCCGCGGAATATGAGCTGAAACTGATGCTCGGACCAATGACCTATGCCGTCTCGATTCTGCTGACCTTTGGCGTATCACTGCTCGTCGGCTGGATGGTCGCGCGGAAAAACAAGAAAATCGACATGGTTGAAGCGTTAAAGAACGCAGAATGAGAGGATGCTATGAATCATATCACCGTAAAAATCGACGGGATGATGTGCGGGATGTGCGAGGCGCATATCTGCGACACGATCCGCAGGGTGTTCCCGGAGGCAAAGAAGGTCACGGCTTCCAGAAAACATGGAGAAGCGACCTTCCTCAGTGAAAACATTATAGAGTTGGAAATGCTGAAAAAAGCGATCGCGGACACAGGCTACACGTTTGTTTCCGTTTCCGTCGAGCCGTATCAAAAGCGCGGACTGTTCCGCCGCTGACGGCGCAAAAATGGGCGGGTTGAAAATGATTCGTCCAGCAACACGCCCGTTTCTTTGAAAAATGCTCTTTACAGAAGCGTCTTCTTCGGGTATACTGTATGAGGAAAATTTTGTAACGGAGCAACTGCGATGATTGAATTTGAAGAATACAAGGTGAAACTGAACGACCTGAAGCCGAAGCTGGACGAGCTGGAGGCGGCGTTCCTGCCGCAGTCCTCGCTGGACGAATTAGAGCGTCTGCACGCCATGGCGGAGGCGCCCGGCTTCTGGGACGATCCCGCCCGCTCGCAGAAGGCGGTCATGCGCACGAAGACGCTGGAAGGCAAGCGCGACAAGTTCCACGCAATGAAAGCCTCTTGGGACGACCTTATGACGATCTGCGAAATGGCGCTGGAGGAGAATGACGACTCCATGCTCCCCGAGCTGACCGAGGGCTACGCAAAGCTTGAAAAGGACATGGAGGAGGCGCGCCTGGAGACGCTGCTCACGGGCGAGTACGACGGCAACAACGCCCTTCTGTCCTTCCATGCCGGCGCGGGCGGCACCGAGGCGCAGGACTGGTGCTACATGCTCTACCGCATGTATACGCGCTGGGCGGAGGCGCACGGCTATACCTATAAGATCCTGGACTATCTGGACGGCGACGAGGCCGGACTCAAGTCTGCGGACATCATGATTGAGGGCGAGAACGCCTACGGCTTCCTCAAGGGCGAAAACGGCGTGCACCGTCTGGTGCGCATCTCGCCGTTCGACGCGGCGGGCAGACGGCACACCTCCTTCTCTGCGGTCGAGGTCATCCCTGAGATCACAGACGACGTCGAGGTTGAGATCCGCCCCGAGGACATCGAAATGCAGGTCTACCGCTCCTCCGGCGCAGGCGGGCAGCACATCAACAAAACCTCATCCGCCGTTCGCCTGATCCACAAGCCGACCGGCATCGTTGTCTCCTGCCAGACGCAGCGCGACCAGTTCCAGAACCGCGAGACCTGTATGCGCATGCTGCGTTCGAAGCTGATCGAGATCAAGGAGCGCGAGCATCTGGAGAAGATTTCCGACATCAAGGGCGTGCAGCAGAAGATCGAATGGGGCAGCCAGATCCGCTCCTACGTCTTCATGCCCTATACGCTGGCGAAGGACACCCGCACCGGCTTCGAGAACACCAATATCAACGCGGTCATGGACGGCAATATCGACGGATTTATCAATGCCTACCTGACCTGTCTGGCGACGGGTAACTGGGTGACAAAATAATCCGAAAAATCAAAAATAGTGCTTGAAATCTTCCACGCTTTGTGGTAAAATCTTGAGTACTGTGTAAAAATCCGTTCGAAAGAACTTGATTCCGGCGAGCCGTCGGCCGTAAGCGCGGCATACTTTGGAGGTTATCATGGATGCTTTGAAAATTGTTCTTCTGGTTATGCAGATCATTTCCTGTGTTGCTCTCACTGCGATCATCACGATGCAGGACAGCAAGGAAGGCGGCATGGGTGCGCTGACCGGCAATTCCGACAGCTATATGGGCAAGGGCAAGGCCGCGACGAAAGACGCGAAGCTCGCGAGCATTACCAAGTGGATCGCAGCGGCGTTCGTTCTGCTGACTCTGGTTGTCTCCCTGCTCTACACCGCTGCGTAAGTTTACGACATAAAAAGCTGCTCTGTTACGGACAGAGCAGCTTTTTTATCTCCGTACCCGGGTAGTAGTGGGCGAGGATCGCCTTGAAATCGCTGCCGCTTTCCGCCATCGCCTTTGCGCCGTACTGGCTTAGGCCGACGCGGTGACCGAAGCCGTGGGTCGTGACGGTGATCGCGTCGTCTGTCACGGCAAAGTCCATGTCGGTCGATCGCACGCCGAGCGCGCTGCGCAGCGCGGTGCCTCTGACCGGCGCGCCGCCGATGAAGACGGTGCCGATCCCGCCGCCCTCCGTCCGCTCCATGGAACCGATCCAGTTGGCGGGGGAGCCGGAGAGGTTTGCTTCCGGGGCTACTGTCGCGATTTTTTCGGCAAAGTCCGCCGCGCTGAAAGTTACGGCGTCTTCATAGCGCGGCGCGTCCTCCTCGCCGGGACTGACCACGCTCTGCAGGTAGGGGATATCGCTGCCCCAGACGGCGAGCGAGGATTCTGTTTTTCCGCCGGTGCAGCAGAAAAAGGTTGCGTCGATCAGCGTGCCGCCGTAGGTGACGACCAGCCCGTCCGTTGCACGGACAGCCTGCGTAATGCGTCCGATTTCCTCCGTCGTTGCGTCTGCCGTCCAGCCCTGGCAGCAGGCGTAGCTTGTGCAGACGTCCGCGCCGACGTGCTTTCCGGTCTCCGCCTTGCGCAGCGCGAAGGTACGTGAAGCGATCGCCTGCGCCTTGAGCGCTTCTTCCGGGAAGCTCGCGGGCATTTCCGCCAGCAGCGTTCCGACCAGATAGTCTTCCAGCGACATTTCCTTCACGCCGCCTTCCGTCAGCACGCGCAGGGTCACCTTCGCGTCAAACGGTTCGCCTGCGGCGGCTTCCGGCTGCGGCTGTTCCGGCTTTTGTGTCGGCTGCGGCGTCTCCGTCTTCCCCTCGGCAAAAAGGAAAAACGGTGCACAGCAAAGTAAAACGACGAATAGTGGAATAATGATCAACCGTTTCATCAGAAATCTCCTTTGTCTTCCTAAAAAACTTGACAATTCAGTGTCTCTTTGATAAAATAAAGCAACTTTTATCGGAGGTGATCCCATGTCTGAGTCGCCAACCGCCTTCTCGGAGTACCTTCACACTCTATGCGCGGACTACAAGATTCATAACAGTCTGACCGAAGAAGCGCGGAACAACAGCAGCATCAAGCGCGGGCTCAGAAACGACGACGGGACCGGCGTGATGGTCGGCTGCACGAAGGTCGGCAACGTCCTTGGCTACCGTGTGGTCGACGGCGAACGCGAGCCTATGGAAGGTCGCCTGATTTTCCGCGGATTTGAACTGACCGATCTGGTCAACGCCTATATCAAGGAGAAACGCTACGGCTTTACGGAGGTCGCCTACCTGCTGCTGTTCGGGCATCTGCCGAACCGGGAACAGTTTGCCATGTTCCGCGCCTTGCTCAATGAGAGCACCGAGCTGCCGACGAACTTTGTTGAGGATATGATCCTCAAGTATCCGAGCCATGATATCATGAACAAGCTCGGCAGATCCGTTCTTGCGCTTTATTCATGTGATCCGAATCCCGACGACTGCAGTGTGGAAAACATGATGCGTCAGTCCATCGAGCTGATTGCGCGTTTTCCGACCATTGTAGCGTATGCCTACGTCGTCAAGCGGCATTATTTTGAAAATGACAGCCTGTATCTGCACCGCCCGATTGCGGAGCATTCCGCGGCGGAAAATTTCCTTCACCTGATCCGTCCGAATAAGACGTTTACCGAAGAAGAAGCCCGCGTGCTCGATCTCTGTCTGGTCTGCCACGCGGAGCACGGCGGCGGCAACAATTCGACGTTCTCTTGCCGCAGCGTCGCCTCCACGGGCACGGACACCTACTCCGCCATCGCGGCGGCGGTCGGTTCGCTGAAGGGACCGAAGCACGGCGGCGCCAATCGCGCGGTGCTCAGACAGTTTGAGGAATGCAAGCGCAGTATCCGCGACTGGAAGGACGATGGCGAGGTCGAGGCGTTCGTCAAGCGCATCCTGCGCGGCGAGGTCAGCGATCACAGCGGGCTGGTCTACGGCATGGGACACGCGATCTACACCCTGTCCGACCCGCGTGCCGTCATCCTCAAGCATGGAGCGCGCAAGCTCGCGCAGGAAAAGGGCATGCTCGACGAGCTGGAGCTCATGGAGGCTATCGAGCGCGTGACGCCGAAGGCGTTTGCTGAGATCACCGGCAGCGAAAAGGTCATGTGCGCCAACGTCGATATGTATTCCGGCCTGGTCTATCAGATGCTGGATATCCCGAGCGACCTCTTCACGCCGCTGTTCGCCATCGCCCGTATCACCGGCTGGTGCGCGCACCGCATGGAGGAGGCTCTGACCGGCGGCAGAATCTACCGCCCGGCTTATAAGTCCATGATCCGTCACAAGGATTATATCCCGTTCAACGAACGGTAATACCTGCAGAAACAAAACGGATGCGCCCCCAAACGGGCGCATCCGTTAAAAATCCGGCATTCCGGAAAAAACTGCGAAAAAATGATTGACAAGCGGGAAAGCGTGTGCTATATTATTTGAGCATTGAGCAACATACGCGCGAGTGGTGGAATTGGCAGACTCGCTAGATTCAGGTTCTAGTGTCCACTCCGGACGTGCGGGTTCAAGTCCCGCCTCGCGCACCATCCAAAGTGCCAGAAATCTGACGATTTCTGGCACTTTTTCTAACTTTTACCGGGAGAATTATTTCCGGTAAAATCCAGTAAAACTGCCCGAAACGGAAACATCTAACAAAACATCCAACAAACTTTTTCAATGGAAAAGTTCGGAGTTCCCGGAAAACCGGTTTTTTCGTTTCCGAGAAGTCTTGTTTTTTCTCTTTTGTGGACCCGTTACGCCAGCAATTTATCCATCGCCAGCGCGGTATCTTTTTTGTTGTCCGACGAAATGTGCGTGTAAATATCCAGCGTCGTCGAAGCGTTTTCGTGACCGAGGAATTCCTGCACCTGCTTGATTGTATGACCGCTGTTCACCAGCAAACTGCCCGCCGTATGCCGCAGATCGTGAAAACGGATCTTCGGCAGTTTGTTTTTCTTCAGGATCTTCGCAAAGCGGCGGCTGACGTAGTCCGGCAGGAGAATGCTGCCGTCCGGCCATTGACAGATGTGCTCGTCCTCGGAATACTCCCGTCCGGTCAGATCACGATCTGCCTCCTGCTTCTTCCACACCGTCTGCAGATAGGCCTTGAGCGCGTTCGGCAGATACAGATCGCGGCGGCTGGCATGCGTCTTGGTCTGTTCCTTTTCTCTGACTTCGGAGAAGCAGACGATCGTGTTGCGGATATGGACGAGTCCGCTCTCCATATCCACGTCCTTCCAGCGCAAACCGCACGCTTCGGAGCGGCGTAATCCGAGATACAGCGCCAACTGGACCGCCGGCTCGATGGGATCGTCCTTGACTGCGTCCAGCAGCTTCTTTGCCGTTGGCACGTCATACGCCGTACCGACGAAACGCTCGCCGTTTTTGGCTTTGATCTTGATATTGGTGCATGGATTGTAGAGCAGTTCGCCCATCATGACCGCTTCCGAGAAGACGCCGTTCAGAATGACCATGTGATGCCGAATGCTTCGCCTGGACTGACCGGCGTCCTCTTTTTCGCGGACGTAGGTCATAATGATCCGCGGCGTCACATCTCCCAGCCGCAGTTTCTTCGGCGCGAAAAACGGCTTGATATGATTTCGGTACATATTGGAGTAGGATTCAAAGGTGTCCTCACGGACGGCCTTTTTCTTCTGCTTGAGCCAGTCCTCGATCGCGGCGATCAGGTCCCTGTCGGAGCCGAAACACTCCGAACGGGAAAGCTCGTCCATCCATTCCGCCAGCATCAGCTCTGCCTTGCGCTTGTTTGCGGTGGTTTCGCGTTGGTTCTTTCCTTTGACTTTGATTTTCGTGGATTTTGATTTCTGCTTGTTTGCGCCGTATAGATCCGGCACGCGAACGACCATCTGATAGACGCCGTTCTTTTCCTGTAAGCTACCCGTTACTCTCATTGCATACCTCCTTCGCAGCTTGGGCGCTTACCTGCTTCATCTTCATTATAGAGCTTCCTATTGACATAATCAAGTAGGGTTTTCTTCGGAATACGGATCGCATTTCCGATGCGGATGGATTTGATCTCTCCGCTGCTGATCAGCTCATAGGCTTTGGTCCGACCAATGCCGAGCGCACTTCTTAATTCTTTGATGGACATAATGTCCGGTAAGTGGTTGAACACTTTGGGTACCTCCTGAAGGAAATGATTATTGATCCGTACACGTGTGCGGCGTCGCCGCACGCGATTGCGCTTCTGATTTTAGGCAAAGGGATACCCTGGGTATGCGTGTGCGGATAAGAATCGTCCCTGTTTTTGCAGGTACATCTGATACTAAAATTCAATTAGAAGCTATAATTGAATTTTGCTGTGCTGCGCACAGCCTTTTCAGCGTAACACGCTGAAAAGCCGTCTCGTGCAGACTTCGACGCGCCCTTGGCGCTATCGAATGCTTTCCAGAGCATTTGAGCGAAGTCTAGCATGAATTTGGTGTTTTGTTCGCCGTCGTCCGATCCGGCTCCTGCCCGAGCTTTGAAACTCCAGCGTCTCCACCGCTCCGGCTCTTGCGAGCCATCGTCGCCAGCTATACCTCCTTGTATCGGTCGGATTATTCAGTTGTTTGGGGTTGGCTATCACCTCCAGTTGTATTGTCTGAAGCATCTGGTTTCCTACTATATCATACTAAACAAATACGTTAAAGTCAATAGGGAAATTAAACAAAATTGTTTTAATCCATATTGACAAATTAAACAAATGTGCTATAATTGATGCAGATACTATTCTTTGGAGGTCTTTTTATGGCGATCGGCGAACGAATTCACTATTTCCGCCTGCTGCGGGGAATGACGCAAAAGCAATTAGGCAATGCGGTCGGTTTCACGGAAAACACCGCTGACGTCCGAATCGCACAGTACGAAAGCGGCATCAGAACGCCGAAGACGGAGATCGTTTCGGCGCTTGCAAGAGAACTTGACGTCTCCGTCCACGCGCTCACCGTGCCGGATATTGATACGGAAATCGGTCTGATGCATACGCTGTTCACGTTGGAGGACACATCTGCGCTCAAGATCGGCGAGATCGACGGCGAACTCTGCATCCGTCTGGATAAGCGTTCGCCGCGCTATCCGGCAATGTTTGAACTGCTTTCCGCTTGGCAGAACCAATCCGCGAAACTCGCAGCAGGGGAGATCACCCAAGCCGACTACGACCGCTGGCGCAGATATTACCCGACCTACGACCAGGACACAATCCGAGCGAAGATCCCGTCCGAAGGAATCAGCACCATCGATAATTACGCAGAATAATACAAAGACCGAGGCCGTGGATAGCCACGCCATCGGTCTTTTTGCGTAACGCTTTGGAATTTGATCTGTGCACAATCAATTATATCAAATTGAAAGAAAATGATAAAATTAAAGTTGACATTGGTGCGAATAAAGGGTATCATATAACTGTACCAAAAGCTGCGCGGAGGGAATTGTATGAGGCAGTTCGATTACAAAAGGGAATACGTCAAACTGCTGACGCCTGACGTGGTATCGCTGCTTGCGGCGATCCATGAGTATAAAGGCAAAGAGGACGCGATCGCGGAAACGAAACGCGACACGCTGAATCAGCTTGTCGATTTGGCAAAGATCCAGAGCACCGAGGCGTCCAACCGGATCGAGGGCATCATCACGACGGCGGACCGCCTGAAGAAGATCGTCCGCGACAAGACGATGCCGAAGACGAGAAGCGAAAAGGAGATCGCCGGTTACCGTGACGTTCTTGCGACCGTTCACGAGAGCCACGACTATATCCCGCCGCGGCCGTCAATGATCCTGCAGCTTCACCGCGACCTGTATAAGTTTACAGGCAAATCCATCGGCGGGAGCTACAAGAATTCGGACAACGTGATCGCGGAGGAACTTCCGGACGGCACCAAGAGAGTCCGCTTCCGGCCGATACCTGCTTGGGAAACGCCGGAGGCGATGGACAGACTGTGCAGCTCGTTTGAGGAAGCCGTCAATGGCGCGGAAATGGACCCGCTGCTGCTGATCCCGATGTTTGTTCTGGATTTCCTCTGCATCCACCCGTTTAATGACGGCAACGGGCGTATGAGCCGCCTGCTGACGCTTTTGCTGCTCTACCGCGCCGGTTACACGGTCGGCAAATATATTTCGATCGAAAAGATCATTTCCGACAGCAAGGAAACCTATTACGAGGCCTTGCAGGACAGTTCTTTCGACTGGCACGAAGGCAAAAATGATTATGCACATTTTGTCAGATATATGCTTGGCGTTGTAGTGGCGGCATACCGCAAATTTGAAAGCCGCGCCGCGCTGATCGTTGACAGTGATTACTCAAAGCATGACAGAGTAAGAGAAGTTATCAAGGGCAGGATCGGACCGATCACAAAATCCGAGATTATGGAAGAATGCCCCGATATCAGTCAAATCACCGTACAACGGGCATTGAGCGACCTCTTGAAAAGCGGGCTGATTATTAAGATCGGCGGCGGCAGATATACAAAATACGCGTGGAACCACGAAAAGGAGTAAGCAATGATTACTGGGGAATTGAAGAATCGAATCGACAGCCTGTGGGAGATTTTCTGGACGGGCGGGTTGACGAATCCGCTGGACGTGATCGAGCAGATCACCTACCTGATGTTTATCCGCGATCTGGACGACAGCGACAATCTGCGCGCGAAGGAAAGCGCCATGCTCGGCCTGCCGTACAAGAGCGTTTTTACCGGTGAAGTGCAGGTCGGCGACCGCAAGGTCGACGGGCAGCAGCTCAAGTGGTCGGTATTCCACGACTTCCCGGCAGGGAAGATGTACTCTGTCGTGCAGGAACTGGTCTTCCCGTTCATCAAGAATCTGCACGGCGACAAGAACAGCGCCTATTCCAAGTATATGGACGACGCGATCTTCAAACTGCCGACGCCGCTGATGCTCTCCAAGGTCGTGGACGCGCTGGACGAGATCTACAAACTGATGAACGAAACGCAGTCGGGCGACGTGCGCGGCGACGTGTACGAATACCTGCTTGCGAAGATTGCGACGGCGGGCGTCAACGGGCAGTTCCGCACGCCGCGCCACATCATTCGGATGATGGTGGAGCTGATGGACCCGAAGGCGGACGACGTGATCTGCGATCCGGCGTGCGGAACGTCGGGCTTCCTCGTGACGGCGGGCGAATATCTGAAAGAGCGCCGGAAGGAAGAAATCTTCTTCAACCGGGTCAAGAAAGACCACTTCATGAATCACATGTTCCACGGCTACGATATGGACCGAACGATGCTCCGCATCGGCGCGATGAACATGATGACGCACGGGATCGACAATCCGTTTATTGAGTACCGCGACAGTCTATCCGATCAGAATCCGGACAAGGAGAAGTACAGCCTGATCCTCGCCAATCCGCCGTTTAAGGGCAGTCTGGACGCGGACACGGTCTCGACCGATCTTTTGAAGGTTTGCAAGACCAAGAAGACGGAGCTGCTGTTCCTTGCGCTGTTCCTCCGTATGCTGCGCGTCGGCGGTCGGTGCGCGTGCATCGTACCCGACGGCGTGCTGTTCGGCTCATCGACGGCGCACAAGGCGATCCGCAAAGCGTTGATTGAGGATAACCGCCTCGAGGCGGTGATCTCCATGCCATCCGGCGTGTTCAAGCCCTACGCCGGCGTTTCCACCGGCATCCTGATCTTCACCAAGACCGGGCACGGCGGAACGGACAAGGTCTGGTTCTATGATATGCAGGCGGACGGCTATTCGCTGGACGACAAGCGTTCGCCCATCGCGGAGAACGATATCCCGGATATTGTCGCAAGATTCCGCTCCATCCGCGGCTCCCTCTCCGAGGGAGCTGTCGAGCGCAGCGAGACTGAGGGAGTAACTCCTTCCACCGCTTCGCGGTCCCCCTCCCTCAATGAGGGAGGCTATGACGAATCCGCTCGCAAGCGCACGGACAAATCCTTCTTCGTGCCGAAGGAGGAGATCGTCGGCAACGACTACGACCTGAGCATCAACAAGTACAAGCAGACGGAGTACAAGCCCGTCGAATACCCGCCCACGAGCGAGATCATGGCGGAGCTGCGCAAGCTCGAAAGCGAGATCAAAATGGCAATGGATGAGCTGGAGGCGATGCTGAATGAGTAAAAAGCAGCAACCTTCAACTATCAATAGGATTAATCAACTTAATCTTGAAATCGACTATGAAAAACTTGCTGACGCAATCGTCAAGGCGCAGGAGAAAGCGAAGCAAGAAAAGGACGAGCCAAAAGAAAAAACGAGTGTTCCCACGGCAATATGGAGAATCATAAAGGGTAAAGAAAGCAAGGACGGAAGATATCTTTCTGCGTCGTTAGCAATAATTGTCAGTATGGTATTCAGATTGTTGGCGCTTCTTGGCACTGTGACCGTGGTAACGATTGATGTGTTTGCCATAAAAAACTACATAGACAGCGGCTGGCAAGGGTGGCAAATTGCCTGCAATATAGTTTTAATAGTCGTTGTGTTAATGATAACGGTTGCTGCATTCTTATGCTTGCTATTTCTCTGGGGTGCAGCAAATGACGTTGAACATGAAAAGGATAAATACTTTTTAATCAACGTTTTTTCGGGACTTGTAAGTGCTGCAGCGTTGGTTGTTGCAATCATTGCCCTTTCAAAGGGTACCTAATAAAACAAATACGGATTTGTAGGGGATGGCTGATGAATAAAATCAAAATCGGAGATGCTTGCGAAATACTGAATGGTTATGCGTTCAAAAGCGAAAACTATACCACTACAGGCATCCGTGTTATTAGAATAGCAAATGTACAAAAAGGGTTTATTGAGGACAGTACTCCAGCGTTTTATCCTGTGGATTCAAGCGGATTAGAGAAGTATATGCTGGAGGAAGGAGATTTACTGATGTCACTAACTGGCAATGTTGGTAGAGTCGCATTTTTGGAAAAACAATTTCTTCCGGCTGCATTGAATCAACGAGTTGCCTGTTTAAGACTGAAAACGAAACTGATTTCAAAGCGGTTTTTGTTCTACATTTTGAATAGCGATTTCTTCGAAAACCAGTGCATACAGTCGTCTAAAGGCGTTGCTCAAAAAAACATGAGTACGGAATGGCTCAAGGAGTACGAAATACCGTTGTTTCCGTTGGATGAGCAGAAGAAGATTACAACTATTCTTGATAATGTGTATGGTATAATTGCTTCTCGCAGGCAAGAACTTAAAGCTCTCGATGACCTCATCAAAGCCCGATTTGTCGAGATGTTTGGGGACTTCAAAGCGAACACAAAGGGATGGCCACTTGCTGGCTTTGACGAGATTGCCATTATTGATGGCAATATGACTACAGATTATGAGAGATACGCAGATTATCCTCATATCGGGATTGACAGCATAGAAAAGGACACCGGAATCCTTAAAGGTTATAGGACAGTAGCCGAGGATGGAGTTATCAGCGGCAAGTATGTTTTTACCCCAGCCCATATAATTTACAGCAAAATAAGGCCAAATCTTAACAAGGTTGCATTGCCTGATTTTGATGGCTTATGTTCAGCAGACGCCTATCCAATATTGCCTATTTCTGGGAAGTGCAATCGGATATTCCTTGCTTATAATATGAGATCAACATTCTTCCTGGATTACATCCTTCAGTTTTGCAATAGGACGAACTTACCAAAGGTGAACCGCAAAGAAGTTGCAGGATTCAGGACACCGCTTCCTCCGATCCAACTTCAGGATGAGTTTGCTGCCTTTGTGTCTCAGGTCGACAAATCAAAATTTGCCGTGCAAAAAGCGCTTGAAAAAGCCCAATTACTGTTTGACAGCTTAATGCAGCAGTATTTCAGATGAGGTGATAAAGTGTTAAAACCATTAATAAGAATAATAAAAACTTGTGTCGCATGCTGTTTTGTTTGCATTTCTATTGCTATTATACTTGAATTTAATGAATTTCAACATTCCCATATTATCCAAGAATTCTCTATTGGTGCTGCATGTAGTTTTATCGTTGCTATTATAAGTACATTTGCACAATATAAAGTGGAATATAAAAATCACTATTCTGAATACATTTCAGCTGCTTCAAATCTTATATTCGCAGTTGTATTGGCATCTAATGATGAAATAGTTCTGACAGATAAGAAAGTAGAACATATTTATACTGTAATTGAAGAAGCATTTCAAAGATTCAGTAAAGCCGAGTCGGAGGTACTTCATATCACAAAAAAAGGGACGGAAAAACAATTCGAGCAGAATAAAGAGATAAACAAATTATATGTACGCTTTTTAAAAGAGCAGTTCAATTCACATAAAAGTGCAGTGCTGGCCGTATCTGATAAGGAAAGCATTATTCGCGCTATTGACGTGTATCTCAAGTGCTGGCCAGAATGCTACGAGAAGAATCATTTAGCGAAATTAAAAGAAATCATAGTTGAAGATAGAGATAAAGATCAAAATGAATGATAGCACCAAAACTCTATAGAGATATAATGTGCCCAATTTTGATTTTATGAAAAACGGTCAAACAGTTCGATAGTTTTCCAATGAAGATTTGAAGAATGCATATTTGGCATATTAATGACGAATTGGATATGGGAAACAGAAAAGATGTGACGGAAAATAAATAATTGACTGGTGGGATGGTAAATGATGGAAGAAAGCAATGAAGGCGTATTATCATTTAGACAGTTGCGTGGCGATTTTTTTGGCGAGCATATCTATCCAGAAAAATTGTGGCATTATACCTCTGCGAAAGGTTTAAATGGGATAATTCGAGAAAATGGAAAGCTGGCATTATTCTTCACCCAAAGCGGTTGCCTCAATGATTTTTCTGAAGGCGACGATGTGTTACAATGCTATCGTGAAACATGTTCGAGACTCTGGACGACAAAAAGAATTGACGATGCTTTCTATCGAGTGATAAAGGACGTGGGAGTGCCTGAGTTCCGAAGGATTAAATATAGAATCCCAGACCCTGATTCTGGCAATATCCCATTAGTTCTGTTTGATGAAGTAAAATGTGATGTCTATATATGCTGCTTTTCGATGAAAGAAGATTCTTTGGACATGTGGCGGTATTATTCTAAAAGTGACGGTGGGTATGCTTTAGGATTAAGTCGGGATATGTTTTTCAAAGAAGCAACGGCTGACCTAAATGGAGTAATCTCTCACATGACAAGCTGCAAAGTTATCTATAACACAGAAGAAAAAATTGCACTCCTATCAGAAAAGATTGTGAGGGTGTATTCTGCGTTTCTAAATGATAAGGAAGTCAACGACCCAATGGACATGGCAAAAAGAATTCTGCAATCTCATCTGGAGTGCTTTCAATACCAGTTCAAGCACGAGTGCTTTTCATCAGAACAAGAGTACAGATTCTTGATTTATCTGCCTCACACAATACCAGATCAAGTACATCAAGAGCTTCCGAAGGCATCGTTCCAAATGAGAAACGGAGTTGTTGTTCCATACATCGAATGTGAAATAAAGAATGGGAATGACAATCTATTAAACGTAATGATTAGTCCTTATGTTTCTGAAAAGTACGCTGAATCTACGACAAAAGCATTTTTGAAGTCCCGAGGTTTCGCGAAGTGCAGCGTAACTAAATCAACATTACCAGTTCGGTTTTAGAGAACAATTTGCAAAATTGCTATTCATCATTAACACTGGACTCATTAAGCAAGGCAGATATGATATAACAGAATATGAAACATGGATGTGATGTAAATGAGAAGTATTTCAGTTAAATATGATATTCACTCCTATGTGGAAGAGAAACTATGCGATCAATATTTCGACGAACCGTATGCGTTTGGTATAGCCGGTCCAGAAATAATGAAGCCATTACGCGATAAAAGAAATACATCATTTGAGTTTGAGTATGACGAAAGTACAACTGTAAACAGTTTAATCTGTGCAGCTAAAAGAGATGTTTGGGGAAATCCTGAATTTCGTCCAGTAAATACTGATTTTGCGTTTTACGCAAATGGTGAACGATATTATCCGAAATATAGTGTAAATCTTGCACTTTTGCTAAAGAAGTACTTGGATCGCAAAATGACGGGGGAAATCACCCTTTCAATCCTTGTTTCGCATGATGCTGGCGAAGTGGCGAGCGAATATCCTTTGCGTTATAGTGTTTATTCACATGAAGCAGGGAAACACAATGAACCGCACATTCATGTCCGAGATATAGGACATAAATATGATGCGTCAGTACGCATTTCAGACGGGAAAGTGATTGCCGGCGAGCTTCCGCCAAAACTCGAAAAAATGGCAAAAAAGAAAATCCTTTCTGACCAAGTTTTCTTTTTTGAGTGTTGGAATACAATGACAGACGGACTGCATGTTGATATAAACAAGCACTTGGGGTTGATAAAATACTAAAAGCATTGTGTCTGATGCGCGTGGAGTGCTTCTTTATGAAAAGCATGTTTCCCCAAAGAGCTGAGAATAATTGCTGAAGGATAAAATGGAAAGCAATCAGTGAGAGGAGTGGCACAATTGTGGTTGGATTCTTTCTGAATTTCGAAAAAGTCTCGTTGTCAATTATTGAAGACGAGATCAATAAAATGACTGATAATAATTCAACAGGAGACGAACTGAATAGCATAGACACCGAGCAGTTTGAAAAGAACCTGTACCATGGAAGTATAGCGGCGGTTTTTATCGTAAATCTGTATGAGACGGCACTGAATTCCATTCTCCGGAAACTTGGGTGTTTGGATACAGAGATACTAAAGACATCACACGATGTAAAACTACAGCTTATCTGTGCAATGCGCCATATTGAAATTAACAGAATAAAAGGCGATCATTCTTATGGTGAAACTAAAAGTATTATAAAGCTGAGAAACGATATTACTCATTTCAAAAGCAATGAACTGCAAGAAGGTAGTTGCGTTAGAGATGATGTACGGATGCCTGAGGGGACGTCGAAAGATTCGTTAGCATCAATGTTTACAAAAGACTATATGAGTTGTCGATTCAGAGGCGTATTAAGGTTACTTGATCTTATTTGCAGCGCGTGTGGCTTTGTGATATACAAGGAGTGCTCGATAATTGGCTGCGACGGACGAGATTTTGCATACGAATTCGTACTGACCAGAGAGGAATACGAAACTAGAGAAGATAATCGTAATTACGAACCGAGATAATGACAGTAGGTGATAATTATGACCAACTTTGATTTCTTGAAATCGGACAAGCAGTTTGCCGGGTTTGCCGATGTGGCGATCACGGCGGAGAATCTGCTACATATCGACGTGGATTCCTGCGTTTCCAACTGCCGCAGGGCGATGGAGTTTGCGGTCAAGTGGATGTATTCCGTGGACCGCGACCTTGTGACGCCGTATCAGGATACGCTCGTCGCGCTGATGAACGACGAGAAGTTCCGCGACATCGTCGGCGAGGATATGTGGAAGCGCATGGACTTCATCCGCAAGCTCGGCAACGCTGTCATGCACGGCGGGAAGAAGATCACGGTCGAGCAGGCGGAGCTGTGCCTTGAAAACCTGTTCTATTTCCTCGATCAGGTGGCATATTTCTACGCCGACGAATACACGGAGCGCACGTTCGATCCCTCGCTTCTGACCCTCACGCCGGAGGAAGCACTCGCGTTCGTGCCCGACGCGGAGGTCGACCTCGAAGCCCTGATCGAAGAAAACAAGGCGATGAAGGCGGAACTGTCCGCGCGCCGCGCCGAGCAGCAGCAGACCTACGTGCCGAAGCCGCTGGACCTGTCGGAGTTCAAGACGCGCAAGATCTATATCGATTTCATGCTGCAGGACGCGGGCTGGGTCGAGGGCAGGGACTGGCTGAACGAGGTTGAGCTGCCCGGGATGCCCAACAACGCGGAGGTCGGCTTTGCCGATTACGTCCTTTACGGCGACGACGGCAGGGCGCTTGCCGTGCTGGAAGCGAAACGCACCTGCGTCGATGTGGCGAAAGGCCGCCAGCAGGCGAAGCTCTACGCCGATCTGTTGGAGCGCAAGTACCACCGCCGACCGGTCATTTTCCTCTCGAACGGCTTTGAAACGCTCATCCAGGACAACCTCTATCCGGAGCGGAAGGTCGCGTCCGTCTATTCCAAGCGTGATCTGGAAAAGCTCTTCAATCTGCAAACGATGCGGACGAGCATTGCGCACGTGACGGTCGACAAGAAGATCGCCGGACGCTACTATCAGGACGGCGCGATCAAGGCCGTCTGCGACGCCTTCGGCAATAAAAACCGCAGAAAGGCGCTGCTCGTCATGGCGACCGGCTCGGGCAAGACCAGAACGGTCATCGCGCTTTGCGACGTCCTTTTGCAGCACGGCTGGGTGAAGAATATCCTCTTCCTCGCCGACCGTAACTCCCTCGTCACGCAGGCAAAGCGCAGCTTCGTCAATCTGCTGCCCGACCTGTCCGTGACGAATCTCTGCGAAGAAAAGGACAATTATTCCGCACACTGCGTCTTTTCGACCTATCAGACGATGATGAACGTCATCGACACGGCGAAGGACGACAAGGGCAAGCTCTTTACCGTCGGGCATTTCGACCTCGTGATTTGCGACGAGGCGCACCGTTCGATCTATAACAAATATCGCGATATTTTCAACTATTTCGACGCGCCCCTCGTCGGTTTGACCGCCACGCCGAAGGATGAGATCGACAAGAACACCTACGAGGTCTTTGAACTGGAAAACGGCGTGCCGACCTACGGCTACGAGCTGGCGCAGGCGGTCAAGGACGGCTATCTGGTCGATTTCATGTCGGTCGAAACGCGGCTCAAGTTCATCGAGCAGGGCATCGTGTACGACGAGCTGTCGGACGAGGATAAGGAAGCCTACGAGGATACGTTTGAGGACGAAAACGGCGAGCTGCCGGAAAGCGTCGCGTCCTCCGCGCTCAACGAGTGGGTGTTCAACGAGGATACCATCCGTGAGGTCCTGCACGTTCTGATGGAGAACGGTCTGAAAATCGACTACGGCGCAAAGCTCGGCAAGACGATCATTTTTGCGAAAAACCACTCCCACGCGGAAAAGATTTTTGAGGTCTTCAACAAGGAGTATCCGCATCTGCCCGGATTCGCAAAGGTCATCGACAACTATATGACCTACGCGCAGAGCGCGATCGACGAATTCTCCGATCCGAAAAAACTGCCGCAGATCGCGATCTCCGTGGATATGCTCGACACCGGCATCGACGTGCCGGAGGTCTTGAATCTTGTCTTTTTCAAAAAGGTCATGAGCAAGGCAAAATTCTGGCAGATGATCGGGCGCGGCACGCGTCTGTGCGAAAACCTGCTGGACGGAAAGGACAAGGAGAAATTCTATATTTTTGACTTCTGTGGGAACTTTGAGTTCTTCCGCATGAACAAGGGCAAGCCGACCGCAAATATGATGGCGTTGCAGGGCGCGATTTTCCATTTGAAAGCGCAGATCGTGTTCAAATTGCAGGATCTTGCGTATCAGACGACCGATCTGATCGCGTTCCGAAAGTCGCTCGTCGACGACATGGTGCGCAAGGTGCGGGAACTGAACAAGGAAAACTTCGCCGTCCGCCAGCATTTGAAGTACGTCGAGTTATATTCAAATCCTGACAATTATCAGGCGCTGACCTACGAGGACACGCTGACGATCGGGCAGGAGCTTGCGCCGCTCGTGATTCCGGACGAGGACGACGCAAAGGCGGTGCGCTTTGACGCCTTGATGTATGGCATCGAGCTTGCCTATCTGGCGGGGAAGAAATACGGACGGTATCGCCGCGACCTATATAATAAGGTTTCGGCGGTCGCCGGCGTCGCCAACATCCCGGAAATTATGGCGCAGTCGGATCTGATCGAAAGCATCCTCCACACAGATTATCTTGACACTGCGGGCGTCAATGAGTTCGAGCATATCCGGGAAAACCTGCGCGATCTGATGAAGTATATCTCTGTTCACAACCCCCGCTACGACACGAATTTTGACGACGATATCCTGTCAATGGACTGGAAAGAGTCCGAGCTTGAAAACGACGACCTGAAAAACTACAAGGCGAAGGCGGAATTCTATATCCGGCAGCATCAGGACAACGCGGTCATTGCCAAGCTCAAAAGCAATCAGCCGCTGACATCTGACGATGTAAAGGTGCTTGAGGGAATCCTCTGGAGCGAGGTCGGCACGAAACAGGACTATGAGGCGGAGTACGGGCAGAAGCCTTTGGGCGAGTTGGTTCGCGAGATCGTAGGACTGGATATGAACGCCGCGAAGGAAGCGTTTGCAGAGTATCTGAACGACGCCAATCTTGACGCGAGACAGATCTATTTCGTGAATCAGATCGTAGAATACATCGTGCATAACGGCGTTTTGAAGGATCTGTCCGTTTTGCAGGAGCCGCCGTTTACCGATCAGGGCAGTATCGTGGAGGTCTTCACGGATCTGTCCGTTTGGATGGGCATCCGCAAGGCGATCGACCGCGTCAACGCCAACGCTGTCGCGGCATAGAGAGGAATGGAAATGTCAACGCTCTCGGAAAGTATTCCGAGAGCGTTGGTGCGTGGAACGTGAAATATTACTTGCAAAGCGGCGGGGAAACGCGTGGTTGCGGATTTGAAAAATCTGCAAAGAAGGTATTAGGACGATGTCCTGACAAGACGCATCACGGGAGGTTTTCTACCCCAGGATGCCCTGCTTGCAAGATTGATAATCGTTGATATTTTGCGCCCTTCGCTTCAAGTGCTTCCTGCGGCGGGAGGATTCGCTGCGGCGGCCTGCGTTAGAAACTCTATGATTAAGAAACCCCTCTGTTTTGGCAAAACGAGCGTAGAAGATCAGGTTGAGCATCGCGAGAGGGGCTGACCTGTGATATAAGTCTCTATGCGACGCTTTTTTGGTTGTGTCATTTCGGGGCAAACAAATTGTAGCAAGCAGGGCATCTGTGGGGACAAAATCTCCCCGATGCGGCTTGCTGGGGATTCGCCCCAAGCCCCACTTCGCAGAAAAACTGCACAGTTTTTTCTGCGACTGCGCGCCGTCCCGGTGCTAAAAATCGTTCGGCAATCTATTGCGCAAGAGTCGTATGCGAGAGTTTGGCGATGACATCGACGATTGCGTCAAAATCGATGTCTTTTGCGTAGGCGAATTGCTTGCGGTATTTCTCCCACATTGCGCGAAGCTCTTTACTCTGTGTAATGTTCTTCGTGATTGCTGCGGCATCAGAAATCTGAACTTCTGTGTCACGGTGTTTAGCGGTTGCTCTGATCGCTGCATCAAGAACTGATGCGTCATTATTTGTTTGACTATTCGGTACGAATAGTATATTAAAATTTAATTTTGAGAACAACAAATGCATTTGCCGAATCTGCGCAGAATTAAATGGTTTTCCGCAGATTTGCAAAACTGCAGAAAACGCTTGAAAGATGAGCAGCAAACGGAAACGAAAATTTCGGCAGATTTTTGTGATTTATAAAAATCTGCCGAAAAACTACTTGATACGCTAAGACGTTTTCCGTTGGTTTTTTGTTTCGCCGTGATTATACGGTAAAAAAGACACGGAACGCACAAATCAGGCACATGTGCAAGAAAAACAGATATGTCTGATCGTAATCTTGCAAAAGTGCAAGTGAAATGTCGCCCTACTTATGAAAATCGCCCTGCCGGTCTGCAGAGTGATTTTTCTGCGAATTATTACTGAAAGAGTGCGAATTAGGGAATGGTTTGACGGCGTTCGTGGAAAAGTGTAAAAATGACACGATATTTTTGCGGAAAAGTGCAAAGAAAAGTGCATATTTCTCGTTGATTTTTTGCGGATTTGTGTTATAATACTACTATCAACAGGGAAGGAGGATCATAATGCTCCGCAGAAAAATCACAAATCGGATAGAAGAATTCTATAAGAGCGACCCAAACAAGGCGTTGATGATCGTTGGCGCTCGTCAGGTCGGCAAGTCTTATGCGATTGGAAAGTTTGCCGAAGCGCATTATGAAAGCGTAATTACGATTGATTTTATTGAGAATCCGGAATATGTTTCGGTTTTCGAGAACGCGCAAGGTGCGGATGAAATCCTGCTGCGCCTTTCGGCGGTGTTTGGAGATCGGATGATTCCCGGTAAGACGATGATCTTCTTTGACGAGGTCCAGGAATGCAGGGAACTGATCACACAGATCAAGTACCTTGTGCAGGAGGGGACCTACGCCTACATTCTCAGCGGTTCGCTGCTCGGCACGGTTTTCAAAGACATTGTTTCTGCGCCTGTGGGATATATGGACATTGCCACGATGTACCCGCTGGATTTTGAGGAATTTGCGTGGGCGAACGGCGTCGGAGAAAAAGTGATTGACTCGCTGCGCAGTTCGTTTGAACAGAAAACGCCGGTAGATGCGTTTATTCACGAGAGAATGACAGCACTGTTTGAGCTGTATCTCATTGTCGGCGGAATGCCGGAGGCAGTTTCTGCCTATCTGGAAACGAAGAACCTTCGCAAGGTCGCGGACGCGCAGAATGCGATCATTCGCCTCTATAAGCGCGATATTTCCAAATATGATGAGAAAGACCGGCTGTATCTCAATGAGATTTTCGATCTTATCCCAAGCGAATTGAATGCGAAAAACAAACGCTTCATATTGAAGAATCTCAATGAAAAAGCGCGATTTGATAAGTATTACGACAGTTTCCTTTGGCTCAAGAATGCAGGCGTTGCGCTTTCGGTCAACGTCGTGGATGAGCCGAAAGTGCCGTTGCTGCTCTCAAAATCGCAGAACCTGTTTAAGCTGTTTTCAAATGATGTCGGGCTGCTCGCGGCACAGTACGGCAATGAGATCCAGGTCAGAATCCTGCAGCACGAAACCAGTATGAACTTCGGCTCCATTTACGAAAACGTTGCAGCCGAAGAACTTGCAGCGCACGGATTTGCGCTCTATTATTATAACAGCAAGAAGTTCGGGGAACTCGACTTCGTCATAGAAGAAAACGGCAAGGTTCTGCCGATTGAAATCAAATCAGGCAAGGATTATTATCGTCACAACGCGATGGATAACGTGCTGGATGTGACGGAATACGGCATCAGCGAGGGATATGTTTTCTGCAATGGCAATGTCGAAACCGTCGGGAAAGTGACCTATTTCCCGATTTATATGCTGATGTTCCTGCACAAGAAGGAACTGCCAAAAGAAATTCTGTTCACTTCTGATTTCTCGGATTTGAATGGTATGGTATAAACGCTTCTACCAAAGATGTGCCCGCCGATTATCGTCGGCGGGCACGGGTTATGTATTGACTAATCCAACAGTCGGTGTTCGTGATTGCCCTTCAGGTATTCGGGGACGCTGCCGTTGAGAACGTGGTAGGCGTACTCCAACGGATTGTTGTAGATCAGCCAGTCCAGCTCGGACCGATTGGCGATGCTGATGTCGTAAACTTCCTCGACGGCCTCGCAGTCGATGGCGAACATACTGCCGTCTGCGAACTGGATTTCAACGCAGTTGGTGTCCATATTGAATTCGCATTTTGTGGTCTTTTTCATAAGAATCCTCCTATCTTGACACTAGAAAGCTGTACATGAAGCAGGTAAGCGCCGAAATCAAATAAATATAGCATCTAACAAACATCTAACAAGGGTCCCAAAAACTGCATCGTTTGCAGTGGCAGGCGGTTGCGAGACAAAACGCCGGGAAACCCAGTGTTTTCAACGGTTTGCACGGCATTAGGCAACGCTGAAAAACACGCTCCGAAACGCACTTGAAGCCTTTCAGGTTCTAGTGTCCACTCCGGACGTGCGGGTTCAAGTCCCGCCTCGCGCACCATCGAAAATGCCCGAAATCGTCAGATTTCGGGCATTTTTCTAACTTTTTGCCCGATATCGAAATCGCTGATTTCTTCAAAAATCGCCGATGATAACGAAAATGATAACAAGATTTTCGGTTTCTTGAAAACTACCCCTACAGAGCGGCTATGATAACAAAAATGATAACAAGGATTCTTGGGGGCGGATAAGCGGTCTAACTTGCGTCAGAAAGCAGGGAATCGATCGCGTCTGCGGTGTCCTTTTTCCGATCCATCGTCAAATGCGTGTAGATGTCGAGCGTGGTCGCTACGTTCTCGTGCCCGAGGAATTCCTGCACCTGTTTTGCCGACTGCCCCTGATTGATCAGAAGACTGCCCGCGGTATGCCGCAGATCGTGGAATCGGATCTTCGGCAGTCCGCGCTTTTGCAGCACTTCCCGGAAGCGGGTGCTGATATACTCCGGCTGAAACGCCCGACCGTCCTCCCATTGACACACGTGGGATTCTTCTGAAAACGCCAGATCCAGAAATGCATGGTTTTCTTCCTGCTTCTTTCGCAGCTCCTGCAGGTACGTTTTCAAACCTGCGGGAAGATAGAGATCGCGTTTGCTCGCTCTGCTCTTTGTTTTTTCATGCTCCGTCACCGTGTAGAAGCGCACGATCGTATTGCGGATATGCACCTGATCGTTCTCCATATCCACATCCATCCAGCGCAGGCCCGCGACTTCCGAGCGCCTGAGACCGAGATACAGCGCCAGATAGACGGCCGGCTCGAGGGACTCGCCTTTGACCGCGGCCAATAGCTGCCGCGCCTCCTCGGCGGTGTACGCTTTGCCGACAAACTTCTCGCGGCGGGAAGGCGTGATCCTCGCGCAGGGATTGAACGTCATATCGCCCAGCTTGATCGCGTCGTTGAACACGCCGTTCAGAATAACGAGGTGCTTTTTCACGCTGTTGGGCGATAGTCCGGACGTTTCTTTGTCATCTACGTAGCGCTGGATGATTCGCGGCGTCACGTCGCACAGCCGCAGCTTTTTCGGCGCGAAGTACGGCTTGATATGGTAGTTGTATTCGCACAAGTAGGATTCATAGGTATTCTGCCGAATACTGCGCTTTCTCCGTTCCAGCCATTCGTCCAGCGCCGCGATCAGCGGTCTGTGATTGGCAAGACCGACGTTTTGTTCCAGATCGTCGCTCCATTGCGCCAGCATTTTCTCTGCTTCCAGCTTGTTGCGGCGCGTCTCGCGCTCATTCTTGCCCTGCGCTTTGATTTTTGTGGTTTTGGCTTTCTGCGTATAGGTGCCGTCGCCCCTCGGGACGCGGAGCATCATATAGTAAGTGCCGTTTCGGATTTGTAGGCTGCCTGTAATATTCATGAAACCTCCTTTTCTTTCAGGCAGCTGCCCACACCGTTTCTGTTTTGATTATAAACGAAGCCATTGACATAATCAAGTAGGGCTTTCTTCGGAATTCGGATTGCTTTTCCGATGCGGATCGACCGGATCTCTCCGGTATGGATCAATTCGTATGCTTTGGTGCGTCCGATGCCGAGCGCACCTTGCAAATCTTTTATGGACATGATGTCCGGGAATTGGTTAAACACATAGAGTACCTCCTTTGATAATGGGGGAATCTGTACAAGTGTGCGGCATTCTTTCATCATGCCCTTGCACAGATTCAAGGCATCGTGTCTATGGAAGGCACATCTGCATTATCTTTGTTGTTCTGCACGGTAATGGCGGTTGCGGTGGTCTTGACGGCTGACGGCGGCCTCGGCGGCTTCTCGCTCTTTGACGGTCTGCAGCATGTCCTCCATCACGACCGGCCCGAGTTCGCGTTTCACCAGCGCATATTCCCGCAGCTCGGATTTCATTTCTTCGTTTTCTGCGTGCGCGGTCTCCCAACGCCGTTTCAGAATGTCGCGGTCACGGGCGGCGGCCTCAAACTTCTTCTGCCAGTCTTTGGCCTTGGTGCGCAGTTCCTGCACCGTGTGCCAGAGCGACAGCGCGACTTTCCACAGCTTTTGGATGATCGGCTTGGCTTTCTTCTCGCGGTAGTGGCTTGCGTATTCCATCGTGGTCGTTTTGGGAATCAGGTCTTCCGGCCTGCCGAGATGCTCGGTGACGAATCTCTCTGCGTCCTCGACCTGCGGCGTCAGCTGATCCAGACGCTTCTGCTTCTGCTCGATCTCTTTCTCGACGGCGTACTTCTCTTTCCGCACTTGAGAGAACTCGGACGTTTCCTCTCTGATCTTTTCGTGGATCATTTCAAGACGGCGTTCCTCTTTGTCGACCTTGAATTGCGTCACGGTCAGATGTTCTTCACTGCTGCTGCGCTCGCCGCGTTCGACATCGGCATAGCCGGCGGCTGCCATGTGATCGTAGAACGCATCCTGCAAAACGGAATACGAATGATGCAGGACGGGCTTGCCATCTTTGTTCAGCAGCGGCTCGCCGTTCTTATCCAACGCCGGTTTCGATTCCCACTTCTTTGAACGGCTGACCTGCGGGATGATCTCCTTCACGGTGCCGACCAAAGCCGGGTCCTTGCAGCGCTTCGACCAGAGCTTTTTCTTCTCCACCACCGGCACGTAGACGACGTGCATATGATAGTGAAAGACGTCTTGCCCCAGCGCGTCGGACATTGCTCGGTTGCGCTCGTCGGCGTGCATCACGGCCGAGAGGATATACTGCTCGCCGCCGACGATTTCGATCGCGGCCTGATAGGCGTCGGCGTAGAATTGTTTCGCAAACTCATACCCGCCGTGGTTGAAAAAGTATGCGGAGTTGACGTCGAAGATCAATTCGCACATCTTCGTCGAGCCGGGTTTGAGTCCCCACGTTGAAATCACTCTTTGATCTTCCAGCGCGGAGAAAGTTTCCTCATACGTGCCGTCCGGCGATTTGAAATGCACGTTCATTGGCGTCCGTTCGGGAACGATATCCGGATTGGAATACGACTCTTTTCTGCGTTCGTTGTGAGCGTACGCGCTCTGGGGCGTGGCTTTTTATCCGCCTTGAGATCGCGGTTTCGTACGAACGTGTGATTGGCTCCGTCGTTGCGGGCCATAGGCATCACCTCCTTTTTTGGGAATGAAAAGACCCCGGAGAAGCACTTTTGCGAAAGTGTATTAACCCACTATGGTACTTTCATCCTTCGGCTGCAAAGTACCGTGGGCTCTGCGAGGCGGATGCGGCTGCTGCGGCAGCCTACGCCGAAGAAACGAAGCACAATCTGCTCCGTTTCCCCGGCGCGGGCAGCAAATTTGTTTGCCGCCCGTTGCCGAAAGACCGCACTGTGGTCTTTCGGCAATCCTCCCTCGGAAGCGCAGCTTCCTTCGTCCGGGCGAGAGACGTCGGGACGAAAAAACTTGAGCGCGTCACGGGAGAGATCTTCAAAAAGATTTGCCCGACGCAGGCGGCGTCAGGCAGTAGTTTTGCCGCACGCTTATGGCGTGCGGCTGATTTTTCACCCTCTCTTCATCCGTTGTCCGATCCGGCTCCTGCCCGAGCTTTGAAACTCCAGCGTCTCCACCGCTCCGGCTCTTGCGAGCCATCGTCGCCAGCTATACCTCCTTGTATCGGTCGGATTATTCAGTTGTTTGGGGTTGGCTATCACCTCCAGTTGTATTGTCTGAAGCATCTGGTTTCCTACTATATCATACTAAACAAATACGTTAAAGTCAATAGGGAAATTAAACAAAATTGTTTTAATCCATATTGACAAATTAAACAAATGTGCTATAATTGATGCAGATACTATTCTTTGGAGGTCTTTTTATGGCGATCGGCGAACGAATTCACTATTTCCGCCTGCTGCGGGGAATGACGCAAAAGCAATTAG
>CAMUZA010000003.1 GCA_947165085.1 uncultured Clostridia bacterium | reverse complement strand
ATGCGGCGTGCCAGAGGCATCTGGCCGCCTTCAAAGCCGATACGGACCTTGCCGCCGGAGCGAGCCTTCTGACCCTTGTGACCGCGACCCGCGGTCTTTCCGTTGCCGGTGCCGCAGCCGCGGCCCTTGCGCTTTGCTACCTGGGTAGAACCCAGAACGGGAGCAAGTTCATGTAATTCCATTCTTGTCTCCTCCTTATTCTACTTCGGTGACCTCGAGCAGATAGCCGATCTTGGCGATCTTGCCGCGAGTCTGTTCATTGTCGGGCTGGATGGTCTCCTGGCCGATCTTGCGAAGGCCGAAGGATTCCGCCGTGGCAATGTGCTTCTGGATACGACCGTTGAGGCTCTTGACGAGCTTGATCTTTAACTGTGCCATTGTTCGTATCCTCCTTAACCGATGATTTCTTCCACGCTCTTGCCGCGGATACGGGCGACCTCAGCGGGGCCGCGCAGGCTCAGCAGACCCTGCATCGTTGCCTTGACAACGTTCTGCGGGTTATTGGAGCGCAGGCACTTGGTACGAATGTTGCTGATGCCGACTGCTTCCATGACAGCACGGACTGCGCCGCCGGCAATAACGCCGGTACCGACGGAGGCCGGCTTCATCAGGACGGAGCCTGCACCGTAGATGCCGATGACCTCATGGGGGATCGTGGTGCCGGAGAGGACGACCTTATGCAGGTTCTTCTTCGCGTTCGCGATGCCCTTGAGGATGGCTTCGGAAACCTCCGCCGCCTTGCCGAGGCCGTAGCCCACGGTGCCGTTGCCGTCGCCGACGACAACCAGCGCGGAGAACTTCATGACGCGGCCGCCCTTGACCGTCTTGCTGACACGGTTGAGGTAAACGACCCGTTCGATCATTTCGGGAGCATTGTCCTTTTCAGGCGCTCTGTTATAAGCCATTCTTCAGTTCCTCCTCTTAGAATTTGAGTCCGCCTTCGCGGGCGCCGTCAGCCAGAGCTGCGACACGGCCGTGATAGACATAACCGCCGCGGTCGAAAACGACCTCTTCGATCTCCTTGGCCTTTGCGCGCTCGGCGATCAGCTGACCAACCTTCTTGGCAGCTTCGCAGTTGCCGGTTGCGCCTTCGAACTCTTTTTCCACGGTGGAAGCGGAAACCAGAGTGACTCCGTTGACATCATCAATGATCTGAGCATAGATGTTAGCGTTGCTTCTGAAAACATTCAGGCGGGGTCTGCACGGTGTGCCGGAGATCTTACCGCGAACGCGAACGTGGCGCTTCATGCGCATTGCTTTCTTATCGGTCTTCTTAACCATTTACGCACACCTCCTATTATTTCTTGCCGCCGGCCTTGCCCTCTTTGAGGTGCAAAACTTCGGTGGAATACTTGATGCCCTTGCCCTTATAGGGCTCGGGAGGCCGCTTGCCTCTGACGTTCGCAGCGAACTGACCGACCTTCTGCTTGTCGATGCCGCTGATCACGATCTTGTTGGGAGCGGGAACCTCGATCGTGATGCCGTCGATCTCTTCCATGGTGACGGGATGAGAATAGCCGACATTCAGAACGAGCTTCTTGTCTTCTTTCGCTGCACGGTAGCCGACGCCGTTGACCTCGAGCTCCTTGCTGAAGCCCTTGTCGACGCCGACGATCATGTTGTGCAGCAGGGTGCGGGTCAGACCATGCAGGCTCTTGTGTGCATGCTCTTCGTCAGGACGGGAGACAGTGATGACTGCGCCTTCCTGCTTGATGATCATATCATGATGGAATTTGCTGGTCAGTGTACCCTTCGGGCCCTTGACGGTAACAAGGTTGCCGTCTTCGATGGTCACTTCAACGCCCGCCGGTACAGTGATAGGCATTTTGCCGATTCTGGACATAGTGTTACCTCCTTACCAGACGAACGCAAGGACTTCGCCGCCGATATGCGCAGCGCGAGCTGCCTTATCGGTCATAACGCCCTTGGATGTGGAAATGATGGCAATACCCAGGCCGCGCAGGACCTTCGGCAGCTCCTCGGCGCCGGCGTAAACACGCAGACCGGGCTTGGAGACGCGGCGAAGACCGGAAATGACCTTTTCCTTATTGCCGAGATACTTCAGGGTGATGTGGATCATGCCCTGTTTGCCGTCCTCTTCGACTTCGTAGCCAGCGATGTAGCCTTCGTCGAGCAGGATCTTTGCGATGTCCTTCTTCAGATTGGAAGCGGGGACATCAACGGTGTCGTGCTTTGCAGAGTTTGCGTTACGAATTCTGGTAAGCATATCTGCTACGGGATCGGTGATTTGCATGTGATGTTACCTCCTTTAGAAGTTACGGGCTGTACCCGTTAAGACGCCAGAGTATCAGGAGAATGTGAGCCGCGAATCCGGCTCCATTTTCCCCTGACTTCTGATGCCTGTTTTACATTTTGATCACACTGTTTGGTGTGGTTTTGCCCGTTCGGGCGTCTTGGTTTTACCAGCTTGCCTTCTTCACGCCGGGGATCTCGCCCTTGTAAGCGAGCTCGCGGAAGCAGATACGGCATACGCCGAAGTCACGCAGGTAAGCATGGGGTCTGCCGCAGATCTTGCAGCGGTTGTAGCGGCGGGTGGAGAACTTGTTTCCAGCCTGCTGCTTCAGGATCATAGCTTTTCTTGCCATTTCGTTCTTCCTCCCAAATTAAGCGTGGAACGGTGCGCCGACCATGGTCAGCAGTTCCTTGGCTTCTTCGTCGGTGTTCGCGGTGGTGCAGATGCAGATGTCCATGCCGCGGATCTTGTCGACCTTATCGTACTCGATTTCCGGGAAGATGAGCTGTTCCTTCAGACCGAGGGCATAGTTGCCGCGGCCGTCGAAGGCGTTGGGGTTGATGCCGCGGAAGTCGCGGACACGGGGCAGCGCCACATTGAACAGGCGGTCGATGAACTCCCACATCTTTGCGCCGCGAAGGGTGACCTTCACGCCGACGGTCTCGCCTTCACGAACCTTGAAGTTCGCGACGGACTTGCGGGCCTTGGTGGTGATGGGCTTCTGACCGGTGATGGTGGCGATGTCCTTGCAGATCGCTTCGATTTCCTTCGCGTTGTTCTTGCTCTCGCCGCAGCCGACGTTCACAATGACCTTCGCGATCTGGGGGATCTGCATGACGCTCTTGTACTGGAACTTCTTCATCAGAGCAGGAGCGATTTCTTCTTTGTACTTCACTTGCAGTCTTGCCATGTTTTCGTTCCTCCTCCTCAGATTTCCTTGCCGCACTTCTTGCAGACGCGGACCTTCTTGTCGCCGTCGACGTTGAAGCCGACGCGGACGCCCTTCTTGCAGTTGGAGCAGTAGAGCTGGACCTTGTCCACACGAATGGGGATCTCACGCTTGACAATGCCGCTGGTCTCATTCTGCTTGCGAGCCTTCACGTGGCAGGTAGCGATGTTGACGCCTTCGACAATGACTTTGCCTTCGCTGGGCATGGCGGTGAGGACCTTGCCCTTCTTGCCCTTGGACTTGCCGGACAAGACGATAACGGTATCGTTTTTCTTAATGTTCATTCTTTGCTCCCCCTATTAAATGACTTCCGGCGCCAGGGAGAGGATCTTCATGTATTCCTTGTCACGAAGCTCTCTTGCGACCGGCCCAAAAATACGGGTACCGCAGGGATTCTTGTCCTCTTTGACCAGAACTGCTGCGTTCTCATCGAAACGAACATAGGTGCCGTCGGTGCGGCGGACGCCCTTCGCGGTACGGACGATGACGGCGCGAACAACTTCGCCCTTCTTCACGGTGCCGCCGGGAGCTGCCTTACGGACGGAGGCGATGATGACATCGCCGATATTGCCGAACTTGCGTCTGGAGCCGCCGAGAATGCGGATGCACTTGATCTCCTTCGCGCCGGTGTTGTCAGCAACTTTCAGATAAGATTCTTCTTGGATCATTAGTTGTCGACCTCCTTATTCAGCCTTCTTGATGATTTCAACGAGACGCCATCTCTTGTCCTTGGACAGGGGGCGGCACTCCATCACCTTAACGGTATCGCCGACGCCGCACTCGTTGTTTTCGTCGTGCGCCTTCAGCTTATAGGTTCTTTTCACGATTTTTTTGTACAGCTTGTGCTGCACGCTGTCCTCAATAGCAACCACGATGGTCTTGTCCATCTTATCGGAGACGACCTGACCAACTCTGGTTTTGCGGAAAGCTCTTGTAGTTTCACTCATTTTCGCTTACCTCCTCAGATTGCGGTCTCTTTCTCACGAATAATTGTTTTGATGCGGGCAATGTCTTTCTTGACAGCGGCGATTTTGATCGGATTATCGAGCTGGTTCGTTGCATGCTGCATGCGCAGGAAGAAGAGATCCTTCTTCAGATCCTTGACCTTCGCTTCCAGGTCCGCCACGGACATGGCTCTGAGTTCTTTAGCCTTCATCATTATTCACCACCATTCTCAGATACTGCTTCCTCGCGGGCAACGATCTTGGTCTTGATGGGCAGCTTGTGCTGTGCCAGACGAAGCGCTTCACGAGCGTCTTCTTCGGACACGCCGCCGATCTCGAACATGACCTTCTGTGCCTTGACGACTGCAACCCAGTATTCGGGAGCGCCCTTACCGGAGCCCATACGGACGCCGAGAGCCTTCTTAGAAACAGGCTTGTCGGGGAAGATTTTGATCCAGACCTGACCGCTGCGCTTGGTGTAACGGGTCATCGCGATACGAGCCGCTTCGATCTGGTTGCCGGTGATCCAGCCGGGCTCTACGGCCTGAATGCCGTAATCGCCGTAGGATACCTTATTGCCGCGAGAAGCCGCGCCCTTCATACGGCCGCGCTGTACTCGACGGAACTTTGTTCTCTTGGGCATTAACATTAGCGGTTGCCTCCTTCTCTGCGGTCGTCACGACGACGCTCGCCATTGAAAGGCTTCCGGTCGCCGCGGCGCTCACCGCCCTGACGACGGTCGTCACGACGACGGTCGTTGTTGCGGCGGTCACGACGGGGCGCTTCCGGAGCGGACTGACGCAGCGTGGAGTTCAGGACTTCGCCCTTGTAGATCCACACCTTGCAGCCGATCTTGCCATAGGTGGTGTTTGCTTCCGCAAAGCCGTACTCGATGTCCGCACGGAGGGTCTGCAGGGGGATGGTGCCCTCGTGATAGGACTCGCTGCGGGCGATTTCCGCGCCGCCGAGACGGCCGCCGCAAGCGCACTTGATGCCCTTCGCGCCCAGGCGGGTCGCTCTCTGCATCGCCTGCTTCATTGCACGGCGGAAGGAAATTCTCTTCTCAAGCTGTGCCGCGATGTTCTCTGCGACAAGCTGAGCGTTCAGGTCCGGGCTGCGAACTTCAACGATGTTCAGAGCGACAGACTTGCCGATCTTCTGCTCGAGCTCCATGCGGAGCTTTTCGATCTCCTGACCGCCCTTGCCGATAACGACGCCGGGGCGGGAGCAGTGCAGATTGATCTTCACGCGGGCGTTGCTGCGCTCGATCTCGATCTTCGCAATGCCGGCGGCAAAGAGTCTCTTCTTGAGATCCTTGCGGATGTTGTAGTCCTCAACGAGCAGGTCGCCGACCTTGTCGTTGCGGGCATACCAACGGGAATCCCAGTCCTTGATTACGCCAACGCGCAAACCATGAGGATTAACTTTCTGTCCCATAGTAACCTCCTTAAGCCTTCTCGCTCACGCCGATGGTGAGGTGAGTCGTTCTCTTGAGAATGCGATTGTATCTGCCTTTTGCTCTCGGTCTGCCGCGCTTGAGCGTGGGGCCGGGGTTTGCAATCGCGGTGGAGACGTAGAGATTGTCAGCGTCCATGCCGTGATTGTTCTCAGCATTGGCGATCGCGCTCTTGAGGAGCTTGAGCATGGGCTCAGAAGCTGCCTTCGGGGTCTGCATGATATATGCGCATGCGGTCTTCGCGTCCTTGCCGCGAATCAGATCGCAGAGGATCGAAACCTTGCGCGGAGAAATACGCAGGTATTTCAGATGTGCTTTTGCTTCCATGTCTTTCTCCTTCCTTACTTCGCATTGGAGGTCTTGGAGCCGGAGTGACCGCGGAACGTTCTGGTGGGAACGAACTCGCCCAGCTTATGACCAACCATGTCTTCTGTCACGTAGACGGGAACATGCTTGCGACCGTCATGGACAGCGATTGTGTGACCGACAAAGGAGGGGAAAATGGTGGAAGATCTGGACCAGGTCTTCAGCACTTTCTTTTCACCGGTTTTGTTGAGCTCTTCGACGCGCTTATACAGCTCAGGAGCAACAAACGGGCCTTTCTTAATGCTTCTGCTCATTATTCATTTCCTCCTTACTTACTGTTTCTGCGCTTGATGATGAACTTGTTGGTACGGTTCTTCGTCTTGCGGGTCTTGTAACCCATCGCCGGCTTGCCCCACGGAGTGACAGGGCCGGGACGGCCGACCGGAGCGCGGCCTTCGCCGCCGCCGTGCGGATGGTCGTTCGGGTTCATGACGGAGCCGCGGACGGTCGGGCGGATACCCATGTGACGGGTACGGCCGGCCTTGCCGATGTGGATGTTGCCATGATCGATGTTGCCGACCTGACCGATGCACGCGGTGCAGTTGAGCGGGATATAGCGGACTTCGCCGGAGGGCATTCTGACCTGCGCCAGGCCCTTCTCGGTCTCCTTGGCGAGGAGCTGTGCCGCAACGCCTGCGCTGCGGACGAGCTGTGCGCCGGAGCCGGGCTGAAGCTCGATGTTGTGGATCACGGTACCAACGGGGATGTTCGCGATGGGCAGGCAGTTGCCGGGCTTAATGTCGGCCGCTGCGGATGCCAGGACGGTTGCGCCGGGCTTCAGACCGACCGGAGCCAGAATGTAGCGGAGCTCGCCGTCTTCGTACTTGACCAGAGCGATGAACGCGCTGCGGTTGGGATCGTATTCGATCCGCTCCACGACTGCCGGCATATCCAGCTTGTTGCGTCTGAAGTCAATGATACGGTACTTTTTCTTGTTGCCGCCGCCGCGATGACGGACGGTGATTCTGCCGTAGCTGTTGCGACCGGAATGCTTCTTCAGGGTCTCAACCAGGCTACGCTCGGGCTTTGCCTTCTTATCTACGCCCTCAAACGCGGACACGGTCATGCCGCGGCGAGCGGGGGTATAAGGCTTGTAAGTTTTAATCGCCATTTTGCGTTACACTCCTTTAATTGAGATGGTTTAGACCATACCCTCGAAGAATTCGATGGTCTTGGAATCGGCAGTCAGCTTCACGACAGCCTTCTTGTAGGACGCGGTGCGACCCTGCGGATAGCTGCCCTGACGGTGCAGCTTGCCATCCATGCGGATGGTGGTGACCTTTTCGACCTTCACGCCGAAGATCTCGGAAACCGCCTTCTTGATCTCGGTCTTGTTCGCATCGTTCGCAACGATGAAAACGTACTTCTTCAGATCGGTCGCTTCCATGGACTGTTCGGTGATGACCGGACGGATGATGATATCATAAGCAGTCTTCATGCGAACACCTCCTCAATCTTCGCGAGCGCAGCCTTATCGACAACGAGCTTCTTCGCGTTCAGAATGTCGTAGACGTTGATAAGGTTTGCAAAAGTGGTCTGTACGCCGGGCAGGTTACGCGCCGAGAGGATCACGTTCTCGTTGACCTCTGCGGTAACGACCAGAGCCTTGCAGTCAGCGTTGACCGAGCTCAGGAAACCGGCGAACTTCTTGGTCTTGATCTCGTCCATCTTGAGCTCGTCGATCACAACGATGTTCTCGGACTGTGCCTTTGCGCTCAGAACGGACTTCAGCGCCAGACGGCGAACTTTCTTGTTCAGCGTGTAGCTGTAGCTGCGGGGCTTCGGCGCGAACACGATGCCGCCATGCGTCCACTGCGGTGCGCGGGTGCTGCCCTGACGGGCGTGGCCGGTACCCTTCTGACGCCACGGCTTCTTGCCGCCGCCGGAGACTTCCGCGCGGGTCAGAGCGGACTGTGTGCCCTGACGGCAGTTTGCCAGGTGATTCTTCACAACGTCATGGACGACGGACTCGTTGGGCTCGATACCGAAAACAGCTTCGGAAAGTTCAACTTCGCCGACCTTCTTGCCGTTCATATCAAAAACGTTAGTCTTCATAAGTTAACTCTCCTTTCCTTAACCGTTTCTTGCGGAAGCCTTCTGCGGGTTACGGCCGGAAGCCTTCTGCGGGTTCTTGCTGATCGCGGTAGCGCCGGAAGCGACCTTAATCGTCTTAACGGTGCTCTTGATATACACGACGCCGCCCTTCGGGCCGGGGATCGCGCCGCGGATGACGATCATGTTGAGGTCGGGATCGACCTTCACGACGTCGAGGTTCTGCACAGTGACCTGCTCAACGCCCATCTGGCCTGCGCCGATGTGTCCCTTGAAGATACGGGAGGGATCGGAGGAGGAGCCCATGGAGCCTGCATGACGGTGGACCGGGCCGCCGCCGTGGCTGGTCGGGGTGCGCTGTGCGTTCCATCTCTTGATAACGCCCTGGTAGCCATGACCCTTGGAGATGCCGGTCACGTCGACGTGATCGCCGGCGGCGAACAGGTCGGCCTTGATCTCGGCGCCGACTTCGAGGTCAGCAGCGTTGTCGAGCTTGAATTCCTTGAGATGCTTCTTGGCGGAAACGCCCGCCTTCTTGAGATGACCGAGTTCCGGCTTGGACAGCTTCTTCTCGGCGACGTCGCCGTAAGCCAGCTGCACGGAAACATAGCCATCGTTTTCGATCGTCTTCTTCTGAGCGACGACGCAGGGACCCGCTTCAATCACAGTGACGGGGATCACGTGGCCGTTCTCATCGAAGATCTGGGTCATGCCCACTTTCTTGCCGATGATTGCTTTCTGCATTTTTCTTACTCCTTATTTTAGGTTATTGGTTGGCAAACTTGACCATTGGGCAGCCATTGGTTTACCAACATGACCCGGGACCGCCTCGGCAGACGGTCGGGGTTCGCCATAATTTATAATGTATATAAATTACAGCTTTATCTCAATCTCAACGCCTGCGGGAAGGTCGAGGCCCTGCAGAGCTTCGATGCACTTCGCGTTCGGGTTGAGGATATCGATCAGTCTCTTATGGGTTCTGCGCTCAAACTGCTCACGGGAATCCTTGTACTTGTGAACAGCGCGAAGGATGGTGACGACTTCCTTCTTCGTGGGAAGGGGAATCGGACCGGATACGGAAGCGCCGTTGCGCTTTGCGGACTCAACGATTTTCTCCGCAGTGGAGTCGATGAGCTGATGATCATAAGCCTTCAGGCGAATTCTGATCATGGTGTTTGCCATTTTGTTGTTTCCTCCTTGAAATAACGTACTCAGTTTTCGTTGTCTCGCTGGGTACGGTCGAGGCGAATTGGTGTACGCTTAACCGTGCGTATCACTCCGCGTCCATGAAAAATGGCCGACTTGTGCCGGCCGTGCATTCCATTCGCGGCGATATACGCCACATACACAGATTACCTCAGCCGCCCGATGACCGGACATACTCCGCAGAAGTTACCGTCGTTTGACGCAATCTCCTGCTTCATCGCAGTGCAGGCGCAGAGTTACCCTAACTCGCGCGTGCCTGTCCATAATAATACACGCGCCCGTGAATGTCAAGAACTTTTTTGTGATTTTCACAAATTTTTTCAAAAAATTTTGTGTACAACGTAGAAAAAGTGATTTTGCCGCCGCTACACCGTCATTGCTTGTAAATTGTTTGAATATTTATCCGCAATCTATTGCAATTTATGAAAAACCTTGCTACAATAGGGCAAACTGGGGGAATAATTATGAGAATCGTTGTCAAGGTCGGCACCTCCACCCTTGCCCACGCGACCGGCAGACTGAACATCCGCCGCGTAGAGCAGCTGTGCAAGGTGCTGAGTGATCTGAAAAATGCCGGGCATGAGATCGTTCTCGTCTCTTCGGGCGCGATCGGCATGGGAGTCGGCAAGCTCGGTCTGCGGGAGCGTCCGGCCGACATTCCCACAAAGCAGGCCGCTGCTGCAGTCGGTCAGTGCGAGCTGATGTACACCTATGACAAGCTGTTTTCCGAATACCGCCACACGGTCGGGCAGATTCTGCTGACCGGCAGCGATATTCTGGACCCCCATCGGCGGGAAAACTTTCTCAACACCCTCTTCCGCCTGCTCTCGCTCGGCGCGCTGCCGATCATCAATGAAAACGACACCGTCGCAACGGAAGAAATCGTGATAGGCGACAACGATACGCTCGCAGCCGTGATCGCGCAGAGCGTCAAGGCCGATCTGCTGATTCTGCTTTCGGATATCGATGGGCTGTATACCGCCGATCCGCGGTCGGATTCCTCTGCGGAGCTGATCCATACCGTCTCGGAGATCACGCCGGATATCCTCCGGCTGGCAGGCGGAGTCGGCTCCGCGCTCGGGACGGGCGGCATGACGACAAAGCTGCGCGCCGCGCAGACGGTGAGCGCAGCAGGGATCGACATGGTGATCGCAAACGGCGCCGAGCCGGAGATCCTCTACCGCATCGCGGACGGAGCGCCGGTCGGCACGCGCTTTATCGGGAGAAAACGAAATGACAACGCTTGAGCAGATGAAAGCTGCAAAGGCGGCGGCTCCCCTGCTCGCCTGCGCGGATACGGAACTGAAAAACAAGGCGCTGCTCGCCATGGCGGAAAAGCTGACGGAGCAAACGCCGGAGATATTGGAAGCAAACGCCGCCGACATGGCAAAGGCGGCGGGAACAATCTCCCCCGTCATGCTTGACCGGCTCGCGCTGAATGAAAGCCGCATCGCGGGCATGGCGGAGGGCGTCCGTCAGGTCGCCGCGCTGCCCGATCCGGTCGGGGAAATCCTTAATCGGGTCGTCCGTCCGAACGGACTTGTGATTGAAAAGACCGCCGTACCGCTCGGCGTGATCGCGATCATCTACGAAAGCCGTCCCAACGTGACTTCGGACGCCGCCGCCCTCTGCGTCAAGAGCGGCAACGCCTGTATCCTGCGCGGCGGCAAGGAAGCGTTTTGCAGTGCGTCCGCAATCACGAAGGCGCTGCAGGACGGCCTCGCCTCGGCGGGTCTGCCGAAAGAGCTGGTGCAGCTCGTGCAGGACACCACGCGCGCAAGCGCGGCGGAGCTGATGCAGGGCGTCGGCTATATTGATCTGCTGATTCCGCGCGGCGGCGCGGGGCTGATCCGCGCCTGCACGGAAAACGCAAGAGTCCCCTGCATCCAGACCGGCACGGGAATATGCCATATCTACGTCGACCGCGCCGCCGATCTTTCGATGGCGTTGTCGATCATCGAGAACGCGAAAACAAGCCGTCCCTCCGTCTGCAACGCTGCCGAGGTCTGCATCGTCCACCGCGAGATCGCCGCGGTCTTCCTTCCGATGCTGAACGACGCGCTTGTCGCACGGCGCGAAGCAGCGGGCAAGATCCCCGTGGAATTCCGCGCGGATGAGGAAGCCATCGCTTATCTCGGCAAGCCTGCGGAGGCGCAGGATTTTGATACGGAATTTCTGGACTACGTCATGGCGGTCAAGACCGTTTCTTCCGCGGACGAGGCGATCGCGCACATCGCCGCGCACTCCACGGGGCACAGCGAGGCGATCGTCACGGAAGATCGCGCGACGGCGGAGCGATTCGTCCGTCTGATCGACAGCGCAGCCGTCTACGTCAACGCCTCCACCCGCTTCACCGACGGCGGCGAATTCGGACTCGGCTGTGAGATGGGCATTTCCACGCAGAAGCTCCATGCCAGAGGTCCGATGGGTCTGCGGGAGCTGACTGCATATAAATATATCGTCCGCGGAAGCGGGCAGATTCGTTGAGGTGATCACTATGGAAAAAGTCGGATTTATCGCTGTCGGCAACATGGGCGGCACACTGGCAAAGATCGCGATCCGCAACTGCGGCGGACAGTCCGTTTTCGTCAGCAGCCGCACGATAGAAAAAGCGCGCCGCTTTGCCGATGGGAACGGCTGCATCGCGATGCGCAGCGGCGCGCTCGCGGAACGGTCGAACATGATCTTCCTCGGCGTGAAGCCGCAAAAGATGGAAGAACTATTTGAAGAGATCGCGCCCATACTCAAAAACCGCTTCGACCGCTTCGTGCTTGTGACGATGGCGGCGGGGCTGACCTGCGAAAGAATCACGGAGTTGGCGGGCGGCGATTATCCCGTCATCCGCATCATGCCCAACACCCCGGCACTGGTCGGGCAGGGCGTAATTCCCTACTGCGGCAACGATAAGGTCACGGAAAGAGACTTCACAGATTTGGAGGATACGCTCTCCGGCGCGGGACGGGTGATGAAGCTGCCGGAAGCCATGATCGACGCAGCAAGCGCGCTTGCAGGCTGCGGTCCTGCGTTCGTCTATATTTTTATCGAGGCGCTCGCCGACGCCGCCGTCTCCTGCGGACTGCCGCGCAGCACGGCGGTGGAATATGCCGCGCAGACGGTCCTCGGCGCAGGAAAAATGGTGCTGGAGACCGGGCAGCACCCCGGCGCGCTCAAGGACGCCGTCTGCTCCCCGGCGGGAAGCACGATCGCGGGCGTCAAGGCGCTGGAGGACGGCGCGTTCCGCGCAGCCGCGCAAAACGCCGTGCTCGCGGCATTCAAACGTACAAAAGAACTCGGGCAATAAAAAACGGGTTGCACAAAGCTGTGCAACCCGTTTTTGAGTCTTCAGATCTCCGCGACGGCTTCCACCTCGACCAGCGCGCCCTTCGGCAGCGCCGCGACAGCGACGCAGCTTCTGGCGGGATTGCCGGTGAAGTATTTTGCGTAGACCGCGTTGAACGCGGCGAAGTCGCCCATGTCCTTGAGGAAGCAGAGCGTCTTGACGGCCTTGGTCAGAGAGCTGCCCGCCGCGGTCAGAACGGCGTCCAGATTCTTCATGACCTGCTCCGTCTGACCGGTGATGTCCTGCGCGGCGAATTCGCCGGTCTTCGGATCGATGGGGATCTGACCGGACGTGTAGACCAGATTGCCGACCTTCATCGCCTGCGAATACGGCCCGATCGCTGCCGGCGCGTGTTCCGTAAAGATTTTTTCCATCATAAAACCCTCCGTTTGCGTTTTTTCTATCATAACGCATCGCGGAGGGTTTGTCAATTTTTAGTTACTCTTTCAGCTTGGCGTGGATATAATCTCCCACCTCGCGCGGCTTGATGTTCAGCACCACGGAGAACTCGTCCGCGAGGAGCTTTTCCGCGTCGCGGAGCATCTGCTCGTCGTTCGTGCGCAGCCGCTTGCCGGCGCTCTGCAGCTCCTGCCGGTGCAGATGCAGCACACGCACCATGGACAGAATATCGCGGCGGTTGCCGCTGAGCAGGGTCTGCTGATATGCCGCCTTGCGCTCGGACGCATCGTCGATCCATTCCTCGTCAGCACGGTTTACCTCATCGATCATCTTCTCGATCTGCTTTTTCGTCAGCAGCGGGCGCATCCGCGACACCAGCGCTTCATTCAAGAGCGGAACGAAAACGGTCGAGCCTTCGCGGTAGATCGGACGCAGGACGTAGTACTCCGCCGTTTCGCGGTTTATCTTCATCTCGCGGATGTCTTCCACACGGCATACGCCTTCCGTGCCGTAGAATACGGTTTCCCCGACCTGGTACATGTTCCGTTCTCCTTCCGTAGTATTTATAATTGTATTATAGCAGATTTTCAGAAGATTTGTCAAAGAGAAATCTTGATTTTTTTGATAAAAAACATCCCCCTGCACCGCATTTCTGCCATGCAGAGGGGATATTTCAGTCTATGACCTGATAGCCGGCATCGATCACAGCCCTGCGCAGCGCAGCGGGGTCGGCGGATCCGGTCACGGTCGCGCATTTGTTCTCCAGACTGACCTCGACCGCTTCCACGCCGTCGACTGCCAGCAGCGCCTTTTCCACGGCTGCCTTGCAGTGCATGCACATCATGCCTTCGATTTGGATCGTCATTGTTTCTTCTCCTTTCGGGATGGTCTGATATTTCGGTCGGAATGAGCGCAGACGCAGGGCGTTGGTGACCACGCAGACGGAGCTGAAGCTCATGGCGGCGGCTCCGATCATCGGGTTGAGCAGGCCGAGCGCGGCGACGGGGATTCCGACGCTGTTGTAGAAAAACGCCCAGAACAGATTCATCTTGATATTGCGGATCGTCGCACGGCTCAGGGCAATCGCTGCGGCAGCGTCGGTCGGATCGCTGCGCATCAGCACGATGTCCGCCGCCTCGATGGCGATATCCGTACCTGCGCCGATGGCGATGCCGACGTCAGCGCGCACCAGCGCGGGCGCGTCGTTGATGCCGTCGCCGACCATGGCGACCTTGCGGCCGCTCTCCTGCAGCGCGGCAATTTCCTTTTCCTTGTTGGCAGGCAGGATCTCCGCGCTGATCTCGTCGATGCCGAGTTTGTCCGCGATCGACTGCGCGGCGGCGCGGCTGTCGCCGGTCAGCATTTTGACTTTTACGCCCATGCTGTGAAGCGTCTGCACGGCGGTTTTCGCCGTCCTTTTTTCCGTATCCGCCATGACGAGCAGCCCGAGGTATTCGTCCTCTGCACCGCAAAACAGCAGTGTTCCTGCAGGAAGCTCCCCTGTCGGGATCTTCACGCCGTTTTCCTCTAAATAGGCGCGGTTGCCGCAGAACCAGTCCTTTCCCTCCAAACGGCAGGTCACGCCTCTGCCCGGAACCGCCTCAAAGCGTTCCGGCGTCGGTATGGTTAATCCGCGACGCCTGCACTCCGCGACCGCTGCCGCAGCGATCGGATGCTCCGAATACTGCTCCATCGCGCCGACGGTCGCAAGCAGGCGTTCCGGCTCTGCGCCGATCACCCCGGTCACGAACAGTTTTCCCTCCGTCAGCGTGCCGGTCTTATCCATCGCAACGGTGTCTACGTGGTGCAGCGTCTCCAGCGCTTCCGCCGAGCGAATCAGAATGCCGAGCTTCGCGCCGCGTCCGGTGGCGACCATGATCGCGACCGGCGTCGCCAGTCCGAGCGCGCACGGGCAGGAGATCACCAGAACGGAGATCGCTGCGGAAAGCGCGAAAGAAAGCTCCTTGCCGAGCAGCAGCCAGACGGCGAAGGTCACGAGGGCGATGCCGATGACAACGGGCACGAAGACGCCCGCGACCTTGTCCGCCAGACGGGAGATCGGCGCTTTGGAGCTGCCCGCCTCCTCAACCAGACGGATCATCTGCGCGAGGGTCGTATCCTCGCCGACCTTGTCGGCGCGGAAGGTCAGAACGCCCGTCTGATTGACCGTGGCGGCTGCGAGCGTGTCGCCCGCTATTTTATGCACGGGCAGGCTCTCGCCTGTCAGCGCGCTCTCGTCCACGTCGGACTCACCCTCCAGCACCGTGCCGTCCACCGGAATTCTCGCGCCGGGACGCACCTGCACGGTCTCGCCCTTCTGCACCTGCGCAGTCGGTACCTCGACCCACGCGCCGCCGCGCTCGACCAGCGCGGTCTGCGGAGAAAGGTCCATCAGCGCGGTGATCGCCTCGCCGGTCTTGCCCTTGGAGCGCGTCTCGAAGTATTTGCCGAGGGTCACGAGGGTCAGAATCATGGCGGCGGATTCAAAATAGAGATCGTCGGCGCTCTTGCCGAGCGCAAGCCGGACGGTCACGATGACGCCGTAGACCAGCGCCGCGCCCGAACCGACCGCGATCAGTGTGTCCATGTTCGGTCCGCCGTGCAGGAGGGTCTTCACGCCCTTGATATAATAGGTGCGGTTGACGATCACGATCGGCAGCGTCAGCGAAAGCTGCACCAGCGCGCCGGTCAGTGTGCCGTGCAGTTCGTGCGCCAGCGGCAGCCCGATCATGTGACCCATGGAAAAATACATCAGGATCAGCAAAAGCGGAATCGAAACGAAGAGCCGGAGCTTCATGCCCCGCAGCGCTTCGTCCTGCGCCTTGTTCTCCCGCTTGACGGTGTTCGACTGCTTTTCCGCGCCGTAGCCCGCCGCGGTAACGGCGGCGATGATGTCGTCAGGAGAAAGGCGCGTTTCGTCGTATTCGATTTCCATCGTGCCGGCAAGCAGGTTGACCTCGGAGGACTTCACGCCCTCCAGCTTTTCCGTCACCCGCTGCACTCTGGCAGAGCAGGCGGCGCAGCTCATGCCCGTCACAGTGTAGCGTTCTTTCATTTGATCACCCCCGTTTGATTATTTCCTTGAAATTATAGCATTTTTTCGATTAGAAAACAAGCCGCTTCTTGCATTTTGGAACGCGCTCCGTTATGATAGGGAAAAAGGAGGCGAGCCTATGGCGGACAGTATCCCGATCTTATATGAAGACGACGCGCTACTCGTCTGCGTCAAGCCGCGCGGTATCCTGTCGGTGAAGGACGCCTCCGGAAAGCCCGCGGTCACGGACGGTCTTCCCTGTCCTGTATTCCCTGTCCACCGGCTTGACCGCGAGGCGACGGGGCTGATGGTCTTTGCGAAAACCGCCGCTTGCGCCGCTTTCCTGTCCGACGCGATGGGCAAGACTGTGCGCAAGGAATACCTCGCCGTGTGCGAAGGGCAGCCCGCGCCGTCCAGCGAGCTGACGGACTTATTGTACCACGACCGCGTGAAGAATAAAACTTACGTCGTCAAGCGCAGGCGAAACGGCGTCCGCGAGGCGCGGCTTTCCTACGAAGTGCTGCGCGGCGGAGAAGAAGCTTCCCTGCTCCACGTCACGCTGCACACCGGACGCACGCACCAGATTCGCGTGCAGTTTGCATCGCGCGGATTTCCGCTCTGCGGCGACCGCAGATACGGCGCGAAGACCGGCGGCGATCTGCAGCTTTACGCATGGCGACTGACCTTCCCCCACCCCGACGGCAGAACGCTGTGCTTCACGCTTCCGCAGGAGCTTTGCCCGGTTTCTCCCGACGCGGAATGATTTCCCTTGTAAAATGCCTGACAATATCGTATAATATAGGTTGAATCTCGCATAGGAGGCTATTCTATGGCAATCCGCAACCGACTGGACGCCTATCTGGTGCCCGGAAAGCATATTCATCTGATCGGTATCGGCGGCGTTTCCATGCGTCCGCTCGGACTCGTCTTACGCGGCATGGGCATGACCGTGACCGGCTCTGACATGAACTCCTCCGTCTCGACCGACGAGCTGATCGCCAAGGGGATCGAGGTGCATATCGGTCACAACGCGGAAAATATCGAGGGCGCGGACTGTATTATTCGCACCGCTGCGGCGCATAATGATAACCCGGAGATCGCCGCCGCCCGCGCGCTGGGCATTCCGGTCTTTGAGCGCGCGCAGGCGTGGGGCGTGATCATGCGCGAGTATAAGAACGCAATCTGCATATCCGGCACGCATGGCAAGACGACGACCACCTCCATGATTACGCATATTTTTATGGAGGCGCAGCGCGACCCGACCGTCATGTTAGGCGGCTATCTGCCGCTGCTGCACGCGGGTCACCGCGTCGGAAATGGCGACACGATCATCATGGAAAGCTGTGAATACTGCGATTCTTTCCTGAATTTCTACCCGACGATCGCCATCGTCAACAACATCGAGGCCGATCATCTGGACTATTTCAAGGATCTGGAAGCGGTCGAGCGGTCGTTCCGCAAGTTCGCGGGGCTTGTGCCGCGCACGGGCTACGTCATCGCCAACGGCGACGATGAGAACACCGTTCGCACCCTCGCAGACCTCCACTATATCTCCTTCGGCATCGACCCGAAAAACGACATTCATGCAGAAAAGCTGTCTGCGGACCTGCGCTCGTTCGACGTGATCTGCTTCGGGAAGCTCTACTGCCATGTGCAGCTCAACGTCTACGGCAGGCACAACGTCTATAACGCCCTTGCCGCCGCGGCAGCCGCCTACGTCATGAGCGTGGACGGAGAAGCCGTCAGCCGCGGACTGGCCTCATTCTACGGCGCGGGCCGCCGCATGGAGCACAAGGGAACCTACCACGGTGCGGAGGTCTACGACGATTACGCCCACCACCCTGGCGAGCTGAAATCCCTGATCGACGCAGTCAAGACCATGGGCTACCAGCGCATTATCCTCGCCTTCCAGCCGCATACCTACACGCGCACCAAGGCGCTGTTCGATGACTTTGTCGAGCAGCTCAGGCGCGTGGACGTGGCGGTGCTGGCGGAGATCTACGCAGCGCGGGAAAGCAACAAAATCGGCATTTCCTCCGCAGACCTTGCCGCGAAGATCGAAGGCTCCGTCTTCTTTGAGACCCTGCCGGAGGTCGCCGCGTATTTGAAATCCATCGCCCGTGACGGCGACATCATCCTCACCGTCGGCGCAGGCGACATCTACAAGGCCGGAGAAATGCTTCTGAAATAAGGAATGGCCCTATGAATATTGCTGTATTTGACGCCAAAAGTTATGATATCCCCTGCTTTGAACAAAGCGGAGCGGCGCACGGCGTCACGTTCAAGTTCTTTGAAACCAGACTCACCGAGGACACGGCAAAGCTGGCAAAAGGCTTTGACGGGGTCTGCGTCTTTGTCAACGACACGGTGAACGCCGCCGTGATCGACCGGCTGTACGACTACGGCATCCGGCTCATCGCCCTGCGGTGTGCCGGCTTCAATAACGTAGATCTGCAGCACAGCTTTGGAAAAATCCACGTCGTCCGCGTGCCCGCCTACTCGCCGTACGCAGTCGCGGAGCACGCGATGGCGCTGCTCCTGACCTCCAACCGCCGCATTCACAAGGCGTATATCCGCACGAAGGATTTCAACTTCCGTCTGGACGGTCTCACCGGCGTCGATCTGCATGGCAAGACCGTCGGCGTGATCGGCACGGGAAAGATCGGCAGGGTGTTCATCGACATCTGCCGCGGCTTCGGGATGAAGGTGATCGCCTACGACAAGTATCCGGCGGAAAACGCGGGAATCGACTACGTGCCGCTGTCCGAGCTGTTCGCGCGCAGCGACTTCATCTCTCTGCACTGCCCGCTGACGGAGGACACCCAGCACCTGATCAACGCCGACGCGATCGCGCAGATGAAAAAGGGCGTCTATATCATCAACACGTCGCGCGGTGCGCTGATCGACGCGGAAGCGCTCCTTGAGGGCATCAAGGCGCGCAAGGTAGGCGCTGCCTGTCTGGACGTATATGAGGAGGAATCCGACTTGTTTTTCGAGGATTTCTCCGGTCATATCATGGAGGATGATACGCTGGCGCGGCTGATCTCCATGCCGAACGTCATTCTCACCTCCCATCAGGCGTTTTTGACGCAGGAGGCGCTGCAGAACATCGCCGACACCACGGTGCAGAACATTCTCACATTCTTCCGCGACGGCGTGTGCGACAATGAAGTCTGCTACAAATGCGGGAATATCAACGACTGCCGAAAGCAAAGAAAAGAAAAATGCTTCTAACAAAAAAATACGGCTGTTGCGAACGCAACAGCCGTATTTTTTATGCTGATTCAGATTATCGGCAGCAGCGCGAGGCTCTTGGCGATATCCTCGTCTGTCGGGATATAGTCCTGCATCTCGCCGTCGTTGTACTTCTGATAGGCGACCAGATCGAAATAGCCCGTGCCGGTCAGACCGAAGACGATATTCTTCTCCTCGCCGGTCTCCTTGCACTTGAGCGCCTCGTCGATCGCGACGCGGATGGCATGGCTGCTCTCCGGCGCGGGCAGGATGCCCTCGACGCGGGCAAATTCCGTCGCCGCCTCGAAGACTGCCGTCTGCTCGACGCTCTTCGCCTCAATATAGCCGTCGTCGTAGAGCTGCGAGATGATGCTGCTCATGCCGTGGTAGCGCAGACCGCCCGCGTGGTTGGCAGATGGGATAAACGAGCTGCCGAGCGTATACATCTTGGCGAGCGGGCAGACCATGCCGGTATCGCAGAAGTCGTAGGCGTACTTGCCGCGCGTCAGGCTCGGACAGGACGCCGGCTCAACCGCGATAATGCGCATATCCGCTTCGCCGCGGAGCTTCTGACCGACGAACGGCGCGATCAGGCCGCCGAGGTTGGAGCCGCCGCCTGCGCAGCCGATGATGATATCGGGCTTGATCCCATACTTTTCCATTGCCGCCTTGGTCTCCAGACCGATGACGGACTGGTGCAGCAGCACCTGCGACAGGACGCTGCCGAGCACGTAGCGATAGCCGTCCTGCTTGAGCGCCATCTCGACCGCCTCGGAGATCGCGCAGCCGAGGGAGCCGGTCGTGCCGGGGAACTCGGCGTTGATCTTTCTGCCGATCTCCGTCGTCATGGACGGCGACGGCGTGACCGACGCGCCGTAGGTGCGCATGACCTCGCGGCGGAACGGCTTCTGCTCGTAGGAGACCTTGACCATGTAGACCTGGCAGTCCAGTCCGAAGTAGGAACACGCCATGGAAAGCGCCGTGCCCCACTGACCTGCGCCGGTCTCGGTCGTCACGCCCTTGAGCCCCTGCTTTTTCGCGTAGTACGCCTGCGCGATCGCGGAGTTCAGCTTATGACTGCCGGAGGTGTTGTTGCCCTCAAATTTGTAGTAGATGTGCGCCGGCGTGCCGAGCTTCTTTTCCAGACAGTACGCCCGCACCAGCGGCGACGGACGGTACATCTTGTAGAAGTCGCGGATCTCCTGCGGAATGGGGATATACGCATTGTCGCAGTCAAGCTCCTGCAGCGCAAGCTCGCGGCAGAAGACCTGCGACAGCTCGTCGAGCGTCATCGGCTTGCCCGTTCCGGGATTCAACAGCGGGGCGGGTTTGTTCTTCATGTCGGCACGGACGTTGTACCATGCCTTCGGCATCTCCGATTCTTCCAGATAGATTTTGTACGGGATTTCCATTGCGTTTCTCCTTTCTTGTTTTTGGGAGAGGATACAAAAATCCTGTCCCAGTTTGTTTGCTGGGACAGGATAGAATTCCTGCGGTGCCACCCGGCTTGGCGCAATGCGCCCACTTATGCGTACGTTCATACGCTGACTTTGGTAACGGAGCGTCACTCCGTCTCGCCTACTGCAAGTTCAGCTCGCCCTCCGACGTCCATTCTGCCCGTACTTCCCTGCCGCGTTCCCACCATCGGCGGCTCTCTGTGCGTTCCGCTGCGGACATACTCACTCGTCATCTGCGGTTTTCTGTATTATACGCACATCGCGTCCGGTTTGTCAAGACCAAAATTTGGGAATTTGTCGGCGCAGAGATTCGGAAGAATCTTCGTGCAGGAATTGGCCTTGAAATTTCGCGGAATCCCCATCCTTGTCATTGCGAGCTTGCCGCAGGCAAGCGTGGCAATCTGTCCGTATCAGTGTGGGACACTTTCGCGGAATGTCCTTCGCGGCTCGCAATGACATAAACGGGAGAGGACTCATAATTGCGCATTGCACACAGAATGCTTGACTTGCCCGTCTGTGCGCGGTAAGATAGGCAGGAAGAAACAAACAGGTGGTCATTTCTATGCAATTCAACGGTATTCTGTTTTTTGTGATTGTCATCATCATCGGCTATCTTTCCGTGAAAAGCAGGCTTGTCCCGGAGAGCGCGACCGACGTGCTGCCGCCGCTTCTGCTGAACGTCTGCTTCCCCGCGATGCTGTTTCTCAACTTCGCAAAGACGGACGTGGACGAGCTGATCGGCGTCGGCGTTCCGACTGTGATCGCCACGCTGGTATTCTGTCTGCTGCCGTTTTTCGTCTCCATTCCGCTGTTCCGGAAGACCAACCCCGACGCGCGCCCCATTCTTCGCTATCTCAGCGGTATCGGCAACAATTCTTTCGTCTGCATTCCCCTGCTGAGCCTGTTTTTGACGGAAAGCGAGATGACCGTCGTGTTTATCCACGGCGCTGTCGTGGACTTTCTGATCTGGGGCGTCCATCATCAGATCTTTCTCGGCTCTTCCGGCGGCGCGCGCAGGGAGATCGTCAGAAAAGTCCTGCTCACGCCAAATCTGATCGCTGTCACCGCGGGCATTCTGTGTTCTGTTTTTGCCGTGCGGCTGCCGGAGTTTTTGACCTATACGCTCGACGGACTTGCCGCCGCCGTCTCTCCGATCGCCCTGCTGTTCATCGGCATGCTGATCTGCCGCTACGGGCTGTTCGGGTGGGTCAAAAGCAAAACGGCGATCTTGTATTCCCTGTGGAAAGTACTCGTTCTGCCATGCATCGTCTTCGGCGTTCTGTATTTCCTGCTTCCGTTCAAGACCGCCTGCATTCTCGCCATCGTGCTCGGCAGTCCCGCGCCGATCACCGCGGTTCTTTGGGCGAAGCAATACGGCAAGGACACAAAGCTGGCGGTGGACTGTCTGATTCCGTCGACTTTGCTCTATTTTGCCGTCATGGGCACGATCCTGACGATCCTGCTGAAATCCGGTATCATCGGCGCATAAGACAAGTCTCCGGCTCCCACGGGCCGGAGACTTTGTTCGCTTGCAAAAATTGTATGGTCGTGCAAAAGGCGGCACCGCAAAAAATGGAAAATCTGCTTGCTTTTTTGACAAATGTGTTGTAGAATAGAACGAAATGTACGCGGGGCACCGGATCGGTGCCGCAGTCATAGAATGAATAAACCATTGAGAGGATGATCTCATTGAAAAATAAATTGATGCCGGAAACCGCAGTTTCCCATTTCCGAATTAGCGGAACACCCGTTATCATCAGTGAATTTGGCTCCGGACACATCAACAGCACCTATCGCGTGCAGACCGATGATCGGCACGTTTACATTTTGCAGCGCATCAACAAGTACGTCTTTTCCGACCCGAAGGGGGTCATGGAGAACGTCGGCGCTGTGACGGAGTATCTGCGCGGCCGCGTCAGCGACCCGAGCGAAACGCTGAACTTCATGCTCTCCGACGAGGGTACATACTACTACGTGGACGAGGATGACGAGTACTGGCGCTGCTACGAATTCGCGGACGGCATCTGCCTCGAAGCGCCGGAATCCGACAAGGATTTCTATGAGAGTGCGATCGCGTTCGGCAGATTCCAGGAGCTGCTGGGCGATTTCCCTGCGCAGACCCTGCACGAGACCATTCCCATGTTCCACAACACCGTCAACCGCTACCGTCAGTTCCGCGAGGCGCTGAATGCCGACCGCGTCCACAGAGCCATCACCGTCAGAGACGAGATCGCCTTCATCGAAGCGCGGGAGCAGGAGGCAGGCACGCTCGTTCATCTTCTGGAGACCGGCGAGCTGCCCCTCCGCGTCACGCACAATGACACCAAGCTGAACAACGTCCTTCTGAATGCGAAGACCCGCAAGGCGATGTGCGTGCTTGATCTGGACACCGTTATGCCCGGCTCTTCCCTGTACGACTTCGGTGATTCTATCCGTTTCGGCGCGGCGACCGCCGCCGAGGATGAGCCGGATCTGGACAAGATGGAGCTGAATCTCGATCTGTTCCGCGTCTACACGCGGGGTTATCTGACTGCCTGTCCCAGTCTGACCGAGAAAGAGACGGAGCTTCTTCCGCTCGGCGCGAAGATCATCACGCTGGAGCTGGCTGTCCGCTTCCTGACGGACTATCTCGACGGCGACCGCTATTTCAAGATCGCCTATCCCGATCATAACCTCGTCCGTGCCCGCACGCAGCTCAAGCTGGTCGCCGACATGGAGAAGAAGTGGGACGAAATGCAGAGGATCGTCCGCGAAGAAGCCGCGAACGCGAAGAAGCCGACGCTGAACTATCTGGGCATCGACTATCAAGTCAAAAATATGCCTGTCCTCGACGAGGATTTCATCCCGTTCGGCGTCTGGATCGACGCCTATGAAAAGGGTGCGTCGCAGCCGCTTGCCATCGCCATCGAGCGCGACAAGAGCAAGATTTCTGTGCATCATACCAAGATCCACGGCACGCCTGAGCTTGCCGAGGCGGATTACCGCTTCGTCGAACGCTACGTGAAGTTCCTGCTGTGGTCGATCGGCGGCTTCCGCATCTACATCTGCGGCAACAGCGCGCTGGCGCAGCGGCTGCAAAAGGCGTACACTCTTGAGGGCGAACGCAAATTCGACGTGCAGTTCATGCAGGACGTGTACGAGGTTCCCTTTGAAGTCATCGACTGCAAATTGGAAGACTGCCCTAAGGCGAACGAGGCCGCCGTCCACATCGGCGGTCACATGGACGGCTGCCGCATCGGCTTTGACGCGGGCGGCTCCGACCGCAAGGTTTCCGCCGTCATCGACGGCAAAACCGTCTACTCCGAGGAAGTTGTCTGGCACCCGAAGACGGAATCCGACCCGCAGTATCACTTCGACGGCATCGTCGCCGCCTTCAAAACAGCGGCGTCCAAAATGCCGCGCGTGGACGGCATCGGCGTTTCCTCCGCCGGCGTGTTCATCGGCAACAGCCCGATGGTCTCCTCCCTGTTCATCAAGGTCCCCAGAGAAAAGCGCGAGCTGGTCAAGACGATCTATGACCGCGCCGCGAAGGAGCTGGGCGACGTTCCCATCGTCGTCGCAAACGACGGCGACGTGACTGCCCTCGCCGGCGCGATGGGCATGGAAGTCGGCTCCGTCATGGGCATGGCGATGGGCACGAGCGAAGCGGTCGGCTATGTCGACGCCGACGGCAACGTCCTCGGCTGGCTCAATGAGCTTGCTTTCGCTCCCGTCGATCTTTATGAGGGCGCGATGGCGGACGAATGGTCGACCGATATCGGCGTCGGCTGCAAGTACTTCTCACAGGACGCTGTCATCAAGCTCGCGCCGAAGGCGGGAATCGAGCTCGACGAGAGCCTGACCCCCGCCGAAAAGCTCAAGGCGGTGCAGGCGCTCGTGGAAAAGGGCGACGAGCGCGCGCGGAAGATTTTCGCGTCAATCGGCGCGTATCTTGCCCACACGATGAAGCTCTATTGCCGCTTCTACGACGTGCACCACATGATCGTCCTCGGACGTGTGATGTCCGGCATCGGCGGCAGCATCGTGCTCGACAGCTGCCTTGCGATCATGCAGGACGAATATCCGGAGCTTGCCGAAAAAGTGCGCGTCATGCTGCCGGACGAGAAGACTCGCCGCGTCGGTCAGTCCGTCGCCGCGGCAAGCCTGCCCGAAGCAAGAAAATAACAAACAAAATGGCATTTCGATTCTTCGGAATGCCATTTCTTTGAACGGAGGAAATCTTATGAATTACAAGAACGCATGGATCTATACCGAACAGTTCCGCTTTGAGCGCGGCAGTTTTTCCGTTGAAAACGGCAGATTCTGCAGCGTCCTCGGCGACGCTGCGCCCGACGCGGTCGATCTCGGCGGCGCTTACGTCATTCCCGGTCTGATCGACGTGCATACCCACGGGAATTCCGGCGCGGACTTCTCGGACGGGAAGTTAGAGGGCGTAGTCGCCATGGCAAAGTATCTGGCGAAGAACGGCGTGACCTCGTTCGCGCCCGCGTCGATGACGCTTCCTTACGAAACCCTCGCAGCCGCCTTCGCCGCGGCAAAAGCCTACGCGGACGCCCGTCCCGAAGACGGCGCGGCGCTGCGCGGCATCCAGATGGAAGGACCCTTCTTCTCCGAAAAGAAAAAGGGCGCGCAAAACGGCGCATATCTCCGCAAACCCGATTTTGAAGCGTTCAAGGCGCTCTATGACGGCTGTGGCGGTCTGGTCCGGATCGTAGACGTCGCGCCGGAATTAGAGGGCGCGGAGGACTTCATCCGCAAGGCAAAATCGCTCTGCACCGTCTCGATCGCCCACACCGACGCGGACTACGACGCCGCGCGTAAGGGCGTCGCCGCCGGCGTGACGCACCTGACGCACCTGTATAACGCCATGCCCTCCATCCACCACCGCAAGCCCGGCGTGATCGCCGCCGCTGCGGAAGCGGAAACGGTCAGCGCGGAGCTGATCTCCGACGGGCAGCACGTTCACCCCGCCTCGGTGCGGCTGGCGTTCCGCATGTTCGGCGCGGCGCGCATGGTGCTGATCTCCGACGCCTTACGCTGCTGCGGCATGCCCGACGGCGAGTATGAGCTTGGCGGGCAGCAGGTCTTCCTGAAGGACGGGATCGCCCGTCTGGAGGACGGCACGATCGCGGGCTCCGCGACCAACCTCTACGAGTGCATGCAGCGCGCGGTGTCCTTCGGCATTCCGCGCGAGGACGCGATCCGCGCCGCGACGTACAACCCCGCGCGTCAGCTCGGCTGCCTTTCCGAGGTCGGCTCGATCGCGGACGGCAAGGTCGCAGACTTCGTGCTCTGCGACGCGGAGCTCAACCGCAAGGCGGTCTACCTCGCAGGCAAGAAGCTGTAAAAGATATAGAAAAGGGACGCAGGCGCGTCCCTTTTTTATGCCGCATCGGTGCGGCGTTAAATCATGCGGATTCCGATTTTTGTCACAACGTTGTCTTCATTATATACGATATAAACCAAATAGCCGTCCGTCGTGCAGTGTGTTGAAACGAGAGGCAGCTCCACGCCGGTATACAGCCACAGATAGGAGCCGTACGGATCGAACGCCCTGACGTCGTCCAGCGTATCGCCGACTTGCAGCGTTTGGAATTCCTCTGTCGTGTGCGCCATGTGATACTTTTTCGGTATTCCCTGCTGCTCCCCGTTCCGATCGAAATAGAGCAGCGTCACGTTGCTTTCGCTCCGATAAACGGCATAAAGCATGCTCCCGGAACCGACTTCCCGCAGACATTCAATCGGGTATTTCTGACCCAGCTCCGAAAGCGTTCCCTTAAACTGAGTGATCGCCGTCAGCTCGTCGTCTGTATAGATGCGGGTGAGCAGTTCCGTTATGTTTTGAGCCGGATTCATGGGCACGAAGCGCAAAACATCTCCCTCCAGCTCCAGCGTACCGAACTCAATGACTACCTGCTCATTGTAATTGCGTTTCTGCACAATCAGTAGTTCTCCGATTTGCTGACTGATCCGATAATCGAACTCGCCCCGGGCAGACAACTCATACTCAACGCCGGTCTGACCGTCATACACGCAGATCCTTTCATCCACAAAACCGGAGCCAAACAAAGCGTTTTCGCACCGCTCCGGCACTCCGTCGCCGTTCAGATCGCAGTAATACACGTTGTCGGTATGCATCGGGATCGGGTTCGAGCCGGGATAAACATAGACAAATGTCTCTGTTGCGTATTGCTGCGCGGCATATTGCTCTCGTTCCGCGTCGACGTCTTCACGCGCTTCCGCTCCCTCAAGTATGAGATGCAGGCCGTCCTCCTCCAGCGTCAGTCTGCCGGTCGCAACAAGCTCTCCCATTCCATGGTTCGCTCCATAGCGGCGCTTTTCCACGATCATGCTGCCGTCTCGCAGATTCAGGCAATAATCAAACTTGCCTCTTGCGGAGAGCACATAGGTAACGCCCGACTTCATTTCATGCACCCTGAGCCTTGTATCGATCATGCCGGAGCCGTAGCTGACCGTGGCGCAGATCTCCGGCGCGCCGTCGCCGTTCAGATCGCAGACGTACACGCTATGAATCGGCATTCCGTTCAGCAGCTCTGTGGGCGTGTGATCGACGATGGCCGTTACCGTACTGGAATTGCACTCAAAGACGGTGTCCGGATATGCGTCGATCGTGATCTGCTTCGTGCCGCTCCATTGGTCGTCTCCATGCAGGACATCAAACCATCTTACTGCGGCAGGAGCAGCATTTTCCATTGCTTGATCATTCTTTGAAAACACTGCGCTGTTGTATTGCTCCCGCATCCAGTCCAGCAGCTTGCTGTATTCTTCGGGAGGATAGTCGTTATAAGCGACGAGATTATATGGGCCAATCTCCGCGCCGTCCAACCAGAAACTGCATTCCGAGCCACAGACAATCCCGGTACGCCGGCTTTCATCCGGCTCCGGCGCAGGCTCGAGCGTTCCGTTTTCGTAAATTGCGTCCAGCAGTGCGGTGAATTCCTTGAATTCTTCCGCCGTGAGTTTTTTCTCTTCCGCTCTGATCAGATGCGGGTCTTTGTTATCAAGAAACGCCGAGATGGAGGTAACCGAATCAGTTGCGGCAAATATCAGCGTAGCGTCAGAACGGATAACGCAAAAATACGTTCCGGAAGCATATTGAAGGTCACGAATCACGCAGGTGTTCCAAGGGACTTCCGGCAGCGATTCGCTCATACTCTCTGCTGACGATTCGTTTGTGCTCTCCGTCGGCGGTTCGTCCGAGCGCGGGTCGGTCAGCAGACAGACCGCGAGCACAACGCAGACGACGAGAGCGATCAAAATGATCCAGAACGCGGGCTTTTTGTAATTCAGGATCCCTTTGACGCGCTGCTTCACGCCGACCTCCCCGAAGGCAAGCGGACAGGCGGTTATTGTTTTTCTTTGGAAGCCGCAGTCCAGAAGCGCCTGCGAATACGCCGCCACGCTCTCGCGATCCATGTCCCGGATGACTTTTTCGTCGCACGCCGTTTCGATATCGCGGCAGAGCAGGATATAGGCGACCCAGCAGAGCGGATTGAACCAATAGAGGCTCAGAAGAAGAAACCCGAGCGGCTTCCACCAGTGATCGCGCCGTTTCAGATGCGCTTCTTCGTGGCGGAGCACGCAATCCAGCGTCTCCCCGCCCATAGCGGACGGAACGTAGATTTTCGGACGAATCACGCCGAGAATGAACGGCGTTTTGACCTCGTCGCAGGCAAAGACGCGCTCTGCAATCGGCACACGCGCGGCAACGGTTTTCCGCAGCCGCAAAAAGCTGATCAGCGCGTAAAGGAGCAGGATCGACGCGCCGACCGCCCAGACGACGGACGCGACGAAAACGACAGTCTGCAGCGGATTTACGCTTGCCGTAGGATCCGGCGCAAAGGTCTCCGTAAGGATCGGATTGACCGTATGATTCACAATGGTGAAGCCGGTATGGATCGCCGGTTGGGGCGAAACGGCAATATCCACGGGAACCGTTTCCGCGCTCGGCACCACGCTGAAGACGCTCTGCAGGGAAAATGGGATCAGCAGACGCAGCGCGGCAAGCCCCCACAGCAGGCAGACGATCCACCTCGGCGCTTTCTTCAACAGCAGCCGCGCAGCCAGCACCGCAAGGATCAGCCAGCTCGCCGTAATGCTCATGTTCAGGAGCTTGAGAAAGACTGCGCTCACGGCGTTCCCTCCTTTCGGAAGGCATCGATCATGCGTTGGATTTCGTCCGCCTCCTGCGAGGACAAATGCTTGCGCGAAATAAACGCCGCGACAAAGGCAGGCAGAGATCCCTCGAACGACTCCGAAACGACCTGCTCGCTCTTTGCCGAATAGAATTCATCGCGCGAAATCCGCGAGGTCACGATCCCCTTCTCGTTCTGCAGAAGACCCTTTTCACAGAGCTTCCGCAGCACCGTGTAGGTGGTCGGCTTCTTCCAGTTCAGTTCTCGTTCGCATATTTTGACCAATTCGCCCGATCCGACGGGTTCATGCGCCCACACGAGGTCGGCAAACCGCTCCTGCACCGCGCCAAGCTCGAAATCACCCATAAAGCAGTCCTCCGTAACGCAAAATTGGTTTATCAGAATAAACCGCATTTGTAGTTTACTCCAATAAACCAATTTTGTCAAGTCTTTTTATTCGGCGACCAGTACCGCGCCGGCGGTAACGTCGTGCGGCTCGGCGGGAAGTTCGTCAACAAGCTGGAAACCATAGCACAGCGCGAGGGTCGGATGCTCTGTTTCCCGAGCGAGAAAGCGGTCATAGTAGCCGCCGCCGTAGCCGAGGCGACGACCCGAGCGGTCGAACGCCAGACCGGGCAGCAGGACAAGCGCGGTCGGATCGTCCGCCTCCTGTCCGTTCACCGGTTCCAGAATGCCGAAGCTGCCCGTTTGAAGCGTTGTGCTTTCGTTGAGCCAGAAAAAGCGCAGCTCGCTGCCGCAGACCTTCGGCGCGGCGACAAGCTTGCCGTCCTTCCTCGCCTGCCGGATGATTTCATCCGTCCGCACCTCCTGATTTGCGCTCAGGTAAACGTAGAGCGTTTTCGCCGCGCGGTAGAGCGGATGGGCAAAGAGCCGCCCTGCCAGCCTGTCCGACGCTGCGGCGATTTCCTCCTCGCGCATCGTCTGCCGTATGCTTCTCATTTCCCGACGAAGGGTCTCCTTGTCCATGTTCATTCCTCTTCTGTTCTGTACTCGTTCCGCAGGAGGCGCTTGGCTCTCTCCGAGGGAGCTGTCAGCGACGCTGACTGAGGGAGTTTCATAAAGCTGCGTGCTTGCTCCCTCCGACACGGCTGACGCCGCGCCGCCTCCCTCAGGAGGGAGGCATCTATTAACGACAGTATAGCGGTATGTTCGTCCCCTGTCAACGAAAAAAACTGTTGCGACATAATGCGACAGGGTATATAATAGAAAAAAACAAATAAGGAAGGTACATAAAATGACCTATCACGTTCTGTTCAATCCGCTTGCCGGCAACGGCGCAGGCGCGGAAGCGGCGAAGAAGCTGAAAATGGAAAACGCCGAGCTCAAGTTCCATGACGTGACAAAGCTCGACGGCTACGCAGCGTTCCTGCGTTCGATCGCCCCCGACGACGGCGTGATCCTGACCGGCGGCGACGGAACGATCAACCGCTTCGTGAACGAGACGGATGGAATGGACGTTCCAAACGACATTCTCTATTACGCCGTCGGCACGGGCAACGATTTTCTGAACGATCTGGGCAAAAAGGTCGGCGAGCCGCCCTTCTCCATCAAGAAATACCTCCGCGATCTGCCGACCGTCACGGTCAAAGGCAGGACCTGCCGTTTCCTTAACGGCATCGGCTACGGCATCGACGGCTACTGCTGCGAGGCAGGTGACAAGCAGCGCGCGAAGTCGGACAAGCCCGTCAATTATACTTCGATCGCGATCAAGGGGCTTCTGTTCCACTTCAAACCCGCCAACGCGATTGTTACCGTAGACGGAAAAGAGTACAAGTTCCGGAAGGTCTGGCTCGCGCCGACGATGAACGGCCGCTTCTACGGCGGCGGCATGATGATCGCTCCCAGGCAGGACCGCCTGAACGCCGAGCGCACGGTCACGGTATCCGTGATGTACGGTTCCGGCAAGCTCAAGACGCTGATCGTCTTCCCGTCCATTTTCAAGGGCGAGCACGTCAAGCACACCGAGATGACCAAAACGCTGACCGGTCACGAAATCACGGTCAAGTTCGACCGTCCGACCGCCCTGCAGATCGACGGCGAAACGGTGCGCAACGTGACGGAATACTCCGTCACGAGCAAGGCGCCGATCCACGTTTAATACAGAGACAGCAAGAGCAACGGGTTTCCCCGTTGCTCTTTTTCTGTATCATAGGTCCTGAATGACGTCAAAGCGCCGTTTCTGGTATTCTTCTTCGCTGAGCTGTCCGGCGCCGGGCTGCTCATTCATCTGCAGCGCTTCCTCCGCAGGTGCAGACTCCTCCGGTTTCCGGTCCGGGAAGATCATGTAATCCTTCCGGCGCAGGAAGATTAGCACTGCGAAGGCAATCACCGCCGCTGCGGTAATCAGGCAGCCGGGCAGCAGACCCGGCGCAGTATAGCGCAGGGTGATCGTATGCGTTCCCTTGCTGAGCGGGAAGCAGATCACCGCGTCCGTCAGCTTGACAGACGGGTTGGAGGGATCGAAGGTCGGCGCGAGCTCCACCGCTTCACCGTCCACCGTTGCGGTCCAGCCCGGCTCATACGGGATCGAGGTATAGAACAGTCCGTCGCGACGCGCTGAAATGAAGCCGGATAGCTTCGTATCGGACACCTCGGTCAGCTTCCATGCGTCCCGCTTCAGTTCGTCATAGCCGCGGCAGAACGCATTATCGTCCATCTTTTCGACGTCCAGGGAGAACGTGCCGGATTCGCCTGCGTCCACGAAATAGACCAGCATGATCTCATCGTCCTTTGCAAACCAGCCGAGGCTGAACATGCTGCGCGCCTTGATATTGCGGTCAAAGAGGTACTCGCCGTTGTGATACACAGACACCGCCGAGACATTTCTGAAATGCGTCGTCGCGCAGTAAAGACCGTCTGTATCCGCCTTATAGATCACGCTGAGGCTGGAGCGTCCCGCAGCGGCGGTGCAGTTGAAAGAGTACTGCGTGCCGGTCGTGCCGCCTCCCTCCAGCGTAACGTTCTCGTCCGAGTGGCGCAGCTCCGAATACTGCACCGGAACGTAGAGCGGCTCCTGTATGCCGGTCGCCATGGCGAACATCTCGTTCTGCTCCCAGATCGGGTTGTATTTCTGCTCATCTGCGACGAAATTCTGCAGATTCGCGTCGGTCATAAAGCCGAGGGAGATGAAATACTTGTTGCGCAGAAGGTTCGTGCCGCCCTCCGTTGCGATCAGCTCGTTGTAGCGCGTGTCGCGGTACTGACCGTCGCGGTCGAGCAGATACTTGATGCCGCACATCGTATTGACGAACGGCGAAGACTCATAATAGAGGAAACGGTTGCTGCCCGGCCAGGAAGAGGTGCCGAGGGAGCGGGAAAAGCGGTTGAAATTGACGTTCGCGGACGAAGTGAAGATCGTCACGCCGTTGTAATTGTTGAGTGCGCCGTCGTTGAGCGTGTTGGTATTGGTCGTCTCCGTGCGCCAGAAGGTCGTCTTTCCCTTTTCCAGTTCTCTGGACTTTTCGAGCAGGATCTGGACCGCTTCGCCGTCCGTCGGATAGGTGCTGCGCGAGGTAAACGAGACCTTGTTCACGCCGAAGCAGAAGCAGAAGATCATTTCCGTGGAAACGGTCGTCGCCAGAAGGATCAGCGCCACGGTGCGACGCCACGGTTTCCTGCCGTAGATCAGGAAGAAGGCGATCATAGCCGCAAGCACGACAATCCCCGCGACCAGGGATTTGGTCGCAATATTCTCCGCGCCCCAGGCGTTCCAGATCAGCAGTCCGGCGATCGGAACGATGATCGCCAGATACCACTTTTTGAAGCTGTCCATCAGCATGAAGGCGCGGTAGGCCATGCAGATCGTAAGGAAGCTGAACAGGAAGCTGAAGCGGTACGGCAGCATATTCGGGAAATGGAAGCCGTGCCAGATATAGTCGAGATAGCGGGAAATGAAGCTCAGGAACAGGAACAGAAGCAGCGCGACGCAGCAGATCCTTTCGCGCAGTTTGATCTTGCGGAAGCAGCAGAAGCAGATCGCCAGGATCAGCGTTGAGAAGCCGCAGTAGACGTTTGGCAGCCCCTCCATCTTGGTCACGTCGGGGATCGGCATCAGATTGGTGAGGATCTGCTTCGACGCATCCCAGATTCCGGGGATCGTCTCTTCCAGCAGGAAGCTCAGCGTACTCTTCCCCTCCGGAACGGCGCCGTTGACGCCTTTTGCGATATTCAGTCCGAAAACCTGAACGTCCTTGCTTTTGGCGGAATTGGTGATCTCCATCGCCTTGAGCGTCGGGATCAGCAGCGTGGCGGCAAGCGCGACGCCGATGAGCGTACACACGCCGATGCGCAGGAATCGCCGCAGGAAATTCTTCCAGCCCTTCCAGCAGACGATGCAGTAGACGATAAAGGTCAGCAAAACAAAGATGCAGCAGAAGTACGCGATATAGTAGTTGCACCAGAGCGAGAGCGCCAGCGCTGCGATATAGAGCCGGAACTTCCCGTCGCGCAGCAGGCACACCGTCCCCGCGACCAGAAGCGGCAGGAGCGCAAAGGTATCCAGCCAGATATTGTTCCAGTAGTAGCCGCAGACCCAGGCGCAGAAGGCATACATCAGTCCGAAGAACGCGATGGAATAGTCTTTCCTGCGGTAGACGATGCGGAGGAACAGCGCCATGAAGAGTCCCGCGGCGCCGATCTTGATCGCAGTCAGCAGGGCGAAGAACTCCTTCAGGAGGGAGGCAGGCACCAGAACGCACAGCCAGTTTAAGGGACTTGCCAGATAGTAGGCAAAGAGCGAGGTGTAGCCCGTTCCCATGCCGACGTTCCAGGTATACTGCAGAGAGCCGCCGGAAAGCAGCTTTTCGCGGAACGCGGAGAAAAACGGATAATACTGGTGCCATCCGTCATGCGCCAGGATCATGTTATCGCCGAACGGATACACCCCGCGGACGCAGAAGACGACGCAGACGATCACAAACGGCATTGCGAACGCCAGCAGCAAAGGCAGACGTTCCGCGCGCTTTTTCTTTTTCAGCGGAGAGGCGTCCTCCTTTTTGGTCTGCGCGTCATGTTTCTTGTTTTGCTTCGCGTCATTTTTCTTTGGGGCAGTTTTGTTCTTTCTTGACGTGGAATCTTTCAACTCTCCACCTCCTCATGCTTGCCGAAGCGGGATAGCCGGTTTTTGATTCTTTTTCGGATGCCTGCCTTTTGGGAATTCGGCGGATCGGGGAAAATCGCGTTATCTTTGCGGCGCAGGAGAATCAGCGCGCAGAAGATCAGCAGTGAAGCCGCGGAGATCAGGATGCCGGCAGTCAAGCCCGGCGTCCGGTAGCGGAGGGTGATCTCATGCGCGCCCTCGCTGAGCGGGAAGGCGATCACTGCGTCCGTCAGCTTCAACGTCTCGGCGGACGGGTCGAACGTCGGCGCAAGCTCCACCGCTTTGCCGTCCACCTCCGCAGTCCAGCCGGGCTCATAGGGGATCGAAGTATAGAACAGACCGTCGCGCAGCGCGCTCACCGTGCCGGAAAGCTCTGTGTCTGACACCTCGGTCAGCTTCCACGGTTCGTCGGCAAGCATGTCATAGCCACGTTGGAACGCCTCATCGTCCATACGCGCGACGTCCGCCACGAACCAGCCGCTCCGGCCGGGTTCAACGAAATAGACGAGTTGGATCTCATCACCCGCCGACAGCCTGCCGAGGCTGAACATGCCGCGCGACGTAGCATAGCGGTCAAATGCGAATTGCCCGTTGAGATAGACGTAGACCGTATTGTTCTGGAATCGCGTTGACGCGCAGTACAAGCCGTCCCTGTCCGCGCGGAAGTAGACGCTGAAGGTGGATTTTTCCGCGCCGCTGCTGTAGCGGAAGTAGCGGTCCGTCGTGTTAAAGTAAGGCTCGATCGTACTGCCCTGCGTCCATGCGATCATATTCTCGCACGGCATCGGATCGTAAACGTCCTCATGCACGCCGGTCGCGAGCTTGAACAGCCCGTTCTGGTCGCTGATCGGATTGTCCGATTCTGCCTCCACGGAAAAATCAGACAAATCGGCGTCCGCCATAAAGCCGGCGGAGATATAATACTCGTTTCGCAGAAGATTGGTATTGCCCTCCGTCTTGATCAGGGTGTTGCTGCGCGGATCGCGGTACTCCCCTTCGCGGTCGAGCAGATACTTCACGCTGCAGAGCGTATTGGAAACCGGCGTGGACTCGTTGTAGACGTACCAGTTCATGGACGGCAGCGCAGAGATGCCCAGCGCAGGAGAAAAGCGGCAGAAATTGACGTTGGCGGACGAGGCGAACGTGGAAACGCCGCGGTACCCGTAGAGCGCGCCGTTGTTGCGCGCGTCATTGAGCTGCGTAAGCGTTACTTCCGTGCGCGCGAAGCCGTCGTCGTCATCCGTTTTCCTTGCCTTCTCCGCCCGATCAAGCAGGCTCTGTATCGCTTCGTTATCCTGCGGATAAACGGAGAGCTGCTGGAGCGGCGCCTTGTTCATGCCGATGGCAAAGCAGGAGATCATCTCGGCAGCGATCACCACCGTCACGATCCACGCCGCGGCAGCGCGGCACGTTCTGCTCTTTCGGAAGAGCAGGAAGGCGGTCACCATCGCGCCAAGTACGGCGATCGCCGCAATCACGGAGGCAGTCGTGAGGCTTTCCGCGCCCCACGCGTTCCAGATCAGCAGACCGGCGACCGGTACGATGATCGCCAGATACCACCTTTTGAAGCTGTCCATCAGCGTGAAGGCGCGGTACGCCATGCAGATCGTGACGAAGCTGAACAGATGGCTGAAGCGGTACGGCAGTCCGTTCGGGAAATGGAAGCCGTGCCAGAGATAATCCAGCTTGCGGAAGACAAAGCCGAGCAGCAGGAAGATGAGCAGGAAAACATTGCAGAGCTTTTCGCGCAGACGGATCTTGCCGCAGCAGCAGAAATAGATCGCTAAAACCACCGTGGAAAAGCCGCAGTAGATGTTCGGCAGACCCGCGGGATAAATGTCGTTCACAGACGGCGCCGGCATCAGATTGGTCAGAATCTGCTTCGACGCGCTCCACAGGCCGGGCAGCGTCACTTTGAACAGGAAGCCGAGCAGACTCTGCCCTTCCGGAACGGTGCCGCTGACGCCGGGCGCGAAATTCATCGCCCACGGTTCAAATTCCGTTCCGACAGTGGAATAGGTGTTCATCATCGCCTTGAGCGTCGGGATCAGCAGCACCGCCGCCAGTCCGAAGCCAAGGAGCGTGCATACGCCGATGCGCAGGAAGCGCCGCAGGAAATTCTTGAACCCCTTCCAGCAGACGATGCAGTAGACAATGAACGACAGCAGCACGAAAATACAACTGAAATAGGACAGATAGTAGTTGCACCAGAGCGAAAGCGCCAGCGCGATGATATAGAGGCGGAATCTTCCGTCGCGCAGCAGGCTGACCGTACCGGCGATCAAAAGCGGCAGAAGCGCGAACGTGTCCAGCCAGATATTGTTCCAGTAGTAGCCGCACACCCATGCGCAGAACGCATACGTCAGTCCAAAGAGCGCGATGGACCAGTCGTTCCGGCGGTAGACGACGCGCAGGAAGAGTGCGAAGAACAGTCCCGCGCAGGCGATCTTTACAACGGACAGGAGGGCGAAGAAATGCGGCAGCAGGGAGGACGGGACCAGAACGCACAGCCAGTTCAGCGGGCTTGCCAGATAGTAGGCAAAGAGAGACGAATACCCCGTGCCCATGCCGACGTCCCACGTGTACTGCAGAGAACCGCCCGAGAGCAGCTTCTCGCGGAAGCCCTTGAAGAACGGATAATACTGCTTCCAGCCGTCCCATGCAAGCAGCGTTTTGTCGCCGAACGGGGAAAGACCCGTAAAGGCAAGGATGACGCATGCCGCCGCAAACGGCAGCAGGAACGAAAGCAGGAGCGGACGGAGATCGCCGCGCTGCTTCATCAGCGGAGACTCCTCCCATGTGACGCCCTGTGCGTCGCTTTTCTGATTTGCCGCCGCGCTGTTCTTCCTGTTTGGTGCAGCGTTATTTCTCTTTTTTGTCGGAGATTTTTTCATTCCGGTTTCTCCTCAAGTGAATAATCATCAAACAATAAGCCGCTATTTCCCAAGCCGTTTCATCAGATACGGCAGCGTCTGTTCAAAATCGACGCCGTACCAGCGGGCGTCCGCATCCTGCACGGTCACGCGGATGGTCTGAACGACGTAGTCCGCCGCAAGCGCGATTGCTTCCTCCGCGGGCAGTCCGAGCGTCAGCGCGCCGGCGCAGGTCGAGGCGAAGAGGTCGCCCGTGCCGTAAAAAACGGACGGGATGTACTCCGTGTTGTGCAGAGAGAGCTTCCCCGCCCGGTCCATCGCCGCCACGCCCATCTGCGTCTCGTCCATGCGAATGCCCGTCACGATGGCGGTTTTCGCGCCGAGTGCAAGCAGCTTTTCCATCAGAGCACGCAAAAATGCATCGTCATGCCGCTCGCGGTAGGTCTCCCCTGTCAGCAGGCACGCTTCCGTCACGTTCGGCGTGATCACGTCTGCAAGGCGGCAGAGGGTCTTCATGGCTTCCGGAAAGTCCGGCCCGAATCCCGCGTACAGTCTGCCGTGATCCGCCATGACCGGATCGACGAAGACCAGATTGTCGTCCGTGCCGAAGGTCTTGATGATATGCTCCACCTGCGCGATCTGCTCCGCCGAGCCGAGATAGCCGGTATAGATCGTGTCAAAGCGGATGCCCAGTATTTTCCAATGCTCGGTGATCGGCGCGATGCTGTCGGTCAGCTCGCGGCTGACGAAGCCGTCGAACGCCGTGTGCGAGGAAAGCAGCACCGTCGGCAGCGCGGCACATTCCAGTCCCATCGCCGACAAGACCGGCAGCGCGATGCTCTGCGAGCATTTTCCGATACAGGAAAAATCCTGAATACTGACAATTCGTTTCATATTTTATCCTCAAATTACAGATTAGGATTATTATACCTCATTTCCGGCAGAAAAGAAAGAGAAAATCTCATGGTTTTCTGCACAAACAGCAGTGGCAAAACGCGCAGGTTTATTGTATAATGGGGAAAAGTCCCTTTCAGGAGCGCGCCATGAAAAAGGTATTGAAGTCCGTTCTCTCTTTTCTGAAAAAAGAGCCGATGCTCGTCGCCGCCGTCTTAGCGGCGGTCGCCGCGCTATTCATCACGCCGCCGCGCAGGGAGCTTCTGGAAAAGATCGACTGGAAGACCCTTGCGACGCTCTTTATGCTTCTGAGCGTTCTGGACGGTTTCAAGCATGAAAACCTGTTCCGGCCTGTCATCCGCGCCGTCGGCTCGATCCGGTCACTGCTCGGCGTGAGCTTTTTTCTCGTCTTCGGCGTGTTCTTCTCGTCGATGTTCGTCACGAACGACGTCTCCCTCATCATCTTTGTGCCGCTGACCATGCTTCTGTTCCGTGAATACGGCAAGGAGCAGTACATTCTCCCCATTTTGACGATGGAAAACATTGCGGCGATCCGCGGCAGCCTGCTGACCCCGTTCGGCAGTCCGCAGAATCTCTATCTGTTCTCCAACAGCGGCATGGATACCGGCTCCTTCCTTTGGATGATGCTGCCGCTCTGGCTGGGCAGCGCCGTGCTGATCTCCCTGTTCCTCCTCTTCCTCTTCCGCAAAGATCTCAGGCAACCCGCTGCGGAGACCTGCTTCGAGCCGGAGGCGTGGAAGCCGGAGGGCAGAGTCCGACGCATCGTCTACCTCGTTCTGTTCGCAATTATCATCGCCTGTATCGTTACGCGCACGCCCTATTGGTACTATGTGACCGCATTCGTCATTGTCGCACTTCTGATCTTTGACCGCAGGGTCTTCCTGCGTGTCGATTACGTCCTGCTTCTGACCTTCCTGTGTTTCTTCATCTTCTCCTCGTCTATCGCCGCGAATCAAACCATTGCGGATTTCCTGAAAAACGCCGTTGCAGACAACGAGTACTGGTGGAGCATCGGCGTCAGCCAGATCATCTCCAACGTACCCGCCGCCATCGTCCTCTGGCCGTTCACGACAACGCTCAAGCCGCTGATCTACGGTCTGGACACCGCCGGGCTGGTCTCGGTCATCGGCTCGCTTGCCTCCGTCATCAATCTGCGGCTCTATACCCGCGAGTATCCCGGTCAGGGCAAAAGATTCCTGCTTGTTTTTGAGAAGATCTCTCTCTGCTTCTTCGCCATTGTCGTTCTGCTTCAGCTTTTGCTGCTGTAAGGCGCAGAAAAGCCGCCGCACCTTGTCGGGCGCGGCGGCTTTTTATGCAGTTACTGAATCGGCTCGAAGTCGGACGCGCCGTGCTTGCACAGCGGGCAGACGTAGTCGTCCGGCAGGGTATCGCCCTCGTAGACGTAGCCGCAGACCTTGCAGACGTAGCCCTTCTTGCCCTCGGTCTGGGGCTTCGGCTTGACGTTCTGCTGATAGTAGGTGTAGGTCATCGTTTCGCGGTCGGACATCACACGCGCCTCCGTGACCGAGCAGATGAACATGCCGTGGGTGTCAAGGTCGACATACTGCTCGACCTTCAAAGACAGCACCGCATTGATGTACTGCGGAAGGAACGCAAGCCCGTTGTCCGAGCGCAGGAGCTTCATGCCCTCGAACTTATCCGCCGTTCTGCCGCTGCGGAAGCCGAAGGCTTCAAACACGGAGAACGGAGCGTCGGTGGACAGGCAGTTGATGTTCATAATGCCGGTCTGCCTGACAACGTGGTACGAATAGTTCTGCTTGTTGATGCACACAGCGATGCGGTTCGGCGCGTTCGTGACCTGCGAAACGGTGTTGATGATCATACCGTTATCCTTCTTGCCGTCGTTGGAGGTCAGAACGTAAAGACCGTAGCCGATCTTAAACAGAGCGGTCATGTCGTTCTTATCGGCGGTATCGCCGTTCTGCGCGACATAGTCCCGCGTCAGCTCCTTGGCAAGCGCGTCGATCTCCGCCTTGCTCTCGTCGTTCATGGCGGACATCAGCTTAACGGTCGTGTCGGTGAAGGTGAGGTTTTTGCACGGCTCCAGCATTTTCTGCATCGTCTTTGCCGCCAGCGGCGCCCAGGAGCCGTTCTCGATCAGACCGACGGTTTTGTTCTTGAAACCGCGTTCGACAAGGTGCTGGAGGAACTCGCGCATGAACGGGAAGATATCCGCGTTGTAGGTCGTGGTCGCAAGGACGATCTTTCCGTAGCGGAAGGCGTCCTCGACCGCCTCCGCCATATCGTCGCGGGCAAGGTCGGTCACGGCGACCTTCGGGCAGCCGTAGGATTTCAGCTTCTCCGCCAGCAGCTCTACCGCCTTCTTCGTATTGCCGTAAACGGAGGTGTAGGCGATCACGATGCCCTCGCTCTCCACGCCGTAGGAAGACCAGATGTTGTAGAGGTTGAGATAGTAGCCGAGGTTTTCCGTCAGCACCGGACCGTGCAGCGGGCAGATCTTCTGAATATCCAGACCGGCCGCCTTCTTCAGCAGCGCCTGCACCTGCGCGCCGTACTTGCCGACGATGCCGAAGTAGTACCGGCGCGCCTCGCACGCCCAGTCCTCGTCCGCGTCCAGTGCGCCGAACTTGCCGAAGCCGTCAGCGGAGAAGAGCACCTTGTCCAGCGCGTCGTAGGTCACGATGACCTCCGGCCAATGCACCATCGGCGCGGTCAGGAAGGTCAGCGTATGCCTGCCGAGCGCAAGGGCGTCGCCCTCGCCGACGATCTGTCTTCTTTCCTCGAACTCCGTGCCGAAGAAGTTGCGCATCATTTTGAACGCCTTGTCCGAGGCGACGACGACGGCGTCGGGATACGTATTCATAAATTGCACGATGTTCGCGCTGTGATCCGGCTCCATGTGCTGGACGATCAGATAGTCCGGCTTGCGCTCGCCGAGGACGGCGGAGAGGTTGTCCAGCCATTCGTGGGTGAAGTTCCGATCCACCGTGTCCATGACGGCGATCTTCTCGTCGAGGATCACGTAGGAATTGTACGCCATGCCGTTCGGCACGACGTACTGCCCCTCAAACAGGTCGATCTTGTGGTCGTTGACGCCGACGTAACGAATATCGTTGGTAATGTTCATGCTGTTCTGCTCCTTAACAATTACTATTGGTATTGGTAATATTCTACGGCATGTTCGGCAATCTGTCAATATCCCTGTCGCCTCCCCGCGGCGTGGCACGCAGGCTGCGCAATGCTGTATGACAGGAAACAGACAACCGGAGCAGGCTGCGCCCGCTCCGGTTGTCTTCCTCAGAAGTCTCTGCGTCTTATTTGGTAAAAATCCAGGGGAGGAGTTCCTCCGGAATATCGACATTGGCGCCCACAGCGTCGAGAATCGTCAGCGTATCGCTGTCAAGCTCCACCATGTAGGTGATCTGTTCTCCATCTTCCATCGTGACGTTCAGTTCGCCGTTCTCAAAAAGATACGTTCCCTTGTTGTCCGTCATTTTCTCGGTCATCTGTTTCAGCAGCTGTTCCACGTCGATCTGGGCGCTCACCATTGCAGCAAAGTCATCCATGGTGATACCCTGCGAGGTCATGAGCGCTTCAAACTCCTCCACGGTCGTGCCGCTTATCTCGCAGACGTAGGCGAGCAATTCCGGCGCGTACTCGGCCGAGCGCGCCTTGACGCTCTCAAGGGTCTTCTGCATCTCCTCCTCATCAATGCTCATCACAAACGTATTGTCTTCCCCGAGATCCATCACCAGCACAAAGGTTTCGCCTTCAAACATCTTCGTCATAAAACTGATAAAGCTCTCCGAGAGATTCTCCTCGTCCTTTTCAGCCATCGCCCCTATGAACTTGGTGACGTCAAAACCATACTTCCAGGTGCCGACGACAGAGGCAGGCGCTTCGCTGGGTTCGGTCGGGTCCGGCTCAGCTTCCGTTGTCTCCTCTTCGGTGTCGTCTTCCTCATCGTCTTCATCGTCGTCCTCTTCGACTTCGGACTTGGAGCTGTCGTCCTTGTCGTCGTCCCTGTTCTTGGACTTCTTGGAATCGCCGCAGGCGACGAGGGAGAAGATCAGAGCAAGGACCAGCAGGATCGCAAGGAGCTTGCTGATTGTTTTCATGGTTCATTTTCCTTTCTGATACTTTCTTTCGAACCGGAGCAGGCGCAGCCTGCTCCGGTCCTTTTTCCTTATCTGGTGAAGACGAGCGGGAAGAGACCCTCCGGGGCGTCGCCTTCCGCTCCCTCAATTTCGATGATCGAGAGCGTATCGCCGCTGAGCTCTATCTTCATAACTGACTCTTTGCCGTCCTTGCTGGTCAGCACCAGCTTACCGTCCTCGCAGACGTAGGTGCCGGTTTCCAGGGCATCCGGCAGATTAAACAATTCGTCTGTATTAAACTCCTTCATGTACTGGTCGATCATGTCGTCCATGGTCATGTCGCTTCCTGCCAGCTGCGCCTCAAGCTCCTCGCGGGTCATACCGGTTATGGAGCTGATCATCTCGGGAAGAAGCTCGGGCAGACGCTCCTGCACTCTGGTATTGATTTCTTCTCTCGCACTCTTATCAATGTTTGCCGTATAGGTGCCGTCCTCTCCGAGCTCCAAAACCAACGTGACGGACATATCCGAGAAAAGCCCGGACAGCAAATGGTACATCATCGTGTTTTCCGCTTTTTCCGTGTCTCCCGCCCCGGCGGGGTCCTGATTCTGTTTCTGCATCTGCTCCAGTGCAGCTGCGAACTCCATCTCGTACTTCCACACGCCGACGATGTCGTCTTTTGAGGCAAGCTCCGTCTCCTCGGTCGGCGCTTCCGTCGTCTCTGTGATCTCCTCCGTAGCCGCAGAGGTCTCCTCAATAGATTCGGTCTCCTTGTCCTCGGACTTCTTGGCTTCGCCGCAGGCGACGAGGGAGAAGATCAGAGCAAGGACCAGCAGGATCGCAAGGAGCTTGCTGATTGTTTTCATGGTTCATTTTCCTTTCTGATACTTTCTTTCGAACCGGAGCAGGCGCAGCCTGCTCCGGTACTTTTGCCTTATCTGGTGAGCACAATCGGGAATAGCTCCTTCGGCGTACTGTCGATTTCCCCTTCGACGTCGGTGACTCTCAGCTCATCGCCGCTGAGTTCTACGCTCCAGGTCATCGAACTGTATCTTCCTAAGTAGAATACCAGCTTTCCGTCCTGATAGGTATAAACGTCGTTGAACTCCGATTTGAAGCTGTGGAGCATGTCTACCGCATCATAATCATCGGCTTCCTCGGGATAATATTTGTCCACGTTCTCTTTGATCTTTTCAGCGGCGGCAGCCATGGAATCCGCGTCCGTAAAAGTTCTGTAGGTATTGTCTGCGTTGAGCTCCATGATCATCACCACGGAAACGCCTTCGTAAAGCTGAAGGATTTCTTCCGCGCTTTCCGGGATACCGCCCGCCTTTAAGATCTCATCTAATCTCATGGTGTACTTCCACGCGCCGAGCATCGCTTCGGGCGCCGGGTTCAGCTCAATCTCTTCGGGGATGAATCGAACGAAAACGACAGGCAGGATTCCCTCCGGGATATCGTCCTCTTTCCCCTCGATCTGCGAAATCGTCAGCGTATCACCGCTGACTTCCACTATGATCTTGGTTTGCTTTCCGTCGGCATTGGTAATGATCAGAGCTCCCTCTTCGTAGGAGTAGTCTCCCGTTCTGGTTTCGGTCTCCATGCTCTTGATGATCGTCTCCGCGCTGAACACGTCGCTGAACTGAGCAAGCACGTCATCCATGGTCATGCCGCTTTCCGCCAGCTGCGCCTCAAGCTCCTCGCGGGTCATGCCGGTCATGGCGGCGAAAAGCTCTGGAAAGACTGCAGGCAAGCGCTCTGAAATCGTTGCGGCGATTTCCTTCAGAGAATCCGCGCCGATCGCAAACTCGTAGGTTCCGTCCTCCTTAAGATCCAGCACCACGGTCATGAACAAGCCGTCATACAGCTCAGTCATGATTTCTTCCATGCCCGACTGTTCTTCACGCCCGTCGTCCATTTCCCACATCAATTTCAGGAGCTTTTCCATGTCCACGTCGTACTTCCACGCGCCGACGATTTCCTCGGGCGCTTTGCGCTCTTCCGTCGCTTCGCTGGAATTCTCGGTCGCTTCGGTCGCCTCGGTCACAAGGGCAGTTTCCGAATTGTCATAGGCGCGCTTTTCGCGCTGCTCGGAAGCGGCGCCGTCTTCTCCGCAGGCAGTCATAGAGAACAGCATCGCAAGCGCCAAAAGGATGGCAAACAGTCTGAATGTCTTTTTCATGATTCCGGATCCCTTTCTTGATAATTCAAATATCTTCCTTGCCTTCATTATAACGAAAACCCGCAGGCAAGTCAAGCGAAGCATGTACGGAAAAACGGAGCAGGCGACGCCTGCTCCGTTTTTTTGGTTTGATAGGTTCTTCTGTTGTCTTATCTGACAAAGACGAGGGGGAGGAGTTCCTCCGGGAACGGATTCGTTTCCTCGGCTTCGACTGCCGTGACGGTCAGTTCGTCCTCGCCGAGCTCCACGGTGAAAACGATCGACTCGCCGGTTTCATTGGTAAGGGTCAGCTTGCCGTCCTCGTAGGTGTAGGTGCCGCCATTGACTCCCGTCATGCTCTTCGTCAGGTTTTCCACGCTGAACGCGTCGCCTAACTGAGCAAGGACGTCGTCCATGGTCATGCCTGCTCCCTCCAGATATGCCTCATAGTCTTCGCGGGTCATACCGCTCATGCCTGCGAGCAGATCGGGAAGGACTTCCGCCATGTTCTCTGCGAGTTTTGTGACGGTCTCCTCGTCAATGGACATGGTGAAGGTGCCGTCTTCCTTGAGGTCAATGGTGTAGACAGCCTCGGAAATGCCCGCATAGAGCTTTTCCGACATTGCGATTTCAGCCTCGTCCGCGCCGGACTCCTTCATGGCATCCATGACCTTGCTGAAGTCCATCGTGCAGTGCCACGCGCCGAGGAGCTCCTCAGTGACCTCTTCGGTCGCTTCGGTGGCGTCCGTCGCTTCGGTCGCTTCGGTCGCTTCGGTTTCCTCCGTAGCCTCGGAGGTGCTTTCCGCGGATTCGGTCTCCGCGTTGTCCGTCTCGGATTCGTTCTTGGGGTCTTCCGCGTCGCCGCAAGCGACCAGCGAGAAAACCAGCGCAAGCGTCAGAAGAATCACAAGAAGTTTGCTGATTGTTTTCATTGTTTCATTTTCCTTTCTATTCATTTGGAATCGCTTCCACGCCACATTATAGAACGTTTTTCGGAAAAGTCAAGAGAATTCTGCCGCCCTGAGAAATATCGGCAGGAAATCTCTCAGTCTGCAAGCATGCAAACGGAGCAGGCGGCGCCTGCTCCGTAATTGCTGTTATTTTCTGGCAAAAACAATGGGAAGGATTCCCGAAGGTATGCTGTTGCCGCTTTCTTCGATGCTGATCAGCGTCAGCGTGTCGCCGTCGAGCGCTACGGTCCAGACGCGCGCCTTTCCGGCATCGTCGGTCATGGTCAGTTCGCCGTCCTCATAGGTGTAGGTGCCGTTTTTCGTCTCGGGCGGTTTCATCTGGTCAACCAGCTTTTGGGCGTCGAACATCCGATCCACCAGCTCGTCTACAGTCATATTCATTGAGGTCAGATAGTCTTCAAACTGTTCCGGACTCATGCCCTGCGCCGCAAACAAGTCGGGCAGGACTTCCGCAAAGCCTTTCTTGATCATCGCGATGGAATTCTGGATGGAATCCTCGTCAACGAGCATCGTGAACGTATCGTCCGCTTTGAAGTCGACGACCATCGTCACGGATACGCCTTCGAGGACTCTCCTGTAATACTCCGCATTGGGATCCTTGAGGAAGGTATCCTGCGCGTCCAGTACCTTCAGGAATACGAGTTCGCCCTCCCATGTGCCGACGATATCGTCCCTTTCTGCTGGCTCCGTCGGCTCCTCCGTCGGTTCCGCCGCGGTAGGATCCTTGTCGTCGTCCTTGTCGTCCTTATCGTCGTCTTTGATGTCGTCCCTGTCGTCGACTTCGGATTTGGAGCTGTCGTCCTTGTCGTCCTTGTCCTTATCCTTCTTGGAGTCGCCGCAGGCGACCAAAGTGAAAACCATCGCCAAAACCAAAAGGATCGCAAGGAGCCTGCTGATCGTTTTCATGGTTTCATTTTCCTTTCTGATACCTGTTTCCGGAATTGCTCCCTTATGCCATATTATAAGGAAATACCATGCGTATGTCAAGTGCGTCGCTTCGCTCCTCGCAACGGCGCGTATGGGGCAACAACAAATATATGAATATGAAACATTTGGATGCGCTGGAGCAGCCGCTTATGGTTGGCTGATCATAGCAGTCCGGAAGAACGGCGTCAAGGACAAGCATGCGGCTTCGCCGTCCTTGACCCCGATCTCCCGGCCCACTGTGTGGATGACAAGAGGGCTCCCGCCCTCCCGATTATATCAGGATTGCTTCGTTGCTATCAGTTTCTGCAAACAAATTTGCGCATAATACTTGACATTACCCACAGTAATCAATAACGATGGACCGTTGTGTCTCAATGCTTGTACTCTCTCCCGGATTGTCGTCGTTCTTTGACAGGCGGCAGTAAACGCCCACCCGATATGTTTGTTCCATAGAAAAACTCCTTTGCAGTATGATGTTTCTATCATACTGCAAAGGAGTTTGCTTGTCAGCGAGTGGGGCCTTTTTTGTGCTCGACAGTTGTTGGAATACTTTTGTTAACACATGGTGCTGCTCATTGCATTCAACTATCGATAAATTTGCTCAAAATCAGTTATTTCATACGCACCATGGAAAAGCCGTTCTTCGGCCGTGCAGACGAAAAAAGGCAGTCTATTTTACCATCGTTTTGAACGCTTTAAGTATATGATCTGCTATTTTAGAAATGTAGTCACTTTCATTTTCATATACTTCTACATAATCTCCATCTTCCAGCGGCGAAAGCGTCAGAGTTCCGTTGCAATACTTGGCGATCTCTTCTGTACAATAAGTTATACCAGGAGCGCATAACACTTTTGCTATTGCTATATTGAAGCCGTTCTGAAAACTTGCATACTGTATTCCTAAAATGGGCTTTACTTCGTACGGCGGATTGTTATTTGGCGCCAATTCAGAAAAGAAGAAAACTTGATTGCATTCTGTGGCACCGTTTTTGTGGCAATAGCCACCGGCTGTACTACTTTTGATAGCTGTTAAGTGATAACCAGAACACGTTGACGGTATGCGTGAATGCACTTCCGATAAAATGCGTTTAAATGTCTCCATTATTCCTAACCTTTCAATGCTTTTGCACGCCAAGGACACTCTTCTGCGTCTGCTTCTGCGTTACACCAACCATCTTGAATCCTGCATCTTGCTCGAGGGTAACAGCCTTTTTCATACGAAACCTCTTCCTCGCTGTTTCTTGGATGAACCCATCCTTTTTCAGCAAAAATGCAGTCACTTACATCATTATAGAGAATTACCAATTTCTTTCCTCCTTTGTATAGTATATCAATTGTCGCATTTCCTAATATTGCTCAATCCTGTAAAGCTCGCAGAGCTTGTATTTGAATCACATCACCGCTTCAGTCACCATATCGCAGAATGTAGCATACCGCTTGACTTGAAGATGCTCCAAACCGTCATAAATAACTGGAACATATAAGGACGCTTCTTCAAGAGAAAGAACAGCATAAAACAAGCATTCCGTTCTGTTAAGGTTTTTCCTCGCGTTTTCAGCGATTTTTATAAGTGCTTTCTCAGTTATGCCGTGGCAAACAATAAAACAGATTTTTGCGTACTTTCCTCCAGTAAACAGGCCGACAGTCTTTTTGCGGTCACACGAAGCTCCTTTCATTTTCGACCGTAACTCTTTGAAACTGCCTTCTCCAAAGTACTCCATCTGAACGATGCTGACTGTGCAGTAAATGCCGTATCGTTGTGCCTTTCCTTCGTAATAATCAATAGAATACTGTTTGGCAGAAAAGTGCGAGACAAGCCGTTCAATGTTTCCGTCTTTGCATTCAAATCGATGCATACGGTACACAGCATGACTTTGGAAGTAACCGCGGATGAGCAGCAACGCGGCAATAGCAGCGAGAAACAGTAAGGAGAAAACCACCGCTGGAATCCACTCCGTCAGTATAAAAGAGACAAGACCAATTACTGCACTAAAAACCACAAATACAATCAACGCGGACCACAATACTGATGTGATATACATTTTCTTGATTTGGGCAGAGTGCAATTCTTGCGAATCACTGTGCGAAGGCAGTTTGCACCCATTTTTGAGCACTTTTGACAAGGCAGATGGCACCTCCCTGAACAGCGGTCTGTTTCCAAATCCGTTGAGCATATTTTCCGGTAAAGCTACTTATAAACTTTTGAGGCTTAAACCACCCACTGTTTATCTTCACTACACTTTCCGCTAATTTGCCTGCACCAGCGGTAATTGCTGTATTGGTCGCAACATTGGCTGCCACGTTAACCAACGATCCAGCAACATTTTCAGCAGTTAGCTCTTTCTCTCCAGATACGTAGGATATTACTTCGTTTGTTATAGATTCTGCGGCCGAGCTCGCAGCAGACGCTGCAACCAAGTTTCCTGTTGTTACAGCTACAACATTATATACCGCCCCACCAACGGCTGCACCAGCCACACCCTTATACCAATCTTCTCCCGTTGCAATGTTAGTTACGATTTGAGTTGCTGCACCAACAACCGCACCAATTACAGCTGCGGCGAAGGTAAACCATCCAAACTCACCCGTTGGATCGACAAGAACAACCGGATTGTTTCCGCAATATGCATACATATTACAGGAAAGGACGTCCTTGGAATCGGTGCTAGCGAAAGCGTCGGCGTTGATAAACCGATGGATAACCGGGTCGTAATAGCGGCTCTGGAGGTAATACCATCCCGTTTCTGGTGTATGTTAGTAGCTGCAGTGCCAAAAACGGAGCATTTTTGCAACCATATTTAGCTGCTTTATAAGCAGTTGAAACATGCGTTTGCTATTCAACAATGCGAGTTTTTCACCAGCTAACGGTAAGAATTCGGCACTCTATAGGAGGCAGGTTACCCTGCCTCCTGTTTTAAAACATTGATCTGACAGAAATACTCTCTTTGTCACCAAAAGGTCTGGCCGATCATGGAGCCGACTCATAATCGTTTGTTGTGGCAGCAGAAACTGGTTTTATCGATCAATGCGCCACTCTTCATAATCGGCAACATAATAGTACCATGCGTTTGTTTGCATTGGCTGTAATTCCGTTAAAAACTGCGTTGTGGGGAGGTTGTCTTCATCTGTATCGATCGCATAGAGCAATCCCGCGCTGGCATCCCCGACCAGTCCTGTTCTCCAAAGGACAAAGCTGATGGAGTTATTCGCTCGATTCATATAGATGCTACTGCATCCGGCTTTCCAAAGATGCTGAAGACTATCTATGATTGACGGATCTTCTATTATCTGATCCGTGCGATCAATATAGATCTCACCGTTGTCTTTGCTGATATGCGCCGTTTCGGCCGGAAGACTCGTCAGAAACATTGAGACAGTACAAAAATCAGATTCATATTTCAAAAAAAGTTTCTCAACTTGATTCATTGCCGGCGGCTCTGTGCTGCAACCCGAAAAACAGCAAATCACAAATACGAGAGCAAATATGAATAATACAGATACAAGGATTATTGCTTTTTGTGATTGCTCCATTCTGTCAACCTCCATAGTATTGTTCATACAGTAACGGAAAGATATCTTCGTATCCAAAACAAATGCAAGGCTGGTCACATGTCAATTCGTTTTCAAGTCTTGGCCCATCTCCGGGAAGCCCAGCAGCTACATACGACCCAATCAATAAGGTATAAATGTCAAATCCATATGACCTGCCGATTACTCCATAGGTAACATTACCTAAGTCTTCAGGCGTTAATCTTGCGCCGTGATATAAAACAACTACATTCTCGCCTGGAAAACCTGTCCCTATAGTCTCTTCCCAAACTTCTTTGCGCTTTATATCCCACTCTTTGCCATCATCTACTATGTCTCGGAACATTATTAGTTTCGATATTGCTAATAAGGCACAGTCTCCGCAAAACCAATTAACAATAAACCCGTCCCACATAGCGCTTTTTAGAGCTGCATCCACCTCGTCAGTAACGTCTCTGATCCGTTCATCAGTTCGTCCACCACCGCCATCGTTAGTTACTGTCGCTGTCCTTGTCCCGGTATCGGTATATGCTATTACGCCATTGCCATAGTTGCGCTCCCAAATCGGTCTGCAACCGGATTGGTCGGAGCAATTGACAGGGTTATTCGCACATACGCGAACATGTTGTATCCGAGGATCCCTTGACCAGTGGATGCAAAGCCATCACCGTTGATGAAACGGTGGATGACAGGGTCGTAATAGCGGCTCTGGAGGTAATACCATCCCGTTTCTGGTTTATGTTAGTAGCTGTGACGCCATATTAGAGAGGTTTTTCAGCTATAACCAAGCCATTTTCAGAACAGCAAAAACGCTTCACTCAAAGGCCAATTTGCGCATGCCTTTTGTTGCAGGAGGCAGGTTTCCCTGCCTCCTCAATAGAGTCACTAATCCAATACACAGAGAATCTGTGTTGGCAAATAATCCCTATCAATCGCAGAACCGTCCTCTGATTGTTCCCTGTTCGTTGCTAATACGCGGAGGCCTACTTTCCGATTGTCTCTGATTGATTTGATTAATCTCCAAAGCCCTTATTCCATAAAGAATCGAACTCTTCATCATTGAAGTCTAATGATTGATATCCTTGGCCGTGATACTCTTTATCGAAGTAATCATTACGGCATTCGGACAGCAGTTGAAAACTACCATCTGCGTATTTGATCATAAAGCATTCTCCATATGGAGTATCGAGCGGTTCAAATGGAGGCTCCTTGCATTGCATCTCGCGCAGTGCTCTAAAGGTTGGCACAAGCTGTTCGCCGTATATAGTTTCCTTGACATCAACGCTTGACTTGCTCAATGCTTCATCTTCCGCTACGAAAACACGGGATATTTCCGTTATTTGCTCCTCATTTTGATATAACTTGAATTCAATAGGTTCTTGAAAAAACAAAGAGCAACCAGCCAGCAAAAAAACAAATAACAGCGAGAGAACAATAACGACATTTTTTACATTTTTCATTTAACCTTTCCTTCCCAACGCATTAATATGGCAGGATAATCTCCAACAATCTACTAATTACTACCGTACATTGCGTATATGCTGCGGCGTATGCAGCGCTTGTTGCCGAATGGCGTGAACGAGTAACGCCGCCATATAAATCTGCTTGTCTTTCCCAAGGTTGATCATAATAATAGCACCCCAGTGTGCCATTTTTGTCTTGACTGTATCCTATTATTGAAGGAATCGCAACAAATGCAGTGTAGCCCAAAATTCCATACTCAGCAAACTGTAACGTATGCCCAAATTCATGCTGAACAGTTGCTATAGCATCCGAACGAGTGTTCACCTCATTTCCTAAGAAAATGATGCCAAAAGAGAATGCATCAGTACCAATAGGCAGCTTAACGCACAGCCGTCCTTTATAAAAGCGAACAGAGAGGCTTCTAATACAACAGTTTCATCTTCGTTTGTAATGAAGTCGTAAGCGGCCTTGCCCGCAGAAGCAATTCCTTCTCCGATGTCTCCAAAGAATTCACCAACATCTTCGGCTGCGTCACAAAGCCAATCACAAGCATCATCGACCTTACCGCAAAACCACTCCCAGGCGTCTTCGCCCCACCATAATCCAGCAGCATCGCATCTACGAACGGGATTATTTCCACAGTACGCAAACATATTGCAACCGAGGAGGCCTTGACCGGTACTTGCAAGGCAATCAGCATTGATAAAGCGATGGATAACCGGGTCGTAATAGCGGCTCCGGAGGTAATACCATCCCGTTTCTGTGTTGTGTTAGTACCTGCAATGCCTAAAAATGGAGCAATTCGGCGACAATAATGTGCCGCTCTGCCTTCTCGTCGTTTTGACACAGGGAGTCGTCCCGTATGTTGCCTTTAGTTGACTTCCTGTATTTCGGCAGGTCACCGGTCTGACAGTTGAGCGCAGCGCAGTGATTCATCGCGCGTTTTGAACGCGCCATTCGTTTACATCTACATAGTAGTAATACCAGCCGTTCACAGACAGCGGCTCACTCAGCGTCATGTAATCCACATCAGGCGATCCGTTTTCATCGATCACAAATGCGATCCCGCAGCTCTGGTCATGTATGCTCGACCAATACTGAAAGCGGATCGTGTTTTGCTTTCTGTTCATGCTGATTAACCGGTATCCTCTGTGATTAAGCAAGTGTTCTACGGCCGAACGGATCTCTTCTGGAATAGGAAGCGATTCGACATTTCCTAACATAAACTCATCGCCACGCTCAAAAGCAACATATTCATACTCTGTATCCTGCATCCACTCAATAATATGCTGTAGGTCGGCCTTATCGTGTTTCAAATGCTTTTCTGCTATCTCTACACCAGGCTCCCCAATTACATAGCATCCAACGAGCATAATGATTATGAAGATAGCCAATAAGCATATCAAGATTCGCTTTATTCTTAGATTCATATGTGTGTACGCCCCCTAAACAGATTATTGGAAAGCCCATCTGATGCCATTATAGTAGCCGAGATCAATAAATAATCGATCTCGCAAGTGTTCGTTATCCCAAGCAGTTGTTCCTTCTTCAGGAAAACCTGCGGCATATTCCGAACCCAAGTACAATGTCCCCAAGTCAAAGCCATACATGCACCCGAGGCACCCGTAAGTGTAATTTCCAAGGTCTTCTGGTGTCATTATTATTCCGTTATAGATTACTTCCACGCCTCTTCCCGGAAATTGGGTGCCAATAGTTTCCCTCCATGGTTTTTCAAGTTTTATATCCCACGGGCAACCGTCGTTGACCCTAAAATAAAAGCTCAATAACAAGACGAACTCGTCTCGTTCATCGTCCCTTTTTAGGAACTCTTGATCGCAATACCAAATAGCAAGGATTTCTTCACGAAGAGCACTGTTTATCTCATCTGTTACATCTCTCAGTACAACATTGTTCCCAGTAGAAGCATCAGCATGCCCTGACGTTCCACCGTCGCAGACTGCAGTGACTCCATAGATTGGATTTGCTGCGTGCCCGCTTGAATCCATGTACTTGCTAGGACTGTTGTTGCAATATGCAAACATATTGCAGGAAATGGCGTTGGCTGTGTCTGTCGTTGCGTAGGCGTCCGCATTGATAAAGCGATGAATTACCGGGTCGTAATAACGGCTCTGGAGGTAATACCATCCCGTTTCTGGTGTATGTTAGTAGCTGCGATGCCATAAATTGAGCAATTCTCAGCGGCAACAACGAGCCACTTTCTTGCCTTTCGGAGGCAGGTTGTCCCGCCTCCTTGTATAGTTGTGTCAATCGCAGAGCCGTCCTCAGATTGCTCCCGCTCTCATTTCCATGAAGGAGTGCTCGGGCTTTTGTCGATCCATTTTAGAATATCACTTTTTGTAATGGAAAAATAGTCGCAGCTCAAAAGATAACTGTCAGGCAGCTCTTCTACTCGGGGAAGAACGAAAAACTGAAGCAGTGCATCGCCGTCCATATTGTCAACTAAATGTCTCTTGTCAGGCTCAAAGCATAATGTTGCAGCACCTTGGTAGGAATCCTTGAGCGGGTATCGACTGACAGCAAGAATAACTGTATGGTCAGGCAACTGCAACGTAAAACACAGATACTCCGGGTTTTTTCCATCTGTGTCAATACTGCGAAGATTTAATGCATGAAAACAATAATCGTAGTCGGTATCTATACATTTATAGTATCGACCCAAAAAAGAATCAATTCCGATATAGTATACTATTCGCCGTTCATGTTCGCAGATCACTTCTGCCTTACGCAGTATCAGGTTATCATCCAGCGACTCCTCGGATACGGTTCTTATATACTTCGAAACAGCACCACCCGGATGATCAGCGAACGCATTATATACAAAATCTGAAAAAGATATGGGAGTATAATTCTTATCATTGCGCAAATTCTGATACTTTACAAAGAGGAAAACTGCAGCTACCAGCAGCAACGCGGAACATGTAATCCCAACCCATAGTAAAAACTTCTTCATTTTACGCCTCCGATTAAGAACCTAGACAAGCATATAAGAGATTCTAGTAAACACATTGCCTCCGATTGTGAACATCAAATACGGGGCGCCACTACTGGAAAAAGCAGCGCTGTTTCCGGTGCCTATGGAGGGGTAGCCTATAAATCCCGTAAATGCTCGTGCTGCATTTCTATAAGCAGCTATGTTGGTATACTAACTGATGCTGAAAAAGACAAATAATCATCAATATCTTGGCTGACAGAGAACCCCGCTTCAAAAACGCCGAAATATATGCTAGAAGTTGTTTGATCCTGATTTCGGATCGTTCCATAATTTTGGGCGGATGGACAGAAAACGCTATTCACCGAATAATCTCTGCAGCCAAGTTCTTTGTCGGTTATAGAAAAATACAAGGACGTACCATTACGGCTGAAGGATACCGTCGCATGATCGTTTGGCTTTTAGGAGGCAGGGAATCCTGCATCCTTGTATCGTTCAATCAATCACAGAACCGTCCCCTGATCGTTTATCCTGATAGTTTATGGACAAAGCTGGTCTGCCGTAAGCGCCTGCCCCGATACCGTGAGGCAGTATTCCGAATCATCGGGAACGCGGAAAAAGTGGCCATACCCCGTTTGCGGTTGATAATTCGCCTTCGCCGTATCTTGCGGCGTTTCTTCGATCAGTATTCTCCTCGAACAATTCCGCACTTCCACGAATGTGCCGATGTCCGTTTGATATGTGTAGATTGTCTCTCCGCTCTCCAGCTCTGTTGTTTTGCACGGCGCAGGCAGCCGTTTGACCTGCCAGCCGCCTGTTACGTAACTTGCATAATACAGCGGCGTATCGGGAAGACTGCTGCTCATATAAACGACCGCAACACCGTCTTCGGAATAGTAGCAGATATAACCGAAAATGGGTGTCTCTTGCGCGTGCTCCACTTGCAGCACATACTCGCGCACCGCATATCCTGCACCCATATCGGAGCGTTCCGCTTCAATAATAGGAGGAGTATTCGACTTGAAAAACGTAATGGAGCAAATCGTGGCAACGGCCAGCAAGACCGCCGCGAGCGGCAGCGCAAACAGAAGATTTTTCCGTTTATATTGCCGCGCTCGCTCGGCTGTCAACTTCTCCAGAAACGCTCTGAGCTCCGGATATTTCCCGTCTTCTACGCCTTGCGCGGAAATCGCAATCAGGCTGTTATCGCAATACAAGAGTGCAGCTTCGTCCGAAAATGCCGCTGCAGTGATCTGATCATACGAATAGCGGTACTGTGCTCCGCTTTCCAAAACGGTATGTTCGATCCCGCTTTCCGAGAAAACGGTGTCGCGATTTCGCTCCTCGGCGTCGTTTCGATTCATTTTGACGATCTTAATGATGTTCAAGCACGATGCCGCCAAAAGCAAAGCGGCGAACGGCAGGATCAGATAGAAGCGCCCCAGAATGCACAGGCCGAGCAGATATAACGCGAGCGGCAGCGCCGCGCACCAAACGTACCGGATCGAGCGGTCAATTTTCAGCCGCAGCTTATGGATTGACTTGGCAAACGCCTTGTCGCTTTTTGTGTGACATGTATACATGATCAGTCCCCCCTATGTTTCCCCGATTATATGAATGTGGGTTGATTCGTTTCGCAGTTACCGTTGTTGCTCTTCGGCAAGCATCTCTCCGATGGGATAAGCTTCATCGCCCAGATAGAGTACTGAATCCTCTTGAATGCCATTCGGGCATTCTCGCGTTTTGATCTTATCAAACACGCCATCCTTGCAATCCTGTATGACCCACCAACGCTGTGGATACAACGCTTCCGTTCGGCACTCCAAATCTTCAGCACAGCGGACTTCCAAAAGAGTATATGTATCGATCTGTATCACACGAACACGAGCTGTGTCCGTTTGGAATTCCAGTAAGATTTCCGAAGCGGAAAGCCCGCGAATATGCCAATCCCTATTTGAGAAAGACAGATAATACAACTCTGTCGGGCAATCTGCATGAAGATCATTGCCGACATACAGCAGCGCCTCTCTGCCGTCTTTGCTTTCGTACTTTTGAGAGCTCCAGCAACCCTCTGTGCCAATCGAATAGGTTTCCGTATAATGCTTAACAGCGGCAACGTCAGGAGGCGGGGCAGAGGCAAAACCGTCCGCAATCGGAAGCACGCAGAACATGCTGTACACAAGTACTGCAGCCGTTATAATCGCTGTAAGAATTGTGCAGGTCAGATTTCTGCCACGAACGTTCTGCCACCTGATCTTCGGATTTGCCGCCTTAATCGCTGCGCAGGCTTCGTTCAGTGTCTCCGGCGTCAGTTCGTCCTTTTTCAAAATGGCAGCGTACTTTTTTGATGCAAGTTTGAGAAAGCTCTCGCTTTCCTGCACCACAGTCATCGTCAAGTACGGAAACACGGTTTTCTTCCCGTCTTGCGTATAGCGAACGGCCTCTGTTTCGTTGAATGAATACCGAAATACGCTTTTTTTCATTCCAATTCTTGCAATTCGGATCAAGTCAACGATCGCAAAGATGCACGGTGCTAAAGAAGCAAGGCAGCAACCCAATGAAATAATTGGATGCTCCGCCACGTAAGCCATAAACAGTCCAAACACGCTGCTGCCCAGCGTTATAATATAGAAAAGCAGCGAGGTACAAATGTCGCGAAAGGCGCGGCGATGCTTTTTGTCTATTCTGAATTCCTGTTCAATCGGCATAGCGAATCCTCCATTATACTTAATATATCAGGTAGCAGGGAACAATCAATCTGCCGCCGCAGCGAAACCTTGAACCGCCAGCAAAAGCAAGTCCTGCAGCGCCAATTGATGCAAGCGCCGGTGCAGCGCGGTTCAACGCGGAATATGATATGCCTTTGTTAAGCGGAGTGATTGAAATATCTACTTCAAGAACGATTCCATCGGCCACTTCTTTTTCAAATGAGAAAGTCAACAAATCACGATGGCCAAGCACTGGACCGTTTAGCGAATATGCAGTCTTATCAAACACACAGCCTACACCAGCAAATATGTTGTTTTCATCTATGCCAAAAGAGTATTGGACATAATTGCCTTCATACGCTATATCGATTTGATTGCTACCTATGCTTACAGAGCAGGGAGTATAATCATTGACTTTGACATCTTCTGCTTTTACGGAAACCGAAACACTGATTATATAATAATACCCGTAAATGTTTGCTTGATCTTCCGCAACGGTAACATATATAGATGATTCGCCCAGCTCATCAGTAAGACAGACGGGGGTATTGTTGCAGTACGCAAACATGTTACAGCCCAGAACGCCCTGCCCGGTGCTGGCGTATGTATCTGCATTGATGAAACGATGGATGACAGGGTCGTAATAGCGGCTCTGAAGGTAATACCATCCCGTTTCTGGTGTATGTTAGTAGCTGCGATGCCAAACCAAGAGCAGTTCTGCGGCAATATCGTACTCAGTTATTATTACGCGCTCTACTCCCAAGGTTTCGTTCCACCTCTTGACCAACATTCATAATTGCGGATCTCGCCGCTTGTCTCGTCGATATAGTAGATTGTTACGTCATAGCCAAGGACGATTTCATCTTCCGGCAGTGCATAACGAACCGCCCAGATCCCGTTGCTGTAGTGCAAGATATTTGTGATTTCATGGTCTTGCACAAAGTACCGCAGCAGGATCGGATCGAGTATGTCCAGATAGGCGAAGAAGTCGTCCGTTTTTTGCAGGTCAAGTCCCTCTGCTGCAGATATGCTTTTCTGCTGCAGCCAATCATTATCTAAATAGATATATTCCGGCACATAGTCGCTGTCCATCCATTCGACGGGCACATTGTTGCGATAAAGGTCATTCCCGCCGGAACAGCCGATCAGGCCGCTGACAATCATTGTCGCCAAAAGGATAGAGAGCACATCCTTCAGAGATTGTTTCACTTTTGTTCCCCTCCTGTTATTGAAGATAATCAACTTTCGCCTTATATTCAGAAAAGAACCCGGATAATCCGTTTGGAATATAGGTGCACATAAAAAGGCCATCATGTGACCTCTTTTCTCGGTCAAACATATAAATCTCACAATGGAGCGTGGCTAAATACATATTCCCACTTGGCAAATACTTGTCTAATGCACTAATATCCGCGCTAGAAAAACTGGTCGAATCGACATGGAGCATATCTGGGTGCATATGCACCACAGCAATTGCTTGACTAGTTGCTTGCAGTTTTCTATCTACGCCATCGCCCTCATAGGGAAATGATACGCTATCTCTGGTGCCAACAGTAGCGCGCCCACAATAATACCAAGTTCCTCCGGCATAGGAAGCATTATAAATCAACGCAGCATACTCTCGTGAGTAACGCCTTGTAAGCATGTAATACTTCGATGCAAATGCCGCTGCAGCTTCAAGTTCTGTGCGGTAAATGGTAACAGATAGACGGCTACCATTATCGCAGACTGCACTGACTCCGTAGATCGGATTTGCTGCGTGGCCGCTTGAATCCGTGTACTTGGTAGGACAGTTGCTGCAATATACAAACATATTGCAGGAAATGGCGTTGGCGGCATTGGTTGTGGCATAGCTGTCGGCGTTGATGAAACGATGGATAACCAGGTCGTAATAGCGGCTCTGGAGGTAATACCATCCCATTTCTGTCTTGTGTTAGTACCTGCAACGGCAAAAATGGAGCGTTTTGCGGCTATATTTGAGCGGTTTTGTGTGCAGTTGAACCGTGCGCTTGCAGTTCAACAATGCGAGCTATTTCACCGACCAACGCCAAGATTTCGGCGCACTTTCGGAGGCAGGTTTCCCTGCCTCCATAATTAAGCTTTGCGGCTTGCACAAGGAACCGTCCCCTGTGTCTTCTTATCTATCTGATGCTGCAGGCGCGTCAGGCGATACTTCGATAGCAACAGATTGGGATACAATATGCAGTAGATCTCCGGAAAAGGTTTCCATCAGAAAATAGAGAGACGCATCAGGATCAAAAGTGCACTCCGCGAGATACTTCAAAAGATCTGAAGTGTCCTTATGCGCTATCAGACCCACAATCGCTTCGCGGTCTCCTATCTCATTCCCCGCAGTAGCAAGAATCGTTTTGACATCATGGAACGCAAAAACAATGCCCGTCTTATAAAGTACATTATAGGCAGTGAGCTTCAGGCAGTTGCTTTTGTAATCGTATAGTATGCTCTCTATATCCGCATCATGGATCGCGCAAATATTATAAAGAAACTCATGCAGTTCTCTTTCGTTTTTCTTGGTAAATACTGGCATTGCCTTGTCTCCTAATTATCTTAATGGAAAGTATATTGATGCAGCAGGTTCAGGCACTGCATCTCCGGCATAAAAGTGCAGTTTTTCTATCCCCATTCCCTTAACCAGAACATGATAATGAGGACCATTAGGGAAATTTGAATTTTCATCCCAACGAAACTGAGCAGTATTTGAAAGCGGATCCATCCATGTAATAATGCGTCCATTATCTGTTCCAGGTCTATCTACCATTACTAATCCAAGTGGATGAAAAGCTGCGGGATTTTCAGGGAAAAGAACTGGTTGATAGTTGGTGATTGCTGTTGAGTTAACCGCTACTTCAACAGGTTCTACCTCACTTTCGAGATAATCCGAAGCGGAGATCGGAATAGTACCAGCGGGCACAACAGGCACTGAATAGCCATCAGATAAAGCGTCTATCAGTCCTCCAAAAAGGATAAAACAGAACGCAACCCCACAATAGGGACCCACTTCTTGAACCGCTTCATTAAATGTGTTAAATAACCATTCAAGGATGTCAATTATAATTTCTTCGCGTGCTCTACCTGTGTTATCTCTGGCAAACACCGGATTGTTCAAACAGTACGCAAATAAATTGCAGCCGAGAATACCTTGACCGGTAGACGCAAGGTTATCTGCATTGATGAAGCGATGGATGACAGGATCATAATACCGGCTCTGGAGGTAATACCATCCCGTTTCTGCCTTATATTAGTACCTGCAGCAGCAATAAACAGGCGTGTTTATGACCAAATTAGACAGATTCCAAGCACAGTTAGGCAGTTCTGTCTGCTCCATTTGTCAATACTTAGTGTCCTGCAGGAGTCAGGTTTCCCTGATTCCTTGATGAGGAATATTAATCTGACTTATGGACTGCCCGTGTAAACTAAAAGGTATACTCAGTCAAAGAACGCCGCCTGATTGAACTTTGAATGATTATCGAATCAGCCATTGTTGATATACTTGCTCTCCATTTTTGTATAATGCTTCCTCTCCGGACAGCGTACCCGGATCAGTAATCGCAATAGTATACTGCGTACCGTCTTTGCAAATCAGCACGACTGCATAATTAACAGAAGCTGATTTGCTTTCTAAGTCTTCCGGAAAATCTGCGATCCTTACCGTTTCTATATCATTTCCGTCGGCATCTTCGGAGGCCAAAAGGCCACGCAAATAACTGCAATAATATGTAGAAGCCAAGCGTTTGGCGTCTGTATACCCATTTTTTAGAAACTCTGCTTCAATCAATTCTTGAATTATTACATCATCGCTTTTCTCAGTATCGTCTCCCGAATTATCACGCATCATTGTATCAGGAGCATCGGATACTGATGCTCCTTTTTCGAGATTGCAGGCAGATAAGCAAAGAATCAGAAGAAATGCAATCATTATTTCCGAACTGCGCCTTAGAATTCTCATGGACAATTATCCTCCTACTGAAATTCAATGGTAAAGGTATTGCTGCAAAACTTCAAACAAGTTCTCAACAGGATTCTCTTTTTGAATGGCCGCATGATTCCCCCCTTTTCGTTATACTACAACAGTTTCCGGCCGCCTTACACTTTCCAGCCGGAGAGGTACGCCTCCTGTTCGGGCGTGAGGACGTCAATCTTAAAGCCTGCGCCGTCGAGCTTGAGGCGGGAGACCGCGTCGTCGATCTCGCGCGGCACCTCGTAGACCCGCTTTTCCATCGCCGCGCCGTGCTTGAGCATGTACTCCAGCGAGAGCGCCTGCACGGCGAAGCTCGTGTCCATGATCTCCGCCGGATGACCGTTGCCGGAGGCGAGGTTGACCAGTCGCCCTTCCGCGAGCAGATTCAGCACTCTGCCGTCGGGCAGCTCGTAGCCAACGATGTCGTTGCGGCGCTTGAAGACGCGCACCGCCATTTCTTCCAGTTCCTCGCCGTTGACCTCCACGTTGAAGTGGCCGGCGTTGGAGAGGAAGGCGTTGTTCTTCATGACTTCAAAATGGCGGCGGGTGATCACGTCGCGGCAGCCGGTCATCGTGATGAAGATATCGCCCTGCGGCGCGGCCTCGTCCATCGGCATGACGCGGCAGCCGTCCATCGACGCTTCCAATGCTTTGATGGGGTCGATTTCCGTGACGATCACGTTCGCTCCCATGCCCCTTGCGCGCATCGCAACGCCGCGTCCGCAGTAGCCGTAGCCCGCGATCACGACGGTTTTTCCCGCGACCAACAGGTTGGTCGTGTGCATGATCGCGTCCCAGACGGACTGGCCGGTGCCGTACTTGTTATCATAGTAGTGCTTGCACTTGGCGTCGTTGACGTTCATCATCGGGAAGGGCAGCAGTCCCTCTTTCTCGCGGGCGTACAGCCGGTGGATGCCGGTGGTCGTCTCCTCCGCGCCGCCGATGATGTTGTCGCCCAGATGCGCATATTCTCCGCTCAGGAGGTCTAAAAGGTCGCCGCCGTCGTCAATAATCAGATCGGGGTGGCAGGACAACGCTTCGACCAGGAGCTGACGGTACTCTTCCGCGTCTACGCCGTGCATCGCGTAGGTTGCAACGCCCATGGACGCCAGTCCCGCGGCAACGTCGTCCTGTGTGGACAAAGGATTGCAGCCGGTCGCGTGAACCTCTGCGCCGCCCGCGGCAAGGCAGAGCGCCAAAAATGCGGTCTTTGCCTCCATGTGGATGGAAATGGTGATCTTCTTGCCCGCAAAGGGCTTTTCCCGCTCAAACCTCTCGCGGATCGCGACCAGCGCGGGCATAAAATCGCGCACCCACTCAATTTTCATTCTGCCGTAGGCGGCGAGGGACGTATTTCTGACGTGGCTCATGACATTACCTCCAAATTATCTCTTTTTATCATAGCATAGCAAGCGCCTTTTTTCAATCTTCAGACAAAATTCAAAGAAAGTTTATAGACAAGCGCAGGAAAATCCGTTACAATAGGAGCATTCCCAAAGGAGGAAGACTATGAGCAATCTGAAACGCAACGCAAACCGCTTCCTGTTCCGAAACCGCAACAAGGGCATTCCGAATCTCATGCTGTACATCGGTATCGGCAGCCTGGTTGTCTTCGTGATTTCCTTATTCAACGGCAACGTTCCGGCGCTTTTGAGATTCGATGCCGCGAGCATCCTCTCCGGTCAGGTCTGGCGTCTGTTCAGCTATCCGTTCACATTTCTTCTGGGCTATTCCAACCCGATATTCATGCTCCTCGCACTGTATTTCTACTACTGGATCGGCAAGATCCTGGAGAATACTTGGGGGACGCTGAAGTTCAATCTCTACTATTTCTGCGGACTGCTGCTGACAGATCTCGCAGGAATCCTGCTGTACGTCTTTTTATTCCCAATCTATATTTCCGCGTCCTATATCAATGTGTCGCTGTTCCTTGCCGTCGCAACGCTGATCCCGGAACAGAGAGTATACCTGTTCATGATCATTCCGATCAAAATGCGCTGGATGGCGTTGGTCGATCTTGCCCTGACCGCGCTGGAAATCGTTTTGGCGGTCACAAGAAGCCAAACCGCTTACACCTATGGCTTCTGGATTGCTCTGGTCGTATACGGCACTGCGCCGTTGATCGCATTGATGAACTATTTTCTCTTCTTCGGGCGGAATGTGAAAAACCTCTTTGTCCCCCGCCGCACGTATCAGCAGCCGCCGAGAAGACCCGCTCCGGAGCCGAGAGCAACGCCCAATCCGAACTGGGCAAACAACTACCGCGGTCCCTCCGGCCAGCGCCCGTACCGTCACAAATGTACGGTATGCGGCAGGACGGATACGGACTGTCCGGATCTCGAATTCCGCTATTGCTCTAAATGTGCCGGTTACTTCTGCTACTGTATCGACCACATCAACAATCACACGCATGTGCAATAGACGATAAAAGGGGTCAGGCTTGTAGAGCCTGACCCCTTTTCAGACTGTCAAAAAACGCGGAGCGCGGGTACTTCGGAAGGAAAGAAAGTGTGAAAGAAAACCGTCAGGGTTGTCTTTCACGTTCAATCAAGCAGGATTTTCAAACTGATTTTAAGTTTGAAAATCCGCACGAGCGTGTCAAAAAGACTTTTTTGACACGCTCAAAAGGGGTCAGGCTTGTAGAGCCTGACCCCTTTTATGCTGCAAACCATTATTCCATGTCGATATGCCGCTGAATGCGGTCGATGATCATTTCCAGCGCAACCAGATTCTTGCCGCCCTCGAGAACAACGACGTCCGCGTTCTTCTTGCTGGGTTCGACAAACTGCTCGTGCATAGGTTTGACCGTTGCAAGGTACTGATTCAGAACGGATTCCAGACTTCTGCCGCGTTTTGCGACGTCGCGGCGAATCCTGCGGATCAGGCGCACGTCCGCGTCCGTATCGACGAAGATCTTGATATCCATCTGAGAGCAAAGCACTTTATTCTCAAAAATCAGAATTCCTTCGACCAAAATGACCTTTCGCGGCTCGATGCGGGTCGTTTCCTTGCAGCGCGAATAGGTCGTATAGTCATAAATCGGGCAATCAATCGCCTGCCCCGCTTTGAGCAGGCGCAGATGCTCGATCATCATTTCCGTATCGAAAGCATCAGGATGGTCGTAGTTGACCTTCTTTCTCTCCTCAATGCTGAGCTCCTCGTAGGGGCGGTAGTAATTATCATGGCTGAGTACAGTTACGTCGTCCTGAAAGCGTGCAATCAGATTTTTCATCAGGGTCGTCTTGCCGCTGCCGGAGCCGCCTGCAATGCCGATGACAATAATTTTAGACATTTTATATCCTCCGTATGGGGTAGGTCTTTTTTATGGTATAAAGTCTTTCTTGCAGGTTTCCGGCGCATTATGGCTATGCGCCGGCTTCTTTTCCGCGCAATTTCGCAGGTCCTATGTTTGTATTTTTCCTATGAACAGTCATTGTCCTATCCCCAAGCGGGGATAGGACAATGCTGTAATTGAGTTTATCGCATTCCCTTGTCGTAAGGGATACCTTCTGCCTTCGGGGCACGAGACTTCTTGGAAGTGAAAATCAGCAGCACGAGGGTGAAAATGTACGGAATCAAGTTGTAGAGGCAGGAAACTTCTTTCAAGCCCTTGAAATTCGGCAGGAACGGGAAGAGCGCATGCTGCGTTGCAACCACCTTGAAGAGCGCAAAGAACAGCGCACTGAACAAGATACGACCGGGATTCCAGTTGCCGAAGATCATAACAGCAAGTGCAAGGAAGCCATAGCCGGCAACGTCACCACCAAAGGAAGTGCCAGCAACGAGGACATACGCCAAACCGCCGACGCCGCCGAGGAAACCGGAAATCATAACGCCGGAATAGCGCATTCTGTAAACATTGATACCAACAGAGTCGGCAGCCTGCGGATGCTCGCCGCAAGCGCGCAGCCGCAATCCAAAGCGAGTCCGGTACAAGACAAACCATGCAACTGCCAAAAGAATAATCGCAATGGGAACCGTAATATGGAACGATTTAAACAAGTTGGGCAGGAAATCCGCTTTCACGTCGCCGGAAATACCCAGATCCTTGTAGCCAAGAGTCGCCCACTTCGGAATCTCGATATCCGTCAAACCTTTACCTTGGACAGCCCATGCGATAACCACGCTGAAAGCAGGTGCAAAGATGTTCAGCGCAGTGCCGCCGATTGTCTGGTCAGCCTTTAGATTTATTGCAGCAAATGCCAGAAGCAAGGAGAAAACCATGCCGCTTACGCCTGCAACTACCACTGCAATCAGCAATCCAAACTGGCTGCTCAGCAGCGTTTTTCCCCAACCGGCATTGCTCATTGCACGAAGCACCAGGCAACTTACTAAGGCACCGATGATCATAATACCGTCAAGTGCAATGTTAATGATGCCGGAACGCTCGGAATACATACCGCCCAAGGCGACCAGCAGAAGCGGAACGGCAAAAGCAATCGTCAAGTTAATAATACTACCCCAAGCAGGTGCTGTCATTGTTTTGCCACCTCCTTCTTTTCTTTGCCGAAAAACTTGATAATGGTAAGCCTCAGGAGCAAGCTGAACGCCGCCAGGTAGATGATAACAGCGGTGACAATATCGGTTGCCTCCGTTGCATACCCTTGCGACTGCATCGCGATACCACCCAGCTTCAAGTAGCTGATAAAGATCGCGCTGAAAATACATCCGATCGGGTGAGAGTTCGCAAGCAGTGCAACAGAAATACCATTGAAGCCCATCGGGAGTATCTCTTTTTCCAATTTGAACTGACCGCCGCCGGTAAGGTAGTACAAGCCACCGCCGAGACCGGCAAGTGCACCGGCGATCACCATGGAGAGAACAACGTTACGCTTCGCGTTGATACCGGCATAGATCGCGCCATTCTTGTTCAGACCGCACGCACGCAGTTCATAACCAAAGGTCGTTTTGGCGATGATAACCCACATAATGACAGCAACAATAACTGCAATAATAATGCCGATATTGAGGTAACTGTAGAGGCTATCTAAACCGGCCTTGGGAAGAATTGCGCTTGGGTTGCCAGCATCCAGCGCCATCGTACGGTCCGGGTTCGGTGCCAACATCTGGCTGAAGTTGGAGACCCAGAGGACGGAGACGTTCATTCCGATCCAGTTCATCATGATCGAAGTAATGACCTCATTCACGTTGAACAGTGACTTAAACAAGCCGGGGAACATACCCCAGACAGCACCGCCGAGAATTGCGGCAAGCAGACAGACATACCACGGAAGCTGCCATTTCAGCGCGCAAAACAGTGCAAATACCGCGCCCATGGTGTACTGACCGGAAGCGCCGATGTTAAAGCAGCCGACCTTAAAAGCAAATGCGACTGAAAGGCCAACCATGATCAGCGGGATCGCGTTGTAAAGCACGTTGCCCATGTCCTTAATGCCGTTCGTCAGCATATTTGCCATACCGGCAGGCGCATTCTTGGCATTCAAAACAAGCAGCAAAATAAAGCCAAACAGCAGGCCAATGACAATCGAAGCAAGCGATGCTAAAATGCTAATGAATCCAGGGTTGGATTTCAACCGACTCATTCTGCCACCTCCATTCTTTTTGCGCCGGCCATATAAAGACCGAGTTCTTCCACAGTGACCTGTTTCGGATCAAACTCACCAACGATTTCGCCTTCATACATAACAAGGATGCGGTCAGGCAGATCCATAACCTCGTCAAGCTCCAAAGAAACCAGCAGTACCGCTACGCCACGATCGCGCTCTGCAACGATCTGCTTGTGAATGTATTCGATTGCGCCAACATCCAGTCCGCGCGTCGGTTGAACAGCGACCAGAAGCTCCGGCCCCTTATCAATTTCTCGCGCGACGATCGCCTTCTGCTGGTTGCCGCCGGACATCGCACGCGCAGTCGTGATAGGACCCTGACCGGAACGAATATCAAACTTATCAATCAGCTTTTCCGCATACTTTCTGACAGCGCCAAAATTGATAAAGCCTGCTTTCTGGAATTCAGGATCCCTGAAACGCTGCAGCACAAGATTCTGCTCTAAGGAAAAATCCAGAATCAATCCGTGCTTATGACGGTCTTCCGGGATATGGCTCATGCCAAGCTCAGAACGCTTCCGAATGCTTGCGTGCGTGATGTCTTGTCCGCACATGGTGATTTTACCGGAGGAGACTGAATCGAGACCGGTCAATGCGTGGATGAACTGTGTCTGACCATTGCCCTCAATGCCTGCGAGACAAACGATCTCTCCGCGGCGGACCTTGAAAGAAACATTCTGTACTGCGTTGTTCTTGTGAATCTTGGAAGGAACGGTAACCCCTTCCACCTCCAGAACAACATCCGTGGGCTTTGCATCTTCTTTTTCGACCTTCATCTGCACCGATCGACCGACCATCATGGAAGAAAGCTCTTCGACGGTCGTATCGCAAGTGTTGACTGTGCCGATATACTTGCCTTTGCGCAAGACTGTGCAGCGGTCGGAAACCGCCATAATTTCTGAGAGCTTATGGGAAATGAAGAGGATGGACTTGCCCTCAGCCTTAAAGTTGCGCATGATCTCCATCAGCTCATCAATTTCCTGCGGAGTCAAAACGGCGGTCGGCTCGTCAAAAATCAGAATCTCATTGTCTCGGTAGAGCATCTTCAGGATTTCGACGCGCTGCTGCATGCCGACGGAAATATCCTCGATCTTTGCGTCCGGGTCAATTCTCAGACCATACTTTTCGGAAAGTGCCATGACTTTCTTTCTGGTCTCTGCCTTTTGAAGAACACCCATCTTCGTTGTTTCAACGCCGAGAATGATATTATCCAAAACAGTAAAACACTCGACCAGCTTGAAGTGCTGATGCACCATGCCGATATGGAGTGCGGTCGCATCGTTCGGGTTGCGAACCTGAACGACTTTCCCGTCCTTTTTGATAATACCCTCTTCAGGCTGGTACAGGCCAAACAGAACGCTCATCAGCGTTGATTTGCCTGCACCGTTTTCACCAAGTAACGCGTGAATTTCTCCTCGTTTTAGCTGCAAAGTAATATTGTCGTTTGCGATAATGCCCGGGAATTTCTTTGTAATATTGAGCATCTCAATAGCATAATCTTCCTGGTCGGGCAGTTTCGCATTGGCAAGATCGCTTTCGGCCATACCCTTTCACTCCTTTTCTGCTTGTAGTAACGCAAAAAGCTATTTACATTATATCGTATCAATGTAATAAAAGCAAGAAAAAAGTATGCAATATTTATAAAAATATTTCTCATAATTTGAGATTCTCGTCGTAATCCACAAAACGCAGCTTCATGATGAAGTGTTCGATATACCTTGTTAAATTCATGAAATACAAGCACAATGTCCGCCATAGCATAGAGAAATAAAAAAAGTGGCATCCGAAGATGCCACTTTTGAGTTAGAGATTACTGCCAATCAACAGTGATGGAAACTTCGGGATGCGCTTCCGCATCAGAAGAATTGTTGATGGTGACAGAGCCATCCGCGATCGCTTTGAACAGCGTATCATAGGCAGCCTGATCGAACGCGCCCAGCTTGCTGGTTGCCATGGGCAGACCCACGCAATCCTCAGCAGCGCCGAGGGACTGGCACTTACCTGCATACTCTGCCGGCCACTTCCAACCATTGGTGCCGCAAGCAGTCAGGGCACGAATGACGGAGTTGGACAGAGCCTTCATAGCAGAAGTGATGATAGTGTCAGAGATGTTGCTCTGGTCAACGTCGACACCGATCACAAGAGCCTCGTTCGCTTCAGCAGCGGCAACGACGGACTGATAGATAGCACCGCCGCATGCGAAGACAACTTCCGTGCCCTCAACATACCAGGAGTCCATCTTGGTCTTGATCTCGTCGTTCGGAGCAAAAACGCCGGAGTACCAGTACTTAATGCTAACATCAGCACCGTCTTCCTTAGCAGCAGCGTCAGCGCCCTGCACGAAGCCGTAGCCGTAACGAACGACAGCGGGAACCGCCATGCCGCCGCAGTAGCCGAGCTTGGTGTAGCCAGCCTTAACAGCTGCATAGCCAGCCAGATAGCCAGCCTGCTCTTCCTTGTAAATAATCAAGGAAACATTTTCAGGAACTGCTTCGCCTTCCGCAAGGCCGAGGTCGAATTCGCTGACGTCGAGTGCCAGGAAGTTCACGTCTGCGTGTTCCTTCGCGCAAGCGTAGCAAGCCGGGCCAAACAGGAAGCCAGCCATCAGGATGGTCTTGTAGCCGTCATTGATCGCCTGGTTGATGGCATCGATACGAGCCTGATCGGTGTCTTCAGACGGCTTGTAGTACGTAGTGTCAATGCCGTAGAGGCCGCCGAAGGTGGTCAGACCTTCATAGGTGTACTGGTTGAAGGAGTGGTCGTCAATGTTGCCGACGTCGGTAACAAATGCAACCTTCATGCTGGTGTCGATTTCGACGTTAGGATCGGCAGTCGCGCCACTAGCGTCTTCGGGTTTCTCTGCATCGCCGCCGCAGCCCACGAACAGGCAGGCTACCATCGCAAGGGCGAGCAGAAGAGCAACAAGTTTCTTCATTTTCTTACCTCCAATAGTTTTTGTTTGCGGATATACCGCAAGAATTAAATTTGCGGTTTAACCGCATAACATATTCTTGCACAAATCGGCGCAAAAATCAAGATGTTGTTAAATATTTGTTAAAAATGACCAAAATCAGTGCTCCAAATCCGCTTTTGTGAAGCTCAATGGCAGCAATTCTGCCAGTGTCTTCGTTACGACGACGCCGTCGCCCTTGCTCAAGTAGATTTTGAAGTCGCTTTCGCAGAATTCCGCCATGACCTGCCGGCACACGCCGCAGGGCGCGCAAAGCTCCGAGATCGGCTCCCCGCCCTTGCCGCCGACGATCGCGATCGCCTCAAAATCGCGCTCGCCCTTGTAGACCGCGGTGAAGAATGCGGTGCGTTCGGCGCAGTTGGTCGGACCGAACGCGGAGTTCTCAATGTTGCAGCCCTGATAGACCTTGCCGTCCTTCGTCAGCAGCGCGGCGCCGACCGCAAAGCCGGAATACGGGATGTAGGCGTGCTCACGCGCCTCAATTGCCAGATTGACCAGTTCCAACGGTGTCATAGCATTCTCTCCTTTTTCACGGGATATGCCCTAAATTTTAAACGATCTCTTTCGCGAAGCTGTTGCCCGGGGTCTTGTAGTCGACGCCCAGCAGCTCCGTGATCGTCGCGGCGATGTCGCAGAAGCCGAGGCGGGTGCCGAGGTTGACCGGCTTGACCTTCTTGCCTGCGATCAGCAGCGGAACGTATTCGCGGGTATGGTCGGTCGTCGCGGTATACGCCGGATCGCAGCCGTGGTCGGCGGTGATCATCACGATATCGTCCTCGCCCATCTTCTCCATGAAGTCCTTGAACCACCCGTCAAACTCCGTCAGCGCGGCGGCGTAGCCGTCGATGTTGCGGCGATGGCCGTAAAGCATGTCAAAATCGACGAGGTTGATGAAGCAAAGGCCGTGGAAGTCGCGCGCGGCGTATTCCATCGTCTTGTTCATGCCGTCGGTATTGCCCTTGGTATAGACGTGCTCCGTCGTACCGCGGCCGGCGAAAATATCGAAGATTTTGCCGACAGCCAGCATGTCGAGACCCGCGCCCTTGATCGCGTCGAGCATGGTCTCTGCGGGCGGCTCAAGGGAGAAGTCGTGGCGGTTGGAGGTGCGCTTGAAGCCGTCGGTCGGATTGCCGATGAACGGGCGGGCGATGACACGGCCGACGCCGTGCTTGCCAACCAGCAGTTTTCTTGCGATGCGGCAGTATTCGTAAAGCTGTTCCGGCGGAACGATGTCTTCATGCGCGGCGATCTGGAAGACGGAGTCCGCGGAGGTGTAGACGATCAGGTCGCCGGTCTTCATGTGCTCTTCGCCGTACTTGTCGATGACTTCGGTACCCGACCACGGACCGTTTGCCAGCACGCCGCGTCCGGTCGCCTCGCGGAAGGGCTTCAGAATCTCCTCGGGGAAGCCGTTGGGATAGGTGGGCAGCGGATCGGGTGAGACGATGCCGGCGATCTCCCAGTGTCCGATCGTCGTGTCCTTGCCCATGGACCGCTCCTGCAGACGGCAGACGGCGCCCTTCGGCGCGTCCGTACCCGGCAGGTAATCGACGTTGTCAATATTGCCGAGGCCGTAGGAGAGCAGGTTCGGAATGTGCAGCTTGTCGGAGGTGGAGCAGCTCTTGAGCGTGTTGACGCCGTAGTCGCCGAACTTCGCCGCATCCGGCATTTCGCCGCAGCCGCAGGAATCGAGTACAAACAAAAATACGCGTTTCATGGTTATGTTATTCTCCTTTTCAGAAAAATTTAATACGAAGTTACTTCTCCAGCTTGACCGCCGTTTCCAGCGCGACCTGCATCATCTCGCGGAAAGAGGTCTGCCGTTCTTCACTCGTCAGTCCCTCTCCGGTCAGGATCTGATCGGAGATCGTGCAGATGCACAGCGCGTTCTTTCCGGCTCTGGCAGCCGTCAGGTACAGACCGGCCGCCTCCATCTCGGCAGCCATGACGCCCATTTTCTGCCACGCAGGCACCATTTTCATAATTTCGGGAAGCCCGTCCTCATCATTATAAAATATATCGCTCGTGAAGACGTTGCCGACGTGGTAGACCGCGCCGAGCGCCTCGCAGGCGTCGACCGACTTGCGGAGCATTTCAAACGACGCGATCGGCGCAAACTTGCCGGTCAGGTGGAAGTTCTTTTCAAAATTGGAATCCGTGCAGGCGCCCTGCGCGATCACGATGTCGCGCAGCTTGATATCCTCCTGCATGGAGCCGGCAGAACCGATGCGCATAATGTTCTGCACGCCGAAGGCGTGATAAAGTTCATGCGCATAAAGACTGATGGACGGAATGCCCATGCCGGACGCCATGACGGAAACCTTCACGCCCTTGTACGTGCCGGTATAGCCCTGCACGCCGCGGACGTTGTTGACCAGGCGCGGATCCTCCAAAAAGTTCTCCGCGATGTACTTCGAGCGGAGCGGATCACCGGGCATCAGGACGGTCTGACCGAAATCCTCCGGCGCGGCGTTGATGTGCGGGGTCGGGTATTTCATGCAGTCCTCCCCTTTCAGTGTGTGTGCAGCTTGACGACCCGGTGCTCTTCGATGCTCTTGATGTAGCAGCGGTGACACATGGCGATGTACGCATCGTTGCCGCCGAGGAAAACCTGATCGCCGTGCGTCACGACGTAACCGTTGCCATCGATACGCGCCGTGACGGTCGCCTTCGCGCCGCAGTCGCAGATCGTCTTGATCTCCTCGATATTGTCCGCGATCTCCAAAAGGCGGGCGCTGCCCGGGAACGCCTTGGTCAAAAAGTCCGTTCGCAGACCGAAGCACAGGACGGGAATGCTGAAATCGTCCACGATCTTGCGCAGCTGGTCGATCTGCTCCGGCGTGAGAAACTGGCATTCGTCGACGATGACGACGTCCGCATCCCGACGTGATGCGAATATTTCATATACATTCTGCTGCGGCGCGATCGTCTCAGCCTCCGCTTCCAGACCGATGCGGGAGCGGATCGTGCACAGACCGTCGCGCTGATCGGTCACCGGCTTGAGCAGCCATACGCGCAGATCGTTCTCCTCATAGTTGTATTTTGTGATCAGCGCCTGCGCCGTTTTTGAAGAGCCCATCGCCCCATATTTGAAATAGAGTTTTGCCACGGATAAACCCCCATTGTATGTTTGTTGCCTACTTATTATACAAGATTGCGCCGCTTTATGCAAGTAAAACTATAACGAATGGAAGATCACTGCCAAAATTGTTTGTTTTGTCAAAAATCATCGCGCATTTTTGTGAAAAAAGCCATCCGCCACTTGACGGACGGCGCTGCAGATGTTAAAATACGGGAGCAAAAGCCGCTGTGGTGGAATAGGCAGACACAAGGGACTTAAAATCCGCAGTGCGTTTTTTTGTGTGGAGCAACGGAACCCTTGATTCTTCAATGCTTTTCACATCGCAGTTTTTTGAGTTTTGAAGCAGTTACCTCCGAAGTTACCTCCGATTTCCGGAGAGTGTTTTCATAATTTTATATCTACGCCGCTGTGGTGGAATAGGTAGACACCCGTGACTTAAAATCACGTTCCTTTGGAGTACCGGTTCGAGTCCGGTCAGCGGCACCAAATGAGGCACTTTTGTGCCTCATTTTTTATGCGTTGGAGAACAGCTTTGAGATCGTTTCTGCAGATACTTCCTTTGATTTGCTGTCCAGATGCGCATAGATATTTGCCGTCGTGGAGTAATTGCTATGACCGAGCCATTCCTGTATCTGCTTCATCGAAATGCCATTGGAAAGAAGGAGTGATGCACAGCTATGCCGAAGATCGTGAAAGCGGATTTGGCGCAGATTGTTCTTTTCCAGCAGCGCACGGAAGTGCGCTGAAAGATAATCCGGTTTCACCAACTCTCCTATCTCGTTGACATAGATGTAATCCAAATAATCGGTACAATAACTTTTCCCACACAGTTTCCGGTTCTGCGCTTGCTTCTCTTTCAAACGGAGCAAATATTCTTCTACTCTTGGAATAAGCGGCATAGTCCTTGTGCTTGATTTTGTCTTTGTCCGGTCCTTTGCAATCATAACGCTCTTTCCGTCAATGTCTGCGACGGTGACTACATGATTGATGCTGACGCGCTTGTTTTCAAAATCAACTGCGCTCCATTTCAGTCCAACCACCTCACTCCGGCGCAGCCCATAATACAGCGCCATTATCACACCGAACTCAAGCGGATCTCCCTTTACCGCCGCCAGTAATCGTTCTGCTTCGGTTGCAGAATAAAACCCGCCGGTAAACGGCAGTATCTTCGGCCGCTGAATACGATCCGCCGGATTGGATGGAATCATCCCGGTCCGGTACGCATGTTGCAAAGCTTTGCGTATATTGGCGTGATAGTGTATTGCAGTATTTGCTGTTGATTTTCGCTCATTGATCACATACGAGTAAAAGTCTTGCAAATGCTTCGGCGTCACATCGCACAGTTTCAAACCCGGAAAGCGCTCATTATAATAAGGAAGGATGATGTTCTTGATATTTCTTGAATAACCGCCATAGGTCGATTGTTCAACGCATCCCTTCATCATAGAAAGCCAATCACTCAAATATTGAGCAATAGAGATCTCGCCCGAATTGTTACTATTCTGCGTTTTCGTCAAATGCTCTTTCTGTGCAAGTTCCTGTTCCTTCTTTTCTTTTGCGGCAGTCAGCATCGCCTCTGCCCTTTTCTTGTTTCCCTTTACGGGTAGCCCTGTTGATTTTGATGGCGTCTTGCGTTTCCCATCGGAATCCACATAGCTTAATACGATATGATAGTATCCCTTTACTTCTCGCAAGTGCCCCGCTACCATAGCCATAAGTCAAACCTCCTATTCGCAGTATTTTTATGGGCAGTTTCATCATACAACAGCTGCCCCATTTTGGCGAGGATGCGGCGGATGCCTCAAACAATCTTCAGGTATTTCATCACGTTGATCTTCGGGATTCTATATGCTCTGCCAATCTTCATAGCCTTGATCTGTCCGCTTGACAGCAGTTCATAGCAGGTTTTTGTGCTGACGCCCCCAAGCATCTGACCGAGCTGGATGACATCCACCACATCCGGGTATTCATTAAAAAAGAGTCCATACGCTGTTTGCGCAGATAGGACTTCGTTATTGTTTCTATTCACTTTCCCCTCTCCCAACTCGCAGAGCAGTAATTGTTATAGTATTCAGTATTTGTCGTCGCCGAGCTTCTTGTGGCGAAGATAGATGTTAAAATCAAAGCCGCGTCTGACGCGGCAGTAGTCGCAATCATCCTTTTCCATCTGCAGAGGATCGGCACGCCGGATGACGTGAACGGGAGAAGTAATGAACTGCTGGGCACAGACGGGGCAAAGGCATAATTGCAAATCGGGCTTGCCGGTTGCTTTTGCGCGGATCTTCCGCAGCCCGATACTGTAAGCGGCGGCGCGATCAATGCTTCGCATACGCTCCGGTGATACGTGTCCGATGTAGTCGCCAAGCGCCTGCTTATCTATGGTCTTAACCTGTTCCAGAAGCGCCATAGACGGTTTTTCGAGGCCAAACTTCTTGCCGATATATGCGTGAACCGGCAGGTTTGCCTTTTTGATTTCGCTGGTGATGGCTGCGACGATCACGGTCGGCGATGAGGCGTTGCCCTTGTTGTTTTGGATTACGATGCCGGGGCGAATAAAGTTCTGGACGGAGCCAATGTTATAGCCGAAATTGACGTAGTAAAGATCGCCGCGGCGAATCTTCTTTTCTGTTTGTTTCAAGTTGATCTTCCTCTCACTGATTTATGTAAGCAGACCGCGGTGTGGCGGTCTGCGTTGTTGTTTTATGGCTTTCACACATTTGCCCTCGACGCCCCTGTGAAGCGGGAAATCATCAAGCTGCGATTTGCTGATCGCACACGGGAATCGCACCCCTCCGTCGTTCGGACCGAGCTGCCCAATGCTGTGACGCGTTCAAGGCAGGAGTATCATTATTTCTTCTGACTGTCATCGCCGTCCCGGTAGCAATCCGGCACCTGCAGCAGGTTCTTCCGCTCGCTTCCCGTCTGGGAAGGTCGTCGCGCACCCGACTGTCGTGGCTCACGCTTTCGCGCTTCATCGGAAGTAAAGTACTTGATGAAATGCGTATTCATTTTTCAAAGTGCAGCGAGAGGAAAAATGATCCTCTCACTATACGCACAAAAAAGTGGTGTTTTGATCGCCTATTTTTTGAAAAAATTTTGATATTTTTTCAAAAACTTTTTCCGAGCAAAGGAAATGCTGTTATATACGGTGCCGAAAGCGGCGTTTTCGCTTCGGGCGATCTCTCTGATGGAGCAACCGGAAGCCAACGCCAAAAGCCGCCGTTTCTGTGTTTCTGTCAAGCAGGAAAACGCCTCGGAAATACAACTTTGCTCCAACTCCGATAGCAGGTCGGTTTCCGGCGTTTCCCCGTTGCTGTATTCCAAACCTTCAAAAAGAATGGCGTCCAACGAATATGTATGTCTGCTGATAGCCATTTCCTGCGCGTGTTCCTCACGGTCACATTCTGCGAGGAATGCCGCAATTTCTTCGGATGCCTCGACTTTGGAGGTTTCGCCGGTGACAAATTCGTATTTGAACGTTCTGTTTTGCTCAGCGTTCTTGGCAGATGAGCGGATGGGCTGTGCGTTCATATCTGTAATCTCCTTTGTGTTTTTTGTTTTTTCGAAAAGTCAAAAAACGGAGATTACGGATATGCCGCAATGTCACAGCGCCAGATTCTGCGCATAAGAAAAACTCCTTCCGCGCGAGACGGAAGGAGCCTGATTATAGCATCGTATGATGGGCAGAGTGTAAAAAGCACCGTATGACAACAGAGCATAGTTACCTATGCTTGTCCATCATACGGTGCACGGGCAGTCCCGGCTGTTCAGGCCGGCTCCGCCTACTCGCTATAATGTTCTGACAGTATTAGTTTTTTTGTGCTTATATTGAGCTTGCCGAATACTTTTTGTGTACAGAATTATTCCAGACTCACAATGGCAAACGCTTTGCCTTCTGGCATTTCAAGTTATTGACAGCTTGTGCATCGCTGAATAATAGACTTAGGGAAAGCCGCAATCGAAAAAAATATCATTTCGCAATGTCTGTTTATTGCGATGGCCGTGTTATATTGCAGAAAACGAACAACATTTTTTGAAACGGGTTCGCTGCCACCATTTATGTGGGTTGCGTTTGTAATCTTTGCTTTTGAAAATAATTAATACTTACTTGGTGATATATTCTATTATGTATATTTATCCAAGCTGAATAGAAACAAGTTTTTTGACTATTCAGCGCTTTCCTGTTTGGCAGCATTGGTAGTTTTACTGCCACATAGTGCTCTCGGCTAATTGTCAATTATGTTGTTATTTCTCAGAAATGACGCGCAGTAACCTTTCTGCCCAAAAGCACTACAACGTATCATTAGCAATCTGTATTAGTCTGTCCGTTAACTCCGTGGCATCGTTCAAAGCAAGACTTTGGGCTAGATCTTGATAATTGTTTCTTTTACATAGCTCAAGGAGTGTATTTGCAACTAAATTGACTTCCGCTATAATGGGTTCAATGATAACTTGCTTTTCATAATAGTCCTTAATATAACTGTTGCTAAACCAAGAAGAAAACATACGTGCCGCCGAATCCCATTGAAGATAGTCGCTATAACTCAAAAAGGCATCTCTTTTTGAGTGGCAATCATAGATTGCTCTGATTTTAGGTACGATCTGTGTTCTAAGTATGGCACTCGAATGATCTTGAGCAATATTTTGTATCGATATTCCTTTTGGATATAGAATTTTCTGATGAACTTTCTCTCGCCAAAAAAGATTAAAGAAAAGCAAAAGCCCAAAAGAAATACAATAGAACATACACAATAACAACTTGTTGTCTAACAACAGTGCAGCAATTGCATAAACTAATGTTATTACAAGGTCTGTAGCAGTATTGAACAGCCCCAGATTGTGCAGACAGCACAAAAGAAGCACCCCTATGTAGGGA
>CAMUZA010000002.1 GCA_947165085.1 uncultured Clostridia bacterium | reverse complement strand
AGACGGAGCAGGTCGCGTCATGCGTGCCGTCGCCGTTGTCGGTATAGACAAGGGTGTGACCGGTTGCAGCGATCTCGTGGAGCTCGCCCTGCGCGCCGCAGACGGAGCAGAGGTCATAGTACAGACCGGTGCTGGTGCAGGTCGCAGCAACGTAGTTCTCGCTGTCGGACGGATCAGCGGCGACCCAGGTATGGCCGGTAGCCGCGACGATGTCGTCGATGGTCGTGTAGTCGCAGCGAGAGCAGGCGTACTCGGTGTAGCCTTCCTCGGTGCAGGTCGGGAGGACCGTAGCGCCGGCGACCAGGTTGTGACCCAGAGCGGCGATGGTTGGATCTGCGATCTCGGTGGTCATACCCTCGTCGGAGTATGCCTTGCCGTAGTGCTCGCCTGTGGTATCCTCAAGGCACTCTGCGCAGTACCAGTATGCGCTGACACCGGCTTCGGTGCAGGTAGCAGCCTGACCCGCGAAGTAGGTGGCAGTGTGGGTACCGGGCGTCGGGACCTCGCCGGTGACAGGAACGAGATACAGGTCGTTGATCTGCGTGCCGCCGTAGTACGCGAAGTAGTTGTTGGCAGCCGCGCTGTTCAGGGACAGGTATCTGGTGCCATCGCTGATCGTCATCTGAACGGCGTCGCCGTTCGCGGTGACAGTGATCGCAATACCGGTTTCGCCAAGGTTCGCAGAGTTGCCGGTGGTCCAGGTGGAGTACTGACCGCCGGAGGAGAGCAGGTAAGTGCCGTCCTGCTGCTTGGCAAGCGTCCAGGTCTTCGCAGCGTCAACGTTTTCGGAGATCGCAGCCGGGAGCGTATCAAGGCCGGAATCCTCCGCCTGATAGCGCTTCGTGGAAGCGGTACCGAGGTCGCTGGTCATCCACTGATAGTTGCCGGTGGTACGGATCGCAGCGATGTAGTAGTCGCCGGAGAAGTCGTCGCCGGCGGGCGTGGACAGGTCAGCGCCGCAGACGTCGCAGACGTCGTCGCTGTTGGCGTCAACGTGGCCGGTCGCCGCGATGGCTTCCTGCTTGGTTTCATTGCAGCGAGAGCAGGTGTACGGGGTGTAGCCGTCTTCCGTGCAGGTAGCAGCAACGGGCGTACTGGCAACCCAGTCATGGCCCAGAGCCGCGATTTCTTCACAGCCGGAGAGAACCTGACCGCAGACGGAACAGACGGTACCTGCCGTCGTGCCGGCGGTGGTGCAGGTTGCAGGAACAGCCGCAACATTCTCCGGGGTGTGCTCGTGCTGCACGGCACTCTCGACCTTGTGGGCAAGGCCGATGGTTGCGTTGGAATTGCCGGCATAGGTGCGGAAGGTGTCGTTGTAGGAGCGCAGGTGCGCGCTGTTGGCAGCGTACAGACCGCCGTCCGTGCTGAAGCTCCAGCCGCTGTCTTCGGATGCGTGGAACGCAAGACCGCCGGAGGAAGCCTTGGAAGCGTACAGATAGCCGAGCGTCTCGTTGTAGAGCGTGAAGCCGTTCGCGGTGGAGGTGAAGGTCAGCTCAAGCGTGCCGGTAGGAGCGGAGGCAGCATAGCCGTTCGCATCCCACACGAAGGCATCGGCGGTCTTCTGACCGTGGCCGCTGGTGATGGTGCCGTTGAACGCATAGTTGTTCGGGCTGATGATGGCGTAAACGCCGTCTTCGAGGTTGGTGTAGTCGTCGACCAGATACCAGCCGGAGGTGACAGCCGGCGTAGACAGGTCGGCGCCGCAGACGTCGCAGACGTCGTCGCTGTTGGCGTCTACGTGACCGGTCGCGGGAATCACGGAGCCGGCGGTAACGATCGCGCCGCAGTCGGAGCAGACAACGTCGCCGGTGTAGCCGTCGGTGGTGCAGGTTGCAGCAACAGCGCCGGTCGTCGTGGTGTTCGTATGCTCGCAGGCAGGAGCAATCGTGCCGCTGACGGGAACGAGATACAGGTCGTTGATCTGCGTGCCGCCGTAGTAAGCAAAGTAGTTGTTCGCTGCCGTGCTGTTCAGGGACAGATATCTTGCGCCGTCGCTGATCGTCATAGTGACCGCGTCGCTGTTCTCAACAGCAGTGACGGTGATCGCAATGCCGGTCTCGCCGAGATCAGCGGAGTTGCCGGTGGACCAGGTGGAGTAGCTGCCGCCGGAGGAGAGCAGGTAAGTGCCGTCCTGCTGCTTGGCAAGCGTCCAGGTCTTCGCAGCGTCAACGTTTTCGGTGATCGCAGCCGGGAGCGTATCCAGACCGGAATCTTCCGCCTGATAACGCTTCGTGGAAGCGGTGCCGAGGTCGTTGGTCATCCACTGGTAGTTGCCGGAGGAACGGATCGCAGCGATGTAGTAGTCGCCGGAGAAGTCGTCGCCGGCAGGCGTGGACAGGTCAGCGCCGCAGACGTCGCAGACGTCGTCGCTGTTGGCGTCGGTATGACCGGTCGCGGGGATGGCTTCCTGCTTGGTTTCGCTGCAGCGAGAGCAGGTGTACGGGGTGTAGCCGTCTTCCGTGCAGGTAGCAGCAACGGGCGTACTGGCAACCCAGTCATGGCCCAGAGCCGCGATTTCTTCACAGCCGGAGAGAACCTGACCGCAGACGGAACAGACGGTACCTGCCGTCGTGCCGGCGGTGGTGCAGGTTGCAGGAACAGCCGCAACATTCTCCGGGGTGTGCTCGTGCTGCACGGCACTCTCGACCTTGTGGGCAAGGCCGATGGTTGCGTTGGAATTGCCGGCATAGGTGCGGAAGGTGTCGTTGTAGGAGCGCAGGTGCGCGCTGTTGGCAGCGTACAGACCGCCGTCCGTGCTGAAGCTCCAGCCGCTGTCTTCGGATGCGTGGAACGCAAGACCGCCGGAGGAAGCCTTGGAAGCGTACAGATAGCCGAGCGTCTCGTTGTAGAGCGTGAAGCCGTTCGCGGTGGAGGTGAAGGTCAGCTCAAGCGTGCCGGTAGGAGCGGAGGCAGCATAGCCGTTCGCATCCCACACGAAGGCATCGGCGGTCTTCTGACCGTGGCCGCTGGTGATGGTGCCGTTGAACGCATAGTTGTTCGGGCTGATGATGGCGTAAACGCCGTCTTCGAGGTTGGTGTAGTCGTCGACCAGATACCAGCCGGAGGTGACAGCGGGCGTTTCGGGCTCTTCTGCGCCGCAGACGGTGCAGACGCCGTTTTCGTAGCTGTGGCCGGTCGCAGCAACGATGTCGCCGATGTCGGTCGCGTCGCAGCGAGAGCAGGCATACTCGGTGTAGCCGTCTTCGGTGCAGGACGGTGCGTGGACCGTGCCAGCAACCATATTGTGACCGAGGGCAGCCGTCTCTTCAATGTAGCTGTCGCCGCAGATCGAGCAGGTGTACTCGATCGCGCCGGTCGCGGTGCAGGTGGCAGCCACGGTTTCGCTGACCTGCCAGTTGTGGTTGCAGGTGTTGATCGTGGTGGTATAGGTGGTGCTGCCCTCAGACAGCTTATACAGCTGGATGGGCTGCTGCGAGCTGTAGGTGCTGCTCTTGAAGTAGCGGAAACGGGTCTGACCGCTGTTCGGATTGTAGCGCAGGTAAGCGCCGCCGGCGCCGACGATGTCGACGTCCGTGCCGTTCAGAGAAACGGTGTTCGACAGCGCGCTGGAGTTGGTATCCAGACCGTTGGTGTTCGCAGATCTGCCGATGTACAGACCGGAACCGCTCAGGAAGGAGCCGTCGGCGGAGGAGTACGTGAAGGCAGCCGCGTCCGTCGTTGCGTTGGACTCAATCGTGTTATCACTGATCGTAACGGCAATGGTGTTGCTGGCAGCGTCCAGCGTCGCAAGACCGCCGTTGAACGCAACATTGTTGCTTTCGCAAACGATCAGGTAGGTGCCGTCAGCAAAGTCGCTGTTGGCTCTGGTGGCAACAACCTTTTCATAGTCGCCGCTGCCGCCGCCGGCTTCCGCCTTGGAGAAGCAGGCGTACAGGGTGCTGGCGGTGTTGCTGCCGGTCGCATAGGTGCCGTTGTAGAGCGTCGGCTTCGCGTTGGTCGTGCCGCTGATCGCAGCGTCGGTCCAGCCTGCGAAGGTGTAGCCGGTGGGAACGGTGCCGGTATAGCTCGGCAGAGTAGCGTTGGTATTGGTCGTGGTGGAAATGGTGGAGCCGTACTGGCTGGAGCCTGCCATCAGGGTGACAGTCGCGGGCTCGGGCTCGCCGAGGAGCTTCCACGTAGAGTTGACGGTCTGCGTGTTGCACGCGCCGTATCCGGTTGCGGAAGCGCCGGCTGCAGTACTGCTGCTCGGGTTCTGCGTGCGGTGACCCTGGTATGTATCCTCGGAGGAAACAACATTCGGGAACGCGCACATATAATATCTGGCTTTTGCGATGGTGTTGTAGGAAGAGTAGGAGGAGTAGTCCCACTTGCCGTTCTGCGTGGTCATGTAGGAGAACGCAGTCGCGACATCTTCGCCGGCCTTCATCTTGGTCCAGAAGTCAGCTTCCCAGGCGTAGTCGCCGGTGAAGGAGACGGACTGGGAGTAGCCGTAGACGACTTCGACGCCCTTGTTGCGCAGCGGAGCGTACAGACCGTCGGTCGCCATGCCGAGGCAGATCGCCATCCAGACCATGTTGTTCGGAGCGTTCGCAGTCATGTGGTTGGCGATCGCGGTGCCGTCGACGCAGTAGACGGTGTCGCCGTCGGTGGAGGTGAAGCTCCATGCGTGCTTGTAGGTGCCGTAGGTGCCGGTGACGTTCGCCTTATCAGCGGTCGTCCAGCCGGTGCCGGTGGTCAGTGTGAGGTAGGAGGTGTTTGCCTGTGTAACAGAATCGTAGACATCTTCGCCGCCGTCCTGATAGGAAAGGGCGTTGTCATAGTCCGTGACGCCGTGGGAGTCGAAAATGACAAGCGCGCCGGACTGGATCGCGCTGGCAACGTTTTCCAGCGTTGCGCTGGTGGTGGAGTAGAGCGTGTAAGTACCGCCGGTGGCAGCGGCAATGCTCTGGCCTTCATTCTTGTACTGGTCGGTGAAAGAGCTGTCGGAGCCGTACCACGGACCGATGACGTAGACGTTGGTCGCGGAGGGATAGCCGCCGCGCTTTGCATAGGAGATGGTTTCGGAAACGTTGACCGTGTCGGGGTCAACCAGTTTCTTGCCGTTCATCCGTGCAGACAGCGTGGGGGAGTAACCGTGAGACTCGCCGTCATCGGTGTCCCAGAAAAACGTTGCGTTGCCGGAATCCGGGTCGTAGGTGCAGGAGCCTTCAACGTAGTCGTCGGAGGTCTTGACGATCTCAGCAAGATCGCCTGCGATGGAACAATAGTCTTCGTACGTGATTTCCTGTTTTGCGCTGCGCTTTGCCTTGAAGTGTTCTTCTTGGTAAGCGTAGATGCGCTCCCAGGAGTTGCCCTTGCTCTCGGCAGCGAATGCGACGGTCGGCAGCATACCGACGAGCATTACGACAACCAGAAGCAGTGCCAGGATTTTTGCGAAGTGTTTCATAAGCATTTCTCCTTCTTTATTTTGCGGGTTTTTAGTCTCGCACTTTCCATTATAGCATAATCAAAAATGTAAATAAAGTATTTATTTACTTTTTTTATAACATTTTTCCGAACACCGAACATGAATTGACAAAAGCCGACCGCTTGTGATATGATTTATAACTAAGAAAGACTCGCAAAGACACGGGATTGGCGCGGCTCTATCTGAGTGAGAGCTGCCGCCGCAGCGGCGAGCGAGAGGCCATAGCTGCGAGGAACGGCTTGCCACGGCTCCTGCAAAGATTCGCAATGACACGGGACGCGGAATGCTCTCTCGGGGAGGGAGCGGACAATATTTCCACATTATTATATTTTTCGCCATTATTTTGATTATGATAGCAGCAGGATACATCTCATGAAACAGTACATACGAAAAGCAATATGCTTTATCTTCATCATCGCGCTGTGCATGCCGCTGCTGCCTTCGGTTTCTCTGCGTGTTTCCGCCGCTTACGAGAATTATGCGGGCGGCATGTGCGGAGACGGAAGGGGTATCGTTGCAAAGGGCGTCGACCTGTCCGACTGGCAGGGGCTTGAAGTCGATTTCAACGCGATCAGGGACGCCGGCTATGACTACGTCATTCTGCGCGCGGGGTTTGCGCAGACGCAGGATAAAGCCTTTGAGGGCAATTACAGCCGCGCGAAGGCGGCGGGGCTGGACGTCGGCGTCTATCTCTATTCCTATGCGGACACAAAAGAAGGCGTCCTGCAGGAAGCAGCCGCTCTGAAAGGCTGGCTGAAAGGGAAGACGCTTGAATACCCCGTCTATTTCGACCTGGAGGACCCGGAAACGCACGGCTCGATGAGCGTCAGCGATCTGACAGCGCTTGCGCTGGCATTCCTGGATGAAATGGCGGCGGACGGCTGGCTGGTCGGACTGTATTCCTGCAAAAGCTGGCTGGATTATAAGATGGACACCGAAACGATCTGCAAAAAATACGAGTGCTGGATGGCGCAGTATCTGTCTGACGGATCCTACTCTGTTTACGACCGTTATGACGACGTCTACGGCATGTGGCAGTATTCGTCTTCCGGCAGCGTGCCCGGCGTACCGGGCGGCGTGGATATGGACGTCTGTTTCAAGGATTATCCGTCGATTTGCAGAGAGAACGGTTTTAACGGCTATGAAGCGACCGGCGAGATCCTGAGCATCAGCGGCGCGGCTGCGCCGGACGTAATCTCGTACGGAGAGAACTTCTCCGTCAGCGGCAGGATCACGACCAGAACCGGTCAGTTGACGAACGTCACGGTCGGCTTCTATGATGCAACCGGGAGAATGGTCATCGGAAAATCGGCGGGTCCGAAGGACTCGACCTACGATATTTCAAAGCTCGCCGCCGATATTAAGACGAAGGATCTTGCAGAAGGCAGATACTTCTATCGCGTGATCGCGACGAATACCTACGGAACGAAGACGCTCCTTGACCACGAGGTCGTCGTATCCAAATCCGGCGCGCGGCTGGACTCCTGCAAAGCGCCGGAGGATGTGAAAGAAGGCGCGCAGTTTGCCGTCAACGGCATGATCACGGCGACGGTGGAGATCACCAATGTGGAAGTCAGGATCGACGGCGCAGACGGCAAGACGGTGCAGAAAGCGGAGGCGGTTCCAGACGCGACGGATTACAATCTGTCTGCGCTTGCGGATAAGATCAGCACCGCTTCTCTCAAGCCGGGCAGCTACCGCTACGTCATTTCTGTCAAAACGAGCAAGGCGGGTCAGACCCTCTTGTCTGCCGATTTCTGCGTCTGGGTCAAGAATGACCCGGTCAGCGTGTCCGACTTTTCTCTGCGGCAGGAATACTATACCGGTTCGGTCCCGACGATCACCGGCACGGTGACTTCTCAGAACTCCGGTCTGGACAGCGTCGAAATCAATATCCTTGACCGGAATGAAGAGGTGGTCTGCAGCGGAGAAGTGGGAAAAATGAGCCGTACGGCTGACCTCGCGGACGCTGCGCTCGATCTGAACGATCTGCCAGCGGGAAGCTATTACTATGTCATCCATGTGTGCAACGCGGCAGGTCCCGCTGTCGCTGAACGCAAACGCTTTGTTATCCGCAACGATACGATCAGCTTATGCGGACTCCAGCCGCCTGAGGTATTGATCGAAGGCAGCGCCTTCGGTCTGCGCGGCGCTGTCGTATCGGAAGATTCCGCGCTGCGCTTTGTTTCCGTCACCGTACTGGATCAGAATGAATTCCCGCTGCTCAGCGCGGCGGATGTTCCGGTGTCCTCATGTTATGACCTGGGCAACTTGAGCGATTCGCTCCTGTTTAGCACTTTGCAAAAGGGCACTTATACGCTTTGCATCAGCGCGGAGAATGAGCGTGAACGCGCGCAATTGCTGCGCACTGACTTTTCTGTAGTCCGAAATCAAAACTGCGTCCGCTGGGATTCAGAGCACGTCAACCCGGACGGCGTCGCATATTCCGCCGGGAATACGATCGGATTATTCGGCGTTCTGAAATCTGACCCGCTGCCGATTGATTTTGTTGGATTGCGGATCATCAACAGCGAGGGATATACGGTTTCATCCGCATCTGTTTATCCGAATAAAAACGAGCTGGATATCAGCTATTTGAATCAATATGTTCACATGTCCGCGATGGCGGCGGACGAATACCGCATGGAGATCACGGCAAGCAATGCGGCGGGTACTTTCGTTATGCTGAGCTCGCCTTTTGCGCTTTCGGAATGCCAGCATAAGAACGTGGTATCCGGCAAAACCGTTGCCGCATCCTGTACGCGCTGCGGCGCGATTTCGGACAGCTATTGTCTCGACTGCGGCTGCAAGGTCAGGAGCGGTGTCCTGCTTTCGCGCGTCCGGCACGATTTCTTCACCAGCTATTGTTCCATGTGCGGCAGAGCGGAGCCGCTTACCGTCAATGCGGCACAGAGCGGATGGGAACCGGTGAACAACGCGCGCTATGTAATCGCCTTCCGGCAGGGGGAACGGTACTATGCGCTGGATGCGGAAGGGAACTGCGTGTCAGTCTCCTCGCCGGACGGCAGCGGGACGATCTCCGTCAGCGCGGAACTGCTCTGGGAGCCGGTGATCGCGCACGACGGTACCGCCGCGCTGCGCAATTCGCAGGGGAGGTACCTGCGTCTGAACAGCGACGGGGAAGTCCTCGCCTGCGGCGGCAGAGAGCACTCACAACTTGTGATTTCGTCCGACGGATTGACGTCCTGCCTGCTCAGCGGAGAGAACTATCTTTCCTTCGCCGGCGACCGTTTCTGCGCGGATACGGCAGAATTTCCCATCCTTCTGTTCCGTTATATGCCGTAACTGACAGAAATGACGAAATGCGGACAAATTTCCATTGCATTTTTATTATTACAATGCTATAATCAAAATGTATGCAGATTGATATGGAGTCTGAAAAAGACGCATATCAATTTCCAAGAATAACAAATCAGGAAAAACGAGGTATTTGCTATGAAAATCAAAGAAGGTTTTGTGCTTCGATCTATCGCAGGTTCCAATATCGTTGTTCCCGTCGGCGCGGCAAGCGTTGACTTCAACGGTATGATCACGCTGAACGATTCCGGCGCGTTCCTCTGGAAAGAACTGGAAAAGGGCAGCGACGTCGAAGGCCTGACCGCAGCGCTGCTCGGCGAGTATGACGTCGACGAAGAAACGGCACGCACCTGCTCTGCTGATTTTATCAATAAACTGGTCGAGGCCGGCTGCCTTGAATAAAATCTCGCTGGCCGACTATTACCCGCTGATACAAGAAACCCTCGACCAGGGCGGTACATTCTCGCTGACGATCACGGGAACGAGTATGTTTCCTTTCATCGTCGGCGGAAGGGACAAAGTGACGCTGTCACCGCTGCCGGAAAAGCTGAAGAAAAATGATCTTCCGCTTTACCGCAGGGCGGACGGCGCTTTTGTGCTGCATAGGATCGTAAAGGTCTGCGAAGACGGCACCTATACCTGCTGCGGCGATCATCAGTGGTGGTTGGAGAAGGGCCTGCGACGCGTACAAATGATTGGACTTGCGACGGAATACGTCCGTAAGGGAAAAAGACTGACCGATAAGAACCTGATTTACCGGGTTTACCGGACCGTCTGGACGTGGGTGCTTCCACACAGGAGTTTCTTCTTCCGACTTAACGGCAGATGGAACGGCCTGAAGAGGAAAGTCAAAAAACTGTTTTCGAAACAGAGGTAAAAGTCATGCATTTTGACGCAACAACAAGTGAATACTTCCTTGCTCTTCTGCGTTCTGTGCTGCATGACAAGCCGGCAAGCCCGAAACCGCAGGAGGTTTCCTGGAAAAATCTGTTTGAATACGCGAAATCCCAAAGCCTTTCCACCATGGCTTACAGCGCGATACAAAAGGCAGGCTTTACGCTGGATCCGGAGCTTGCGCAGGAATGGAGTATCTGTAACTCTCGAAACCTTGTCAAGTATTTCAATCAGGAGCATGAGTGCGAAGCGCTGTGCAAGGCTTTTTCCGATGCGGGCATTCTGCACATGCCGCTGAAGGGAAGCGTCATCCGTTCGCTGTTTCCTGCGCCGGAAATGCGCGAAATGTGCGACCTGGATATTCTGGTAAAGCCGGAAGATATGGAACGCGCGCACAAAATCATGCTTGAAAAGGGCTATGACTTCATCGAAGAGCATACGACGAGCCATAACCGGGATTATCAAAAGCCTCCATATTTAAATGTTGAGATCCATAACAACCTTTTGCCGCGAGAGAACCGACTTTTCTTCTATTATGCGGATTATTGGACAAAAGCGGTTTATAAAGAAAACGGGTTGACCTGCCGCATGGGATGGGATGACTGCTATGTCTATATGCTTGCGCATACTTACAAGCATTTCTCTCAGTTTGGCACGGGGATTCGCTCCGTGTTGGACGTTTATCTAATGTGCAGTCAACTCAAAGATGTTCTTGATCGCGAGTACATTACTGCCCAGCTAAAGATACTGGGGATTCTCGACTTTGCCAATTCCTTTGAACGCCTCGCGGCCGCATGGTTCGAAGGGGTAAACGGTGAAATTCCGGAAGAACTTCAATTTTATAATAATCGCATTCTCGAAAGCGGCACTTACGGGGAAAACGATATTCTGAAAGCAAAGGCAATGAAGTATATCAGCGAGGGAAAGTCATTGCGCTACGCTAAGCGGAGAATGGCGATTGCCAAGGTTTTTCCGTCGTATGCTAATATGAAAAAGAAATACCCTTGCCTGAAATATCTTCCGTTTTTGCTGCCGCTGTTCTGGGTAATACGGTGGATATCAACCGTATTTGCAAAGCCAAGGAAAATGATTGCTTTTTTCAAAAAACTCAAACAGTTATCGCTGAACGGTTATAAGGAAGAAAGAAGGTAAACGATTTGGAGACCAACCGACAAGACCGGATAAAACGGATTACTCGTGTGACTGGATTGATCATTGCAGATATCTTGACCGTCGTGCTTTCTTCTCTTCTTGCCGGTTGGTTACGTTCTGATTTCAGAATGGAGCAATATCTGAAGGACTATGGTGAAGAGCTCCTGAAAACAGTGCCTTTCTTTGCGCTCGGGTTGATTCTGATTTCCATCCCTCTCAACCTTTATAAAAGCCTTTGGGAGTACGCGAGCATTGACGAGCTGCTGCATGTTTGTTATGCAGTGGCATCGCTTTGCACGATTCAAATGATTCTGATCCTTCTTGACATGATCCACCTCCCCATGAGCTTTCCGATCATGTTCGGATTGCTTACGATTTTTTTCTCGCTGGCTGTTCGCTTTTTCTACCGCGTAATCAGAAGCTCCAGAAAAAAACACAGCATACGTTCCGAGCAGAAGCGCACCATGCTGATCGGCGCCGGCAACGCCGGTATGCTCGTTTTACGCGAATTCCAGACCAGCGAATTCTCGCAGAATCAGGTCGTCTGCATTGTGGACGACGACGTGCAGAAGCGCGGCAGCTATCTGCGAAACGTCAAGATCTGCGGCGGCAGAAAGGATATCGTACGTCTGGCGGAGGAGTACAGAGTATCCGAGATCGTTTATGCGATTCCTGCTGCAAGAGTCAAGGACAGAAAAGAGATTCTAAAAATCTGCCAGTCCACCGGATGCAGCCTCAAGATCATGCCTGGCATCTTCCAGCTCGCCAACGGCGAAGTCAGCATTCAGAAGATCCGCGAAGTCGATATCATGGACCTGCTCGGAAGAGAGAGCGTGGAGGTCGATCTCGGACGGATCGCGAACTAGCTGAGCGGAAAGACGGTTCTCGTTACCGGCGGCGGCGGTTCGATCGGCAGCGAGCTTTGCCGGCAGATCGCGCGGCACAACCCTGCAAAACTAATTATTTTTGATATTTACGAAAACAATGCCTACGAGATTCAGCAGGAACTCAAACGCACTTATCCTCATTTGGAATTAGTCACTCTGATCGGCTCGGTTCGCGATACCGACCGCGTCAATCAGTTGTTTGAAATGTACCGCCCGGAGATCATCTTCCACGCTGCCGCGCACAAGCACGTGCCGCTCATGGAGGACAGTCCGAACGAGGCGATCAAGAATAATGTCTTCGGTACATATCACGTTGCGAAGGCCGCTGCGATCTATAATGCCGAGACCTTCGTGCTGATCTCTACCGATAAGGCGGTCAACCCCACCAACATCATGGGGGCATCCAAGCGGATCTGCGAAATGATCGTGCAGATGATGGCGAATGCGTCGAAGACAAAATTCGTCGCGGTGCGCTTCGGCAACGTGCTCGGCAGCAACGGCAGCGTCATTCCGCTGTTCAAAAAGCAGATCGCCGAGGGAGGTCCCGTCACCGTCACGCACCCTGACATCATCCGCTTCTTTATGACGATCCCGGAGGCGGTCTCGCTCGTTCTTCAGGCGGGCGTCTATGCCGATCGCGGAGAGATCTTCGTCCTCGACATGGGCGAGCCGGTCAAGATCGACGATCTGGCGCGCAACCTGATCCGACTGTCCGGCTTTGAGCCTGACGTGGACATCGAGGTCAAATACACCGGTCTTCGTCCGGGAGAGAAGCTCTATGAAGAAATGCTGATGAACGAAGAGGGACTTCGCTCCACGGCGAACAACCTCATCCACATCGGCAAACCGCTGGATATCGACGACATCGAACTTGCGCAGCAGCTCGTGCAGCTGGAAGCGGCTTGTGAAGAGAATGCCGATAACATCCGCGATCTGGTCGAAAAGATCGTGCCCACCTATCACAGGCCTGTAGCGGCAAACGGATAAAGACGCATGCAACCCTGCCGACGCCTGCATCAATCCGGAAGGAGTACTGGTATGAAAGCAGCCGAAACACCGAAACAAACGACGCAAAAGAAGCCCGCAGCACAGCGAGCCTATAATCGTGTATTCAAGCGGATATTTGATATTTTGATTGCGCTGCTTGCGCTGATTCTGCTTTCACCGCTTCTGCTGGTGACGATGCTGGCGATCAAGCTGAATTCAAAAGGTCCGGTGTTCTTCAAGCAAACAAGGCTGGGACGAGGCGGAAAGGAATTCAGAATTATCAAATTCCGCACCATGGTTGTGAATGCAGAGCATACAGGCTCCGGCGTTTACAGCAATAACGATGATCCCAGAGTGACAAAGATCGGCAAGATCCTTCGCAAAACGTCGATCGACGAGCTTCCACAGATGTGGAACCTTCTGAGGGGAGACATGTCGCTGATCGGACCGCGTCCACCGCTGACCTATCACCCGTGGCCGATCGAACAGTATACCGAGGAACAGCGTCGGATGTTTGACGTGCGCCCCGGTATCACCGGCTGGGCGCAGGTTCACGGCCGCAAGGATGTGGAGTGGTATCAGCGAATCAAGCTGAACGTCTGGTATGTTGACCATGTCTCTTTTGGACTGGATATGAAGATCTTCTTTACGACCATCGGCAAGGTGTTTACGAATGCCGATAACGAAAACAAGGGCGCGACCGTCGCTTCCGAAGAAGAGTCGAAGGTATGACAAAGCGCCCAGGAGTATAAGCCATGCTGAAGCTTATGTACATTACCAACCGGCCGGAAATCGCACAAATCGCGGAGTCTGCCGGCGTAGATCGCATTTTCGTGGATATGGAATTCATCGGTAAGGACGCCAGGCAAGGGGGTCTGGATACGGTGAAATGCCACCATACCGTGCAGGATGTGGTCAACATTAAGCACGCCGTCACCAAGAAGGAAGTGTTGGTGCGCGTCAATCCGATTCATGCCGCGCTGCCGGATTACCCGTCTTCCGAGGGAGAAATCAACGCTGTCATTGCGGCGGGGGCGGACGTGATTATGCTGCCGTATTTCAAGACTGCGGAGGAGGTTCGCGCCTTCGTTCGTCTTGTTAACGGAAGGGCAAAAACCATGCTGCTGCTGGAAACGCCGGAGTCTGTGGAGTGTGTTGATGAAATTCTCACTGTTGATGGCGTGGATGAAATCCATATCGGTCTGAACGATCTCAGCCTCGGCTACGGAATGCCGTTCATGTTTGAGCTATTGGCAGACGGTACTGTAGAAGCCCTCTGCCTCAAGTTCCGAAAGAGAGATATTATCTACGGCTTTGGCGGCATTGCTTCCATTGGGAAGGGAATGCTTCCGTCAGAATACGTCATTAAGGAACACTACCGTTTGGGATCGACCTGCGCGATCCTGTCGCGGAGCTTCTGCGATACTGCAAAGATGCAGGATATCGACGAAATCAAAGCTACCTTCCGCAACGGCGTGCGCGAAATTCGTGCGCTGGAGCGAGAATGTGAGCAGCACAGCAAATTCTTCTTTGACAACGAAAAAGAAGTCGTCCGTCTTGTACGCCGCATCTACGAGAGTTTGGACGCCGATCACGAATAAGGGAAGAATCATGAATCTACTCATCACCGGCGCGTGGTTCTGCGCAAGCGCACATTTTGCCGAGATCGAAGCGCATGGCCATACGATCCGTTTTTTGCAGCAGGAGGCAGACAATCTGCCTTGCGACCCTGCCTGGGCCGAGGGTGTGATCTGCAACGGGCTGTTTCAGCACCACCCCATCGAACAGTTTCAGAATCTGCGCTTTATACAGCTCACCAGCGCCGGCTTCGACCGCGTGGATCTGGACTACGTGAACGCGCACGGCATCGAGATTCATAACGCCAGAGGCGTCTACAGCATCCCGATGGCAGAATTCGCTGTCTGCGGCGTGTTGCAGTTATACAAGCAGACGCGCTTTTTCTATGAGAATCAGAAAGCGCACAAGTGGGAAAAGCACCGCGGTTTATTGGAGCTCAATGGCAAGACCGTCGCGATCCTCGGCTGCGGCAGCGTCGGGACGGAGTGCGCGAAGCGCTTCCAGGCCTTTGGCTGCCGTGTACTCGGCGTAGACCTCTATCCGAGAGATGACGAAGCCTACGAGCGGATACTGCCGCTGCGTGAGTTGGAGGAGATTCTTCCTCTAACGGACGTTTTGGTGCTGACCGTCCCACTGGTCGCGGAAACGACGCATCTGATGAACCGTAATCGCCTGAGCCTGCTGTCGGAAACCGCAGTCGTTGTGAATATCTCTCGCGGCAAAGTCCTCGACGAGCAGGCGCTCTGCGAGTTACTGATAAGCGGAAAAATCTGCGGCGCAGTGCTGGATGTGTTTGAACAGGAGCCGCTGGAAACAGACAGCATTCTCTGGAACGTTGAAAATGCTGTTCTCACCCCACATAACAGCTTTGTGAGCGAGCTTAACAACGGACGGTTGACGAAAATCATTCTGGAAGGGCTGGAAAATAGAAATGAAGTTTCTGCTGATTTCCCCCAAGAACCGAACGGTTTATAATTTTCGCGGCGATTTGATCAAAGCGATCATCGCCAAGGGTTATGAGGTGATCGTGACAGGGCCGGATCGGACGGACGTGGACAAGATTGAAGCGCTCGGCGCGAGGTTTGTCGAAATCCCGATGAACAAGACCGGCACCAGCATGACCGGCGACCTGAAATACCGCAAAGCGTTGAAAGAGCTCATGCTTGCAGAGCAGCCGGACGTGACCCTGGGGTATACGATCAAGCCCGTGGTCTACGGCGCAATGGCCGCCCACGCCGCAGGCGTGAAGAATATCAGCGGCATGATCACCGGCGGCGGTTATACGTTCACGGCGAAGACCGCGAAAGCGAAACTGCTTGGCATGATCGTCCGTTTCCTGTACAGACTCGGTCTGAAACGGACCCATCATATTATTTTCCAGAATCCCGACGATCTGGAAGAGTTCTGTTCCCACGGCCTTGCGCATAAAGAAAAGTGCCGCGTTGTCAACGGCTCCGGCGTCAATATGGAATGGTTCGCGCCCGCGCCGCTGCCGGACAAGCCGGTGTTCTTCATGCTGTCCCGCCTCCTGAAGAGCAAGGGCGTCATGGAATACCTAGAGGCGGCAAGGATCGTAAAATCCGAGTATCCCGAAGCGCAGTTCTTCCTGCTCGGAAAATATGAGACCGCCATGCAGGACGCGATCCCGCGGGAAACGATCGAAGCTTTCCTCCGGGACGGCATCGTGGAACGCTTCGAGGAAACGACGGACGTGCGTCCGTACTATGCAAGGTGCAGCGTCTACGTTCTTCCGTCCTATCGCGAGGGCACGCCGCGCACCGTCTTAGAAGCGATGTCGATGGGAAGACCGATCATCACCGCCGACGCCAACGGCTGCCGCGAAACGGTGCGAGACGGCGTGAACGGCTATCTTGTCCCGGTCGGAGACAGCGCGGCGCTGGCGGAACGGATGAAGGCCTTTATCCTTCACCCGGAGAAGATCCCCGAAATGGGCGCTGCGAGCGTCCGCCTGTGCAGGGAAAAATTTGAAGTCGGCAGAGTAAACGAAGAGATGCTTCGGATCATGAAACTATAGAGAAGCGGATACGATCCGCAACGGAGGAACGCCATGTCTTTATATGAAAAGCTCGTAGCAAAAGAAGAGAAACTCTCCCTGGTCGGGCTCGGCTACGTCGGTATGCCGATCGCGGTCGCGTTTTCCAGAAAGATCGACGTCATCGGTTTTGATTTGAACGCGGCGAAAATTGAGCTTTACAAGTCCGGCATTGACCCGACGAAAGAGGTCGGCAACGAGGCGATCAAGGCCTGCAAGGTGGACTTTACCGCGGACGAAACGAGGCTCCGTGAGGCGAAATTCCACATTGTTGCCGTCCCGACGCCCGTGAATGACGACCACACGCCCGACCTCACGCCCGTCGAGGGCGCGAGCCGTATCCTCGGCCGAAATCTGCAGAAGGGGAGCATCGTCGTCTTTGAATCGACGGTCTATCCCGGCGTGACGGAGGATGTATGCGTGCCGATCCTCGAAAAAGAATCCGGCCTCAAGTGCGGCGTGGATTTCAAGATCGGCTATTCTCCCGAGCGCATCAACCCCGGCGACAAGGTACATCGTTTGGAAACGATTAAGAAGATCGTTTCCGGTATGGACGCAGAGACGCTCGACGAGGTCGCGCACGTCTATGAGCTGGTCGTCGAGGCGGGCGTACACAGGGCAGAGTCCATCAAAGTCGCAGAAGCCGCGAAGGTCATCGAGAACAGCCAGCGCGACATCAACATCGCCTTTATGAACGAGCTGTCCATCATCTTCAATAAGATGGGCATCGATACGAAATCCGTTCTGGAAGCGGCGGGAACAAAATGGAATTTCCTGAAATTCCAGCCCGGTCTGGTCGGCGGTCACTGCATCGGCGTCGACCCGTACTACCTGACCTACAAGGCCGAGCAGCTCGGCTATCACAGCCAGATCATCCTCTCCGGCAGACGGATCAACGACGATATGGGCAAGTACTGCGCGGAGAATCTGGTCAAGCAGCTCATCAAGGCGGACAAGCCGGTCAAAAACGCAAAGGTCGCGATCCTCGGCTTCACGTTCAAGGAGAACTGCCCGGACACCAGAAACACCAAGGTCATTGATATTTACAATGAACTGAAAGAATACGGCATCACCGCCGTGATCGCCGATCCCGCCGCTGACGCAGACGAGGCAAAGCGCCTCTACGGTGTGGAATTCGTCGATATGAATTCCATCCGCGACATGGACGCGGTCATCCTCGCCGTTGCGCACGAGCAGTTCAAGTCGATCACGATGGAGAGAATGAACGCCTTCTTTGCGCCGAACGCGCCGAAGGTGCTGCTCGACCTCAAGGGTTTGCTCGACCGCAAGTCCTACGAAGCGGCAGGCTATCATTACTGGAGACTGTAATATGGGCTACGAAAACGTTCGATTTCCGGAGAATACAACTTTCCTCGTCACCGGCGGCGCTGGCTTCATCGGCTCCAATCTCTGCGAGGCGATCCTGAAGCTTGGCTATAAAGTCCGCTGCCTGGACGACCTTTCCACCGGCAAGCAGAAAAATGTCGACCTGTTCATTGACAATCCGAATTACACCTTTATCAAGGGCGATATTAAGGACTTCGATACCTGCCTGCGGGCGACCGAAGGCGTCGACTACGTCCTCAATCAGGCAGCTTGGGGCAGCGTGCCGCGCTCGATCGAGATGCCGCTGTTCTACTGCGCCAATAACATTCAGGGGACGCTGAACATGATGGAGGCGTCGCGCCGCAACGGCGTAAAGCGCTTCGTCTATGCGTCCAGCTCCTCCGTCTACGGCGACGAGCCGAACCTGCCGAAGACCGAGGGCAGGGAAGGCAATCTGCTTTCTCCCTACGCGCTGACCAAGCGCTGCGACGAGGAATGGGCAAAGCAGTACACCATGCATTACGGCTTGGAAACCGTCGGCCTGCGTTATTTCAACGTCTTCGGCAGACGGCAGAATCCGGACGGCGCTTATGCCGCGGTCATTCCGAAGTTCATCAAACAGCTTTTGCGCGGCGAACGCCCGACGATCAACGGCGACGGCATGCAGAGCCGCGACTTTACCTACATCGAAAACGTCATCGAGGCAAACCTTAAAGCCTGCCTCGCGCCGAAGGAAGCCGCCGGCGAGGCGTTTAACGTCGCTTTCGGCGGCAGAGAGTATCTGAACGATATTTATCACGGCCTGACGAAAGCGCTCGGCGTCGATGTCGAACCGATCTACGGGCCCGACCGCAAGGGCGACATCAAGCATTCCAACGCGGATATTTCCAAGGCGCGCCGCCTGTTGGGCTATGATCCGTCTTGGAGCTTTGCCCGCGGTATTGATGCCGCTATCGAGTGGTATAAGGAGAATCTGTAATTCGTACGAACGGAAAGAGGTAACTGATGGAAGACGGCAAGATCTCGGTCATTATGGGTATTTACAATTGCGCTGAAACGCTTCCGGCTGCAATAGAATCTATTCTCCAACAAACCTATACCGACTGGGAATTGATCATGTGCGACGATTGTTCTACGGATAATACTTATGAAGTTGCACTTGCGTATCAAAAAAAATATCCGGACAGAATCAAACTCTTGCAAAACGAAAAGAACTCCTATTTGGCTTATTCGCTGAATCATTGCCTTTCTGCAGCGACCGGGAAATACGTTGCGCGGATGGACGGAGACGACCGATCAGCACCGGAGCGCTTTGCTCGGCAGGTCGCTTTTTTGCAGGAGCACCCGGATGTGCAGCTTGTCGGTACCGCGGTTCAACATTTCAACGAAGATGGTTATACCAGCTTAATGCTGGCGCCTGTTCATCCTGACAAATACACGATGCGGGATTCTTCCCCATTTAAGCATGCAACAATCCTGACGTACAAATATGTTTATGATCAGCTCGGGGGATATTGCGTATCGGAGCGAACACGTCGCTCACAGGACCGGGAACTCTTTTTTCGCTTCTTTGCAAACGGCTTCTCCGGAGACAATATTAACGAGCCTCTTTACTTAGGTCTTGACGATTTATCGGCAGTAAAACGCAGAACCTGGAAGGTGCGGTGGAATTCTTTCTTAATCACAAGGGACGGTTACCGCTTGTTAAAGTTCCCGCGCTGGTGGATTATCAAACCATTCCTAAAGACGGTTACAAAGGCCGTGATACCATACAAAATCATCTATCGTTTCCGCAGCAGAAAAGCGGTTCGCGGATCATGAGCTAACTTTCAAAAAACGTTGGATGAGGAACCTCAATGCTGTTTTATATTATTGTTATAAGCGTTGCACTTTTCTTTGGCGCATGGGCAGCGAGTTATGATAAACCAACAGAAATAAAAAACAAGATCGGCGCATATAAGCATTCCCGATCGAGCAAAGCGCTATATACGATTGCGGCATTGGTGCTGATTTTTGTTGCAGGATTAAGGTACTATGTCGGCACGGACTTTGGCGCATATTATAGACACTTTCGCAAGTATGCAGACTCACTCTGGGAAAGAATCACAACGTTAGATGAACCGGGATACGCACTAATTGCTACTGTCGCAAGATGGATCGCTAACGATGGATGGATGGCAATTTTTCTTTCCTCGCTGCTTACAATTGGCTTGATCCTTTCCATAATATATAAACGCTCTGATACGCTGTTTTTCAGCCTTGCGCTTTATATTTTTATGGGATGCTGGCATGGTAGCTTTAACGGAACCAGACAATACCTTGCAACCGCGGTTATTATGTGCGGATTACCGTTTCTGTTAGACCGAAAGTTTATACCCTATTGTGTTACAGTATTTCTCGCTTTTCTTTGTCATAGGTCGGCTATTATTATGATTCTCCTGTATTTTGTTGTGTACAGGGAGATAAACTTCAAGAATTTGCTGATTACCATCATACTGACGTGGATTATCAGCCTTGCCTATGAGTATCTCTTCACGATCACGAATTTTATTCTGGATGACGAAGCGTCTGACTCTGAATTCACGACACAGAGCGTTAATATCATCAGAATTGTCGTTTATTCTGCACCGGCAGCGGTCTTTTGGCTGTTTTTAAGCCGCCAGGAGCTGACCAAGCGTGACACGTTTATGGGAAATATACTGACCGTTTTTAGCGCGTTGGCAATCATTACAATGAGCAGCTCCTTTTTGCAGCGGATTATTCTGTATTTAGTACCGTTCCAGGCAATTGCGATTCCCCACATGCTCGGAATGATCAAGGGAAAGACAAGGCAATTTGCCAGCGCGTTTACGTTCATATTCTATGCGGCGTTTTGGGCATACGATCTCAGCGTTCGATCCAATATGATTCCATACCGATGGATTTTTGAACGATAGCCGCTTTTGTAGATAAGGAGAAGGAAGAAAAATGAAAAAGCTATTCTGCGTGTCTGCTGCCAAGTATTCCTCTGCGTATTGCTTTGAGGTATACCATCCGGCGTCTTTGGACAAGCCGTCGGATCATTCGGTCATGTTTATCAATGAAAAGAATTCTGATCGAATCAAAGATATCACCGACGTCAAAAACTGCATCATTTTTCACCCGACGACCTTGGAAATCCCAGACGCCGTCCGGCGGAATAATCTGACAATTCCGAGCAAGGATCCGCGAACAGCATATTGTTTGTTTTTCAGAGAGAATCATATTTCGAATGCGCCGCAGAAGGAAAAAATGCAGTATGTTGACGGCGCTATGATCGCAGAGACTGCTGTGATCGGAAAAAAGACTGTCATTATGCCATTCTCCTATATCAGCGGCGAAGCGGTTATTGGCGATAACGTGTATATTGGCGCGGGAACGAAAATCGTTGGGAAAGTACAAGTCGGAAACAACGTCGTAATTCGTGAAAACACGGTGATCGGCGCGGACGGACTCTCGACTGACCGCGACGAAAACGGGAGAGCCGCAACCATGCCGCAGTTCGGCGGCGTTCGGATCGAGGACGACGTGCAGATCGGCGCATTGACCGTGATCGCACGCGGCGCGATCGACGACACCGTGATCGGCAGAGGCTGCAAGATTGACAACAGTTGCTTTATTTCTCACAATGTGCAGTTGGGCGAGGATACCTTTGTCGTCGGAGAGACGATTATGTTCGGCGGCTCCAAAACAGGCAAACAGAGCTTTATCTCCGGAAACAGCACGATACGCAACAAGGCGAGCATCGGAGATTATGCGACGGTTGGAATGGGCTCCGTTGTAACAAAAAATGTGGAGGATCATTCCGTAGTATTAGGTAACCCAGCGCATACGAAAGGATAAGAGAATAGATGAATCAGATTGAATTTTTACCCAGCTTCGACGAATACAGAAGAATTCTCCGTGCCATTCAGGCGACAGGAAAGCATTGCGATTATAAAGCCGCAAAGGGAAAAGATGAATTCATCATCATGCGGCATGACATCGAATTCTCGATTGACAGAGCGCACGCGCTTTCTCTTGTGGAATCTGAAGAGAATTTTCACAGCACGTATTTCGTTCAGATTACCAACAATTCATACAATGCGCTGTCGCGTCGAAACGTTGCGATGCTGCACAATATGGCGGCTAGGGGTCACCAAATCGGATTGCATTATCATCTGAACGGACAGCTCGATCCGGTGACCGTACGAGACGGCGTACGCGATCAGCTTCGCATTATGTCCGAAATGTTGGGGATGAACATAGACACGTATTCCTTCCATCGGCCTGTGAAAGAAGTGTACTACTACGACATTTCGATCCCCAATACAATTAACGCGTATTCAAAAGACTTTTTTACCTATGCCGAGAACGTTACGGACGATACAAAGCTGGAAGTTAAGTACATTGCCGATTCAAAGCACCGCTGGAACTACGGCTATCCGGACTATGAAACGCTGATGAAGTATCCCAAGATTCAGATTCTGATCCATCCGTTTTCCTGGACGCCCCACGGCTACGACAATTATCAGAACTTTGTCTCGCTGATTGACGAGAAGCACGTGGAGCTGATTGATACGCTGACGGACGAGTTCCAGAGATTCCGCGAGGTGCGCGGTAGAATTCTGGGGCAAGAGGAAACATAATGAATTAATAGATTGCCTTACATATGTTAAGACATACTTTTTATTATTTAGATTATTTATGAAAGGTATAAAGTAACAAGGCATGCTGAAGAAAAAATTAAAGCGCAGCTTCTGGGGCAGGTATATGATCAGCGTTCTGCACAGCATCGAATGCTTCGTACTGCCGCGAATCATCTCAGATGAAAAGGCCGTTAAACGGTATTACAAGAAGGCATCGGGAAGAGAGATTGATCTAGACAACCCGAAAACTTTCAGCGAAAAAACAAATTGGTTAAAACTGAACGCACGGATGCCGCTGATGCAGAAGTGCGCGGATAAATACGCCGTTCGAGAGTATATCACGGAAAAAGGATACGGGGATTGCCTGAATGAGCTCTACGGCGTATATTACAAGGCAAAGGACATCCATCTGGAGGATTTGCCGGATCAGTTTGTGCTCAAGGCAGCGCACGGTAGTCATATGAACATTATCGTGAAAGATAAGAGCAAGATAAACTGGCGCCAAGCAAAATTGATGCTAAACTCCTGGCTTCACCAAGATATTTATTGGGCAGGGAGAGAGTGGGTATATAAAGATCAACCGCGTCGAATTATTGCGGAGGCATTTTTACAGGAATCGACGGGTGAGCTCCGGGATTTCAAATTCTTCTGCTTCAACGGAAAACCCGTATACTGGGAAATCGACGGAGATCGTTTTAAGCCGACACAGTATCGGAATTACTACGATATGGACTGCAATCTGCTCCCAATGCATGACGACGTATTATCGCGCGACTTGGGTTACCTGCCGGTCGACCGCGCAGACCTTGATCGTATGGTAAGAATCGCGGAAGATCTTGCTGAACCGTTTCAGTTTGTCCGCGTTGATTTTTATCTCGTCGACGGAAAGATCTACTTCGGCGAGTTGACCTACTTTGACAACGGCGGAAAATGCTGCTTTGAGCCGATCGAATTCGACAGAGTTTTCGGCGATCAATGGACTTTGGTGAAAGACGTGTGATTGGAGCAATGAATAATTCTATTAAGATTTGCATATTCGGAGACATTTGTCCCGCGTGGGGATTCCGCAGCTCGTTTGACCATGCCGATCTTAATATGGTTTTCGGAGATGTTTTAGCTTCTTTTAAAGATTCTGATCTGGTGATAGGAAACCTGGAAACTCCTATATCCTTAAAAGGAGAGCCAATTGTTAAATGCGGGCCGTGCTTCTGCAGTCGACCGGATGATATGCGTCTTCTTAGAAGTGCCGGTTTCAACGTGCTGTCTCTTGCGAATAATCATATTTTGGATTATGGGCCGTATGCGCTGCAAGATACGATTGCTATTGCAGAAACGAACGAGATACTGACCGTAGGCGCGGGGAATAACCGAAAGGCGGCCGAAAAACCGTTGTTTCTGAAGGTTAAAGGGCAGAGTATCGGAGTTTTGAGCTTTGCGGAGCATGAATTCAGCATTGCCGGTGAAGCTACGCCCGGCGCGAATTTGTTCGATCCGTATAGTAGCCTAAAGGACATTAGCGCCGCGAAAGCAAACTGCAATTATCTGATTGTTCTGTATCATGGCGGCATTGAGGAATACCCGCTTCCGTCGCCGCTTCTGCAAAAGAAGTGCCGCGCGATGGCAGACGCTGGTGCAGATCTGATTCTTTGCCAACACAGCCATTGCATCGGAACGAGGGAAAACCACCACGGCACGGAGATCCTTTACGGACAGGGAAATGCTTTGTTCGGGAAACATGGCGATCCTGCGTGGGACACCGGTCTCCTCACGACTGTAACGCTATCTGATGAAGAATGCAAAGTCTCCTACAGAGCTTTTGCTGCCGGTGAGGCAGGAATATCATTTCTTGACGACCAAGGCAACCGGGAAGTGCTTGAGCATATGGAACAGTTGTCTGCGAATCTAGATGATCCGGCTTTTCTAAAGCAGAGCTGGGATGCGTTTTGCGAGAAGCTTGCACCGATGGACATGCCGTTGTTGCTTGGATGGAATCGTGTTTTGAATAAGCTCAACCGCATTATGAAAAACCGACTGATCAAATGGTATGTTAATCGCAGAAAAGCGATGATCTCAATGAACCTCGTACGGTGCGATGCTCATCACGAAGTGATCCAAACGATTTTGGAAAACATGCAGAAATAAAGGAAACCTGCAAATGAAGCAAGTCGGAATCGCCACGATGACGGGCGGAGCGAATTACGGGAACGTGCTGCAGAATTACGCGGTGCAGACCCTGATCGAACGCTGCGGTTATCAGGCATTGACGCTGAACAATCAAACAAAACGCGGTTTTCCGGATTCTGCTGCAAAGAAGCCGGCACTCTGGCGGAAGCTGATGCCGGACTATTTGGCTGCATATCGACTCACGAAGTTGGGAAACCGCTACGGGTGCAAGAATGCCCGCGACTGTCACGGCACGGGTCTGCGCAGCGCGAAACGTCGAAAGGCGGATTATGATGCAGCGGCACAGCGTCGTCTTGCGCGCTTCGACGCCTGCCGCGAGCGCGTGATCCATACGGATTCGACCGCGTTTGATGCGCGCCGGCTTCCGCGAGAGCATTTAGCGGACTTCGCTGCGTTCGTCTGCGGCAGCGATCAGGTCTGGAATCCGTACTTCCATACGAATTCCATGATCGAATTCCTGCAGTTTGCGCCGGAGCACAAGCGAATCGCGCTGGCGCCGAGCTTCGGCATATCGGAGCTGCCGGACTGCCGAAAACGCGACTTTTCGGAGTGGATCGCATCCATTCCGCATCTGTCCGTCCGCGAGGACGCCGGCGCAAAGCTGATTAAAGACTTGACCGGACGGGACGCCAAGGTACTATTGGATCCGACCTTCGCCCTGACGGCGGAGGACTGGCGTGCCTTTGCGCGGGAGCCGGAGCAGAAGCCGCAGGGCGAGTATGTTTTTTGCTACTTCCTTGGCAACGAGATCAACCGCTACGTGCGGTATATCGAGCAATACGCAAAACGAAACAACTGCGAGATCGTGAATATCTGCGACATCCGCGATCTGCGCTATTACGATATCGACCCGCAGGAATTCGTCTGGCTGCTGGATCATGCGCGTGCTGTCTTTACCGACTCCTTCCACGGGACGGCGTTTTCCATCAACCTGCAGAAGCCTTTCGTGGTGTTTGAACGGGTGGAGGGCGGCTCGTCCATGTCCTCCCGCATCAGCTCGGTTCTGAAAAAGACAGGGCTGGAAGACCGTCAATTCCCCAAGGTGCTTTTGCCGGACGTGGATTCCTGTGATTTTACAAAGGCCGCCGCCGTCGTTTCGGCGGAGCGGGAAATCACCGTACAGTTTTTACAAACGGCGCTGGCTGGCGCCGGTACGGACGAGAAGCAGCCGGTGCTCGCAAGCCGCGCGCACTGCACGGGCTGTGGCGCCTGCGAAGCCGCCTGCCCGACGGACGCGATCCGCATGGAAGCGGACGCGGAGGGTTTCCGCTACCCACACATCGACAAAACGAAGTGCGTCGGCTGCCTTGCCTGCGAGCGGAGCTGTCCGGCAGACTGTGTGACGCCTGCGGACAAAACGCCGGAAGCGTATTACGCGTTCGCGAAAGACGCGGCGATCTGTCAAAGCAGTTCGTCCGGCGGCGTGTTTACCCTGCTGGCGCAGGAGATCCTGCAGCGCGGCGGCGTGGCCTTCGGCGCGGGATTCGATTCGGATTTCCGCGTATGTCACCAAAGAATTGATAAACCGGAGGAAATCGCTCGCCTGCGCACGTCAAAATACGTGCAGAGCGACCTCGGCGATACCCTGCGGCAGGTTCGCTCTCTTCTGAAAGAGAATCGTCCGGTGCTGTTCAGCGGTACACCCTGCCAGATCGCTGCCCTGCAGCAGTATTTGGGAAAAGACGACGAGAACTTATTTACACAAGATATTATCTGTCACGGCGTGCCTTCACCGGAGGCCTGGAAGGATTATCTGGAGCAGACGCACGGCGATAAGCAGATCGCATCGGTCAATTTCCGAGATAAAACGCTCGGTTGGTACGGGTTCTCCATGAAAGTCACTTATGCCGATGGATCAAGTTACCGCGAGCTTGCGACAAAGGATCCCTATGAGCGAGCGTTCCTTGCAAATCTGACGCTGCGCCCCTCCTGTTATCAATGCCAGTATAAGACAGTCGCACGAACGAGCGATTTGACGCTTGCCGACTATTGGGGCGTAGAACTGGTACATCCGGAGCTGAAACAGCAGCAGGGTGTCTCCTTGATTCTGGCGCACAGCGAAAAGGGGAAGCAGCTTCTTCAGACTGTTTCCGACAGTCTGATAATCGGGAAAACCGATCTCGACCGTGCGACGCAGATGAATCATGCAACGACGCACAGCGTTCCGTGGCATCCGAACCGCGACGCCTTCTTTGCCGCAAGGCAACGTGAGTCGATGGAGAAGCTCGTGAAGCGTTTGCTCCGACCGACACTGGCGCAGCGAACAAAAAAGACGATCCGGCGCTATGGTTCTAAGGTCAAACGCTTGATAAGAAAGATAAAGGGATGAAGAGATGAAGGGTATTATTCTTGCCGGCGGCGCAGGGACGAGACTGTATCCGCTTACGCGGGTGACAAGCAAGCAGCTTTTGCCGGTTTACGACAAACCGATGATCTATTACCCACTTTCAACCCTGATGTTAGCTGGGATTCGGGACATTCTGATTATTTCCACGCCTTCGGATACACCGAGATTCCGTGAGCTTTTAGGTGACGGTGCAAGTATGGGCGTGCAGTTATCCTATAAGGTCCAGCCGTCTCCGGACGGACTTGCCCAGGCGTTTTTACTTGGCGAGGAATTTATCGGTGGCGATTGCTGCGCCATGATCCTCGGAGACAACATCTTCTACGGCAACGGCTTCGGCAGAATCTTGCGTGAAGCGAAGCAGAACGGTGAAACCGGCCACGCGACAGTTTTTGGCTACTATGTACCGGATCCGGAGCGCTTTGGCGTAGTAGAATTTGACCGGAACGGAAAGGCGATCTCAATTGAAGAGAAGCCAAAACAGCCGAAATCCAATTACGCCGTTACCGGCCTGTATTTCTACGACAAGCACGTCGTTGAAAAAGCAAAGCAGGTAAAGCCCTCTGCGCGCGGCGAGCTGGAGATCACAGACCTGAACCGGATGTATCTGGAGGAAGGTTTGCTGGACGTCAAGACGCTCGGACGCGGTTTTGCGTGGCTGGACACCGGAACGATGGAGTCTCTGGTCGAGGCCGCCAACTTCGTGCAGATGGTGGAAAAACGCCAGGGCGTGAAAATCTCCGCGCCGGAGGAAATTGCCTACCGGAACGGATGGATCACCAAGGAAGAACTGCTCGCTTCCGCCGCGCTCTACGGGAAATCGCCCTACGGCGCGCATCTGCGCGCGGTAGCGGAAGAGAGGATCATCTATTAGGAAGAAAACGATGGAAAAGATTCAGACGAAACTCGAAGGCGTATACGTTCTTGAGCCGAAGGTATTCGGCGACCACCGCGGCTATTTCATGGAGACCTATTCCGAGCGCGTTTTTTCTGCGCTTGGTCTGAACGCGCCTTTCGTACAGGACAACGAGAGTTTTACGGCGCAGAAGGGAACGCTGCGTGGTCTGCATTTTCAGAAGAATCCCATGGCGCAGACAAAGGTCGTACGCGTTCTTTCCGGCGCCGTGCTGGACGTTGCGGTTGACTTGCGCAAGGGCTCGCCGACCTATCTGCAATGGGAGGCGGTGGAGCTCTCGGCAGAGAATAAGCGGATCTTTTATTTACCGCGCGGCTTTGCGCACGGCTTTTTGACGCTGACGGACAATGTCACCTTTGTGTATAAGGTCGATAATCTTTATGCGCCGGACTGCGACCGTTCGATCCGCTTCGACGATCCGGAGATCGGCGTGCAATGGGGGATCAGCGATCCAATCCTCTCGCAAAAGGATCAAAATGCGCCGTTCCTGCGTGAGAGCGATTGCAACTTCGTTTATGAGGGTTAAGTTATGAAACTGTTGGTGACCGGCGGCGCCGGCTTTATCGGAAGTAATTTCATTTTCTATCAAAGAAAACAGCATCCGGAGGATCAGATCATCTGCCTTGATGCGCTGACCTATGCGGGCAACCTTGAAACGCTGGCACCCGTGATGGACGACCCGATGTTCCACTTCGTTAAAGGAGATATCGCCGACCGTGCGGCTGTCTACGCGCTCTTTGAGGAGGAGCATCCGGACTACGTCGTGAACTTTGCGGCGGAGAGTCACGTGGATCGCTCCATTGAAGCGCCGGAGGTGTTCCTGCGGACGAACGTCATGGGGACACAGGTGCTTCTGGACGCCTGCCGGAAATACGGCGTAAAGCGGTATCATCAGGTGTCTACGGACGAGGTCTACGGTGACCTGCCGCTGGATCGAACGGATCTGTTCTTTACGGAACAAACGCCGATCCACACCTCAAGCCCTTATTCCGCCTCCAAAGCAGCGGCGGATCTGCTGGTACTGGCGTACCATCGTACCTTCGGCTTGCCGGTAACGCTTTCGCGCTGCTCCAATAACTATGGTCCCTACCATTTCCCGGAGAAGCTGATCCCATTGATGATTTCCCGAGCGCTGGCTGATGAGAGTCTGCCGGTTTATGGCAAGGGCGAAAACGTGCGCGACTGGCTGTATGTTGAGGATCATTGCGCGGCGATCGACCTGATCCTGCGCAACGGCAAGGACGGCGAGGTCTATAATATCGGCGGGCACAACGAGCGAACCAATCTTGAGGTCGTGAAAACGATTCTGCGGGAGCTTGGCAAGCCGGAAAGCCTGATTACCTACGTGAAGGATCGCCCGGGTCACGATATGCGCTATGCCATCGACCCGAGCAAGATTCACCGCGAGCTTGGCTGGCTGCCGCAAACGAACTTTGACGATGGTATAAAAAAGACGATCGACTGGTATTTAAATAACCGCCCGTGGTGGCAGCACATCCTTGCAGGGGAGTATCAGGGCTATTATGAAAGAATGTACAGCGGAAGAGAAGCAGACGCGGTATAATTACGTTTTATTTAATGCTGTCGGCGACTATTTGGAGCCTGTGGTTCATCCATTAAAAAAATATCCATTTGTGCGAGTATATAATAGGGCATTTGATGGAAATTCATTCCTGCAAAAGCTTTGCTTTCTGCATTGGTCAAAAAAGCTGAACCGAAGAATCAGACTTCCAGGAAAGCGGATTTGGTATCGAAAAATGATTGAGCAGGATTTTACTGAGGATAAACCCTGCTGCTACGTTTTCTATGGAGGGAAATATATTACCGAAGACCGGGAGCTTTTCCGCTATATCAAAAAGAAGAATCCAAAAAACAAATGTATCGTTTTATGCTATGATTTGATTTCCAAAAAGCATTGGAATATCGAGCAGGTCAAAAAGTGCTGCGACCATATCGTAACGTATGATCCCGGAGAAGCGGAGAAATATCAGGTTGACTTTCTGCAGGCGTTTATGTACGGCGCAATCTCAGAAATTACCGAGCCGGAAACGTTTGAAAACGACGTCTATTTTCTTGGCTTTGCAAAAGATCGCCTGAATCAGATTCACGCGACCTACCATACTCTTTCAAACGCCGGATTGCGCTGCAAATTCTTAATCTGCGGCGTTCCGAAAGAACAACAGATTCAAGGCGAAGGATTGCATTATATTAAACCAATTTCATACCGAGAGAATATCGAAAACGTCAAGCGCAGCAAGTGTATTCTGGAATTGATGCAGGGCGGCAGCAATGCGCCGACACTTCGCATGGAGGAGGCGCATGTTTACCGCCGCAAGCTGCTGACAAACCACCAGAATCTAGTAAACCAGCCTTATTATGACTGCAATAACATGCGTGTGTTCTCAGAGCCAGAACAGATTGATTTCGACTTTTTGAAGGCACCGATCGATTATTCCAGCTTTGATGATTCCTTTGAATATTCTCCGTATCAGTTGATTTCGTATTTTGAAAACCTGTTGGGAGGAAACTGATGAATCCTTTGATTTCTGTGATCATACCCGTGTATAACCCCGGAAAATACCTGCGCCCATGCCTTGATTCCATTGTGAATCAGACATACCGAAACCTTCAGATTATTCTGATCGACGACGGTTCTACCGACGGCAGCGCGGCTGTATGTGACGATTATGCGGAAAAAGATGCGCGGATTCTATGCATCCATCAGGAAAACGCAGGCGTCTCCACAGCGAGAAACAGAGGCTTGGAAGCTGCGACCGGCGATTATTACAGCTTCCCGGACAGCGACGACTATTTGGAGCCAGATAGCTACGAATACCTGCTGGAGCTTGTGAACGAACACCAATGCGACGCGATCAACTTTGAATTCTTCGGCACCTATAAAGACCATGAAACGACGCATTTGCTTGGCGATGATCATTATGGACTTGTAGATACAAAAACTGCGCACCGCCTTGTAATGAACGGAGAACCTTTTTGCTGGAATAAGCTGTATGCTGCACATTTGGTGCAGGAATTGCAATTCCGGAAGGATATTTTCCGTGGAGAAGACAGCCTGTTTGCGCATCAGGCGATTGACCGGGCAAAGACGGTTTGGTTTGACAAGCGACCGCTGTATCATTACGTGCAGAGCGAACAAAGCGCTTGCAGAGGCACCTTCCGTCCGAGCCAGCTCAGCGCGCTGAAGCTGTACGACGCATATCAGCCGTTGTACCAAGAGAAGTATCCGGAATTCTGGCAGCCGTTCCTTGTCGGCATGGCTGATTTGCTGATTACGCTTTATTACAATATGTGGTCGGATAAAGCGAATTACAAGAAAGAGCAAAAAGCGCTGAAGGCGGAATACAACCGCCGCTACGTCGAGATAGATAAAACGCGCCTGTCGAAATCGAAACGAATCAAATTTGCTTTGTTTCGCTCTTCAGCAAACGTGTTTTCCGTCATTCATAAACTGATTCACAGACTATGAAGCATAATTACAGTTATCAGGGGGAGCGAATCCTGCTCCGCCCGTTAGAGGAACAAGACATTGAACCGCTCCGCCTGCTGCGGAACAGACCGGAAAACAGACGTTGGTTTTTCTTTGCAGATGAAATATCCGAGGAAAGCCAAAGAGCTTGGTATCGACGGTACGCTTCAAAAGAAAACGACTATATGTTTGCAGCGACGCTCCCCTCTGATCCAAAAGGCTTCATAGGTGCAATCGCCGTTTACGACTATCAATCGGGGGACAATTCGTTTGAGGTCGGCAGATTACTTTTGGATTCGGGGAATCCTGCCTGCAGAGGGCTCGGAAAAGAGCTCGTGCGAGGTATATGTCGGATTGTGGAGAACTATTTTCCCCTAAGCGTATGTACTGCATTGCGTGCGGAGATATACGATAACAACGAGCGATCTATCCGCTGCTTTCAGTCCAACGGATTTCAAGCATACGGCGAGAGAAACGAACAAGACAGGCGCGTCGTTCTGCTTCGACGTGAAATAGAAATGGAGTGACTATCATGGCAATACAAGTATTTCAGGCGACCTTTGACGTAGAGGCCTGCCTAGCGGAGATTCGGGAATGCCTCGAAAAAGGCTGGACCGGTATGGGCTTCAAAACCGTACAGATGGAAGAGGCATGGAAGAAGTATACAGGCTTTGAAAATGCGTACTATTTGAATTCTTCAACCGCGGGTCTGAACCTGTGCGTTGAGATTCTGAAGGAGAAGTACGGTTGGGCGGACGGCGACGAGATCATCACGACGCCGCTGACGTTCATCTCTACAAACCATGCGATTTTGCTCGGCGGGATGCATCCGGTGTTTGCGGATGTGGACGACACGTTCTGCATGGACCCAAAGGAAGCGGAGAAAAAGATCACGGAAAAAACCCGTGCGATCATGTACGTGGGACTGGGCGGAAACGTCGGTCATTGGGACGAGATCGTTGCGCTGGCAAAGAAGCATGACCTGAAGCTGATTCTGGACGCCGCGCATATGGCGGGCACACGCGTCAACGGCGTGATCCCCGGGAAGGAAGCCGACGTTGTCGTTTACTCTTTTCAGGCGGTTAAAAACTTACCGACGGCGGACAGCGGCATGATCTGCTTCCGGGAAAAAGAGCTTGACGCGATTGCAAGGAAACGCGCGTGGCTCGGCATCAATAAAGACACCTACGCCCGCACCGGCGCAGGCGGTAACTATAAGTGGAAGTATGACGTGGAGTACGTCGGACGTAAAGATCACGGCAATTCCGTGATCGCGTCGCTTGCGCTGGTACAGCTGCGGCATTTGGACGAGGACAACGCCAGACGGCGTGAGATTTGCAAGCAGTATTTGAATGGGCTCAGTGTCCTCGGCGATAAGGTGCGCTTTGCAAACGTCCTGCACCCGGAGGAGTGCAGCCGGCATCTGTTCCAGATCCTCGTTGAGGACAGAGACGGGCTGATGCTTTACCTGAACGAGCATGACATCTTCCCCGGCGTGCACTACGTCGACAATACAGAGTACAGGATGTACCGCTACGCGCACGGCACCTGCCCGCACGCGGCGTACATCAGCGATCACACCATGACGCTGCCGCTTCACATGCGGCTGACGGAGCGGGACGTTGAGGCAGTGATTCAAGCGATCTGCGATTTTATACAAAAAGGATAACTTGCTTTGTTTCACCCGAAAGTTTTTGCTATCTTTGGAATGGAGATCATGAACTGATAATGAAAGAGAACTACCGAGGAAAAGCGCTTTCCGGCATGGCGTGGAAGTTTGCAGAACGGCTGCTGACGAAAATCGTCACGGGCATCGTTTCAGTGATTCTTGCGCGTATTCTGCTTCCGGATGACTACGGCGTCATATCTTTAACAACTGTCTTTATTACGCTGTTTGACGTCTTTGTTACATACGGCTTCGGCGTTGCGCTGGTTCAAAAGAAAGATGCGGATGAGCTGGATTTTTCCTCCACCTTTTACGCCGGGTTTGTGATTTCGACCCTTCTGTATGTTGCCCTGTTTTTCCTTGCCGAGCTCATAGGAGATTTCTATGATTCGCAGCTGCTGTGCTCGGTGCTTCGCGTCCTCGGACTTCGTCTGCCGATCAGTGCACTCGGAACGGTGCAAAACGCCATCGCTTCGAGAAGACTGATGTTTAAGCAGTACTTTTGGGCGTCGTTTATCGGTACGGCACTGTCAGCAGTGGTCGGTATCTGGATGGCGTACGCGGGCTATGGCGTCTGGGCGCTGGTCGGACAGCAGTTGACAGACATTGTAGTGGATAAGATTTTCTTCCTCTATGCGACAAAATGGTATCCCAAATGGTGTTTTTCCTTCCAACGGGTGAAGCGGCTGCTCAGTTACGGATGGAAGATCCTCGTTTCCGGGCTGATCAATACGGGCTATGTGGAACTTCGCTCGCTTATCATCGGAAAAATGTATACAAAAGCCGATTTAGCTTATTATGACAAGGGAAAAACCTTCCCCTCTGTGATTGAAAACAGCATCCACGCGCCGATCAACGACGTTCTGTTTCCCATTTTGGCAAAAGAGCAGGACGATCTTGCCCGCGTGAAGGATATGACAAGAAAGACCATCACGACGAGCTGTTTCTTTGTCTTCCCCGCGATGGTCGGGCTGGCTGTGGTTGCGCCTACCCTGGTCCCGCTTGTATATACCGCCAAATGGAATCCGATCGTTCCTTTTTTGCAAATGCTCTGCGTATCCTTTATGTTCCGTCCTATGCAGTACGCGAACATTCAGGCGATAAAGGCGATCGGCAAGAGCGACGTTTATCTGCGGTTGGAAATTATTAAAAAAAGCGTCGGCATTGCGCTGCTGCTTGCCTCGATCTGGTTCGGAGTATTCTGGATCGTTTTTGCCGCGATGGCAACAGAGATTGCCGCGACCGTGATCAATGCGATCCCGAATAAAAAGCTGCTGAACTACAGCTTCGCGGAACAGACGAAGGATATCCTGCCGTACTTATTTATGTCCCTCGTGATGGGCGCCGCCGTTTTTGCAATGAATTATCTTCCCATCCATCACGTGGCGCGGCTGGCGATCCAGATCATCGTCGGCGCCGGACTGTATTACTGTGCCGCGCGGCTGATGAAGCCTGCCGCATATCAGTATGCGCAGGAGACGATAAAGGGCTTCCGCAAAAAGCGCGGGACAAGCAACTCGGAAGAAAAATAATTAGAAAAACGGAGCTGAAATATGAATACACCACTTGTCAGCATCATTACGCCCTGCTATAACGGCGCAGCAGTGATCGGCAGGATGATCGAATCCGTCCTGGCGCAGACCTATGATCGAATTGAATATATTTTAGTCAACGACGGTTCGACAGACGATACCGAGGATGTTGTCCTTTCATATCGCGAGCAGTTTGAAAGGCGCGGGTATCAGTTCCGCTACGTCAAGCAGGAAAACGGTGGGCTGGGCGCGGCGATCAACGCCGGCTTGAAGGTATTTACCGGCAACTATCTGTGCTGGGCGGACGCCGATGATTTCTACGCGCCGAAATCAGTCGAAAAGCGTGTGACGTGGATGGAAGCGCATCCGGAGTACGGCGTGATCACGTCCGACGCCTACATCGTAAAAGAAGGCGCGGTGGATCAGCCGCTTCGCAGGGTTTCGTCCGGCGTCCCGGATAACGAAAACGAAATGCAGTTCTGGAATTTGCTCGACGGCAATTCGATCTTTACACCGGGAACGCATATGGTGCGCACCTCAATGTTTTTGAAACAGTATCCCGAGCGCCGGATTTATCCTGCGCGAAGAGGGCAGGACTGGCAGCTTCTCTTGCCGATGTATTACCACTATAAGCGCCATTATCTTAACGAGCCCCTGTTTTATTACGTTGTATCTAACAACAGCATGTCCAGAGATGCCTCGGCGGACAAAGCCCTGTATCGCTGCGACGAGCACGAGGACATTCTTTCCCATACGCTTGACGGCATGCAGATGCCTGAGGCGGATCGCAGGAAGGCAGAGCGCAGGGTGCGCGTGAATTATGCGCGAAAGCGGCTGTCGATTTCCTTCCGGGCAGGGAAGAAGGACGCGGCGGTAAGCGCGTTTCATAGCTTGAAAAAGGAGCATGCTGTTTGCGGCAAAGACCGCATTTATCTGTTCTGCGCCAAGCACCCGTGGGTGCGTAAGCTTTTGGGGAAATAATCTGCATCCCCGTTCAAGACTACAAATAAATGGTGATATCATGAAGGAAACTATCTCGGTAATCATTCCGGTCTACAATGTGGACGCCTATATCTCTGAATGCTTTGACAGTATTCTGGCTCAGGAGCATCAGGATTTTGAGGTCATTGCTGTGGATGACGGCTCAACGGACCGGAGCGGAATGATTTGTGATGAATATGCTGCGAAGGACGCTCGCTTTCACGTGGTCCATACGGAGAATCGCGGCGTTGGACAGGCAAGAAACCTTGCCATGGAGCAGATGACGGGGGAATACTGTTTTTTCCTCGATCCCGACGACGTTTTGGAACCGTTCACGTTTCGTTATCTTTTGCAGCTTCTGAAGGACAATAACGCGGATATCGCCTTGGGCGTCTCGAAAAACTTCAGAGTCGCCATCCAAAGAGAACCGTTTGAAGCGCGGGAGTACGTGCACCGCGGAAAAACGGAGCTGATCGAAGGTGTGATCTTCGATAAAAACGACTTGAAGCCGTTGGAGCGAAAAACGGAAAAGTCCGTCGTGAACTGGGAGTTCTTTTCCAGCCTCTATAAGACGTCCTTGCTGAAAGAAAAGCAGATACAGTTCTTGCCCATCTCCTACGGCGAGGACACTTACGTTGCTTTTGATTACTTGCTGGAGGCAAAGACCGCCGTAACGACGTCAACGCCGGTCTATTGGCACCGCAGAAATCCGACCTCGACCACCTTCCGCTATCATCCGAATTACTTGGATGAAACGAAGTTGTATTATCGTTACTATTATGAGCTGTTCGAGCAAAAAGCGCCGGAATATCTGGACCGCGTGAGGATCGGACTGGACGCTCAGTATTACAGAAGGTGCATTTCTGCGATCGAACGTGAGCTGTTTCTCAGTCCGCCGGAATGCAGCGCGGAGGAAATGTCAAACACGATCTTCACCGTGCGGAACGATCCGAAGTTTCAAGAGATGTTTACGCTGAAGAATATCCGCAGAACGGCGAAGGGCAGGTTCCGCATGATATTGTATTCATTTAAGTTGGGGATCGTCCGACCGGTCGTTCATTTGTATGAGAAAAGGTTCCGCGATCATCGGCTGAAAGGATGAGAAATATGGGACATGCAGTGAGAATTAACGCGGGGACGTCTGAGCGATTTGCCGGTTTGGATGTTCTGCGTCTTCTCGTCATGTGGATGATTGTGCTGCTTCATTGTGTGGTTCACGGGAACCTTCTCAATCTTCCCGTTGGCAGCGCCGTTCATGCATTTTGTGCCTGTGCTGTAAATGTATACGCAATGATCTCCGGCTATTTGCTCGTACAAAAGCACGGCGGAGTCGTCAGTCGGTCTTTGTATCTATGGCTGCACGTCTTGTTCTATTCTGTTCTGATTACGTTAGGTGCGTTCGTGAAGGGGATTGCTTCCTTTTCTGATCTGATTAAGTCGTGTTTTCCTATTATATTCGAGCAATATTGGTATTTCTCCGCATATTTTTTGGTTTCTCTGTTCAGCCCATTCCTTAACAAGGCGTGTACGAAAATGAACAGAAATCAGTTACGAGGGCTGATGGCTGCGCTGCTCGTGCCTTGCTGTACGATAGGACTGTTCAGCTCGTTCTTGGATATTGATGCGTTTTCCCTAAAAGCGGGATACTCGACGCTTTGGCTGCTGATCATGTACTTACTGGGCGCATATTTGAGACTGCACGGCAATCTTAGCTCAGTGTCTCGATTAAAATGGGCGGCTCTGTACGTGTGCAGCTGCGCAGTAACGCTGCTAAGCAAGTATGTGATCGCCGCTGTTACTGCCGGAATCTTTGGGCATGCTGCATTTGCAAAGCTTCTGTTTTCTTATTTGTCTCCGACCATCGTGCTTGCTGCAGTTGCCTTGATTGGCTTTGTTTCCGACCTGCAGCTTTCTCATGCGGCTCAGAAGTTTGTCCAAACCCTCAGCGGAGCGACGTTTGGCGTATATTTGATCCACGATCACAGAATCATTCGGAAATATGGAATTGCAGCTCTGTTTCAAAATGATTTATCCATGCCATGGTATTTGCTTGCAGTAAAACTGCTTGCAGTATCAATCAGTATTTTTCTAATCTGTATGATCATTGATCTGGGGAGAACTTATCTGTTTAGGCTGCTTCAGGTAAAGCGACTGTGCAAATGGGTTGAAAACAAACTGATGCACGCTGTCACGCGATAAAACCGTTCGAGGCCATTTTAGAGAAGTAAAGTTTAGAACCTTAGTTTAAAACAAAAAGCGGGGAAGCGCTTTTTTATCACTTGCAGTTAGATAGATGTGCGATGCTGTGATATTACACATATGACCTTTTTTCAATATATCTATTACTTGAGGCCGTGGCTGCAGCTCCTGCTGTGTCTCGCCGGATGGGTAGTGTGGACGATCAGCATGATTCTGCTCGTTCGCCGTCGGCGCATGCGTACCTGTTTGGCGATCATCGGCATTGCGCTTTCGTTAGCGCTGATCCTGTATCAAACGCTGATGCTTCGATCCGGCGGTGCGCGGCGATACACGCTGCGGCCGTTTACGATTGTGCTGAAAGCCATGGAAAACCGTGAATACTACCGCTCGATGGCGCTGAACGCGATTCTTTTTACTCCGTTCGGAATGACTGCCGCTACACTCCTGTCGCAAAAGCTTTCGGCAGGCAAGAGCGTTGGGTACGCCGTTTTGCTCGGCTTCCTTACAAGCGCAACGGTGGAGGCTGCACAGTATGTCTTCGCACTGGGGATCGCAGAGACGGATGATCTGCTCTTGAATACGCTCGGCGCATTTTTCGGCGCAGCGCACGTCTGGATCGTTTCCCTGGTGGAAAACAGGCGCAAAACAAAGGAATAGATACCGCTCTTAGATTGTAATTTGGAATTTACCGCGTGGAAGGGACAGGAATATGAAAGTTATGGTGATCGGAGCCGGCACGATGGGAGCCGGCATCGCGCAGATTTTTGCGCAAAGTGAAGCGACTTCATGCGTCTATCTGACAGACGTTACCGCAGAGCTTGCAGAGAACGGAAAGAGGCTGATTGGAGAATCACTCGGCCGTTCGGTTGCAAAGGAGCGGCTGACGCAGCAGCAGGCAGACGCCGCTATCGCTAAGATCGTTCCGGGATTGAAGGAGATCGGCGCAGATGCCGACTGGGTGATAGAAGCGGTAAAAGAGGATATGCGCGTCAAAAAAGAGCTCTTTTCCGACCTTGACAGCATCGTTCGTAAAGACGCGGTTTTTGCCACGAATACTTCCTCTCTTTCGATTACCGAGTTGAGCGCAGGGCTGAAGCATCCGTTGCTCGGCATGCACTTTTTCAATCCGGCTCCTGTCATGAAGCTTGTAGAGCTTGTTGCCGGCGTTCTCACGCCGCAAGCTGTTTTGGAGCGAGCAGCGCAGTTGGTTTATTCCCTGGGAAAAGAACCGGTAAGCGTAAAGGATTCTCCGGGCTTTGTGGTGAATCGATTGCTGATACCAATGATTAACGAAGCGGTCTTTCTGCTTTCAGAGGGCACAGCCTCCGCAGAAGAGATTGATACGGCAATGAAGCTCGGCGCAAATCATCCGATGGGACCGCTTGCGCTGTGCGACTTGATCGGGCTGGACGTGGTCATGGCAATTATGCATACGCTTCAGAACGAGACCGGCGACGACAAATACAGACCGGCGCCGTTGCTTCGAAAAATGGTTCGGGCAGGAAAACTCGGACGAAAAAGCGGAGAGGGATTCTTCTTCTATCAATAAACGGATACGGGAATGCTTTGCCCTGTTCCATGCCGTAATCGGAGGGGTTATATGAAGAAAGTTTACATTCTTGGCGCTTGCCGCACGCCGATCGGCAAAATGGGCGGCGCGCTGTCGACGGTTTCTGCTGTTGAATTGGGCGCGATTGTGATCCGCGAAGCGCTGCGACGTGCAAACGTACCTGCTGAACAGGTCGATCATGTCTGTATGGGATGCGTTCTGCAAGCCGCGCTCGGTCAAAATGTTGCAAGACAGGCCGCGCTGCGTGCTGGTATTCCGTTTACAGCGACGGCTCAAACGCTGAACGTTGTATGCGGTTCCGGACTTGAGGCGGTCAATTCCGCAGCGAGACTGATTCAGTCCGGCGACGTCGAAATCGTCGTTGCCGGCGGAACGGAAAATATGTCACAGGCGCCTTTTGCCCTGACGCAGGGGCGGTATGGCTATCGCATGGGAAGCCCCATGGTTTCCACACCGCTTATCGACACCATGGTAAAAGATGCACTGTGGGACGCAATGAACGATTTCCATATGGGCATTACCGCAGAAATCGTTGCAGAGCAATGGCAGATCAGCCGTTATGAGATGGATGCCTTTGCGGCTGACTCCCAGAGCAAGACGGAACGCGCGCTGGCAGAGGGCGCTTTCCGAGAGGAAATTGTTCCCGTAACGATCCGTGTGAAGAAGGGGAGCGTTATCGTTGATACCGATGAGGGGCCTCGTGCCGGTACGACGGTAGAAGCGCTGTCAAAGCTGCGACCGGCATTTAAGCCGGATGGACTTGTAACGGCAGGCAACAGCTCCGGTATCAATGACGGTGCAGCCGCTGTCGTGCTCGTTTCGGAACACAAGCTGCGCGAGCTCGGATTACAGCCGCAGGCAGAGTGGTTGGGCAGCGCAATGGCCGGGGTGAATCCTCAGATTATGGGCGTCGGACCGGTTGAAAGCACGAAAAGGCTGCTTCGAAAACTCAACATGTCTTTAAGCGACGTGGAACTGATTGAAGCCAACGAGGCGTTTGCGGCGCAATCGATTGCAGTAAAGCGTGAGCTCGGAATACCGACTGAGAAGCTGAATGTTAACGGTGGCGCAATTGCACTGGGGCATCCGGTCGGAGCGTCCGGCTGTCGAATCCTGGTTACGCTGATTCACGCGATGAAGCAGCGCAGCGCAAGAACAGGACTTGCAACGCTTTGCGTCGGCGGAGGTATGGGATGCTCCACCATGATTCGGCAGACTGCAGACGACGAATCATGAACTGTAAACATTGTTTTTGACTTTTGCTGCTTCAATTTGTTCATGAATGCTTTGAGGTTTAGATAATGTACGATCAGCTCCCACATTCGGATAGAGAACTCCTCCTGACCATTCTGAAAATAGCGCTTTCAGAATCGGTTTGTGATGCAGAAGCCGCTGACGTCAGCGTAAGCGATTCCACTGTAAGGCTTTTTGAGCAGCAAAAGCTGCTTCCTGTTGCGGTCAACGTATTGACGGATTGGGATTCTGCATTGCAATGGGCGGATTTTGCAGCATACAAGCGTGAGTCTAAGATTCAGGTTATGCAGCAGGCGCGGCGTGGGATTGAGTTTCTGGAGGTTTATAAAAAACTGGTACAAGCCGATATTTCCGCGCTTGTTGTCAAGGGCTGTGTGTGTCGTTCGGTTTGGCCGGGGGGAGAGCTTCGGGTCAGTGCGGACGAGGACATTTATGTACGGAAAGCGGACTTTCGGAAGGCTTGCGCACTGCTGCAGGAGTGCGGCATGGTCTGCGATGAGCGGACGAATGCAGACACTGCTTTTGAGATTGGCTGGCGTATGCCAAACAGCACACTTTATATTGAACTGCATCAACAGCTCTTTTCTCCGTATTCCGGCGCAACTTGCGATCTTCAGAGCTTTTTCGACGACGCCTTTGATCGGGCGAGAGAATATGAAGTGGAGCGCGGCGCGGCGAAGGTTTGGTCGATGTCGCCGGAGGATCATCTTCTTTATTTAATTCTGCATGCTTATAAGCACTTTATCCGCAGCGGCTTCGGCATTCGTCAGGTTTGCGACATCGGCCTGTGGATGAAAGTCTACGGAAACGAGATTGACCACGCGCGTCTTATGTCGAAGCTTTCGGAAGCACGCGCGCTGTATTTTGCTGCAGCAATTTTTGCGATCGCAAAACTGGACTTGGGAATTGCTCTGCAGCTGCCGCCGTGCTGGAATGAAATCGGCATAGACCGAGAGCCGATGCTGTGTGACCTTTTGGACGCCGGCATCTACGGCAGCTCGACCATGAGTCGGCATCATTCCGCCGCGCTGACGGCGGAGGCTGTTGCAGCTAGCAGAGGGAACCGAAAGAAAAGGGGCTTGCTTTACAGGGCGTTCCCGCCGAAACGAATTCTTGCGCGCGATTATCCGGAGCTGAACGAACACCCTGCAAAATTGCCGCTTATATGGGTAAAGCGCCTGCTGAAATACAAAAATGAAACAAAGGCTGACGAGAATAACTCCATGGCGGAAAGCATCCGTATCGCCAGGAACCGAGAGGAATTGCTGAAACACTATCGCATCATCTAGCGCTGAAAAAGCATCATTCCCTCCGCATGACGCGGAAGAAAAGAGGATTCAATCATGGGTACGATTTTTGAGAATAAAACGCTGTTGATTACAGGCGGAACCGGGTCGTTCGGCAATGCGGTGCTCAACCGCTTTTTGCAGACGGATATCGGTGAGATCCGTATTTTCTCGCGAGACGAGAAAAAGCAGGACGATATGCGCCATGAGTTCCAGACGAAGATGCCGGAGGCCGCCGAGAAGATCAAGTTCTTTCTCGGCGACGTGCGCGAGCTGTCTTCGATCAAGAACGCGATCCACGGCGTAGACTATATTTTCCACGCGGCGGCGCTCAAGCAGGTACCTTCGTGTGAATTTTTTCCGATCGAAGCGGTCCGCACGAACGTCATGGGTACGGAGAATCTTCTGACGGCGGCGATCGACGAAGGCGTTAAAACGATTATTTGCCTGTCCACAGACAAGGCTGCTTATCCGGTCAACGCAATGGGTATTTCCAAGGCGATGATGGAAAAGGTCATCGTCGCAAAGAGCCGCACGATCGCGCCGGAGCGGACGAAGATCTGCTGCACGCGCTACGGCAACGTCATGTGCTCCCGCGGCAGCGTGATCCCTCTGTGGATCGAGCAGATGAAAGAAGGGGAGCCGATCACGATCACGGAGCCGACCATGACGAGATTCATCATGTCTTTGGACGAAGCAGTCGACCTTGTGCTGTTTGCCTTTGAGCACGGCACGTCCGGCGATATTCTCGTACAGAAGGCACCGGCCTGTACCATTGAAACGCTCGCTAAAGCTGTGACCGGGCTCTTTTCGCCGGAACATGAGATCCGCGTGATCGGCATCCGCCACGGTGAAAAGATGTATGAGACCTTGCTGACGAACGAGGAATGCGCGCACGCGGAGGATCTCGGCAATTTCTACCGCGTTCCCTGCGATAACCGCAATCTGAATTACGATAAGTTCTACAGAAAGGGCGACGTGGAACGCAATCTGCTTTCCGAATTCAACAGCAATAATACCGAGCTTTTGGACGTGACGCGGGTGCAGGAAAAGCTCCTGTCGCTGGAATATATCCGCCAGGAGCTGGAGAGCTTCAGATAAAACTGATCCTTAGATGAAATTATAGATCAAAGGGAGGCGCGGCGTAATGAAAGGTATCATTCTTGCCGGCGGAAAGGGAAGCAGGCTTTATCCCATGACGAAAGCGGTCTCCAAGCCGCTGATCCCAATTTATGATAAGCCGATGGTCTATTATCCGCTGTCCGTTCTTCTGATGGCAGGGATTCGGGAAATCATGCTGATCACCGCGCCTGCTGACGTCGACGCCTACAAGCGTCTGCTTGGCGACGGTTCGCAATTTGGTATTCAGGTAAAATACGGCATACAATACGTCGCGCGCGGCATCGCAGACGCTTTCCTGATCGCGGAGGACTTCATCGCGGGCGACCGCTGCTGTCTGATACTCGGCGACAACATGTTCTACGGCGGCAAGCTCGAGGAGCATGTCAGGGAGGCGGCGCAGCGCACCGAGGGCGCGACGGTCTTCGGCTATCCTGTCAAAAATCCGAGCGCCTACGGCGTCGTGGAATTTGACAAAGAGCGCCGCGTTGTTTCCATTGAGGAAAAACCGAAGAATCCGAAGTCGCATTATGCCGTTCCCGGTTTGTACTTCTACGACGCAAACGCGGTGCAATACGCGAAAACGCTGACGCCGTCGGCAAGAGGCGAGCTGGAAATCACGTCCTTGAATGAAGAGTACCTCAAACGCGGAAAGCTGACCGTTCAGCTTTTCGGCAGAGGGCTTGCGTGGCTCGACACCGGCACGCCGGAGGGCATGCTCAACGCCGCGCAGTACGTCGAGGCGGTGCAGACAAGGCAGGGCATGTATATCGCCTGCCCGGAGGAAATCGCATGGCAGCAGGGGTTTATCTCTGACGAACAGCTCCTTCAGATCGGCAATGAACTGAAAATGACGGAATACGGTCAATATCTGACCGATTTGGTTAATTGTAAATGAGTGAAAAGTTAGAACGTATTCTCCCGAGGGTGCAGAAGCCTGCGCGATACGTCGGGGGAGAATACAATCAAATCATAAAGAATATTGATCAGGTGGATGTCCGGGTCGCGTTTTGCTTCCCGGACACTTATGAGATCGGCATGTCCAATCTCGGCATGCGTATTCTCTATGCGGTAATGAACCGCATGGAGGGCGTTTGGTGCGAGCGCGTCTTCGCTCCGTGGGGGGATATGGAGGAGGAGCTTCGGAAGAATCATATCCCGCTCTATGCGCTGGAAAGCGGCGACCCGCTGGCCGATTTTGACATGATTGCTTTCACCATCGGCTACGAAATGTGCTACACGAATGTCCTGAATATGCTCGATCTGGGCGGGATCCCGCGCAGATCAGCGGATCGGAACGGTTTGGAGCATATTGTTTTTGCAGGAGGCGCCTGTACCTACAATCCGGAGCCGTTAGCGGACTTTGTTGATTTTTTCTCGCTCGGCGAGGGTGAAGAACTGACGGAAGAGATCGTATCACTTTACCGCAAAGCAAAGCGTGAGAGCTGGAGCAAAGACGCATTCCTGCTTGCTGTCAGTAAGCTGAACGGCGTCTACGTACCGTCTTTTTATGAGCATACCTACAACGAGGACGGGACGCTGAAGGCGATCACGCCGCTGCACGGCGCGCCGACAACCGTTACGAAGCGGATCATGCAGAATCTGGACGAAGCGCTTTATCCGACGGACATCATCGTACCGAACACGGAGATCGTACACGACCGGTCCAATCTGGAAGTCATGCGCGGCTGCATCCGCGGCTGCCGCTTCTGCCAGGCGGGCTTTACCTACCGACCGGTTCGCCCGCGTTCGCCGGAGCTGCTGCTTCGGCAGGCGATCGAATCGCTGGAAAACTCGGGCTGCCATGAGATCACTCTGTCGAGCCTGTCCACCTCAGATTATAAGAATCTGCCTGTACTGGCGCAGCAAATGCAGGATTACTGCACGCCGCGAAAGATCAATCTTTCTCTGCCGTCGCTGCGCGCGGACAATTTTTCGCGCGAACTGATGCTGCGGCTGCAGCAGGTGCGAAAGAGCGGACTGACCTTTGCGCCTGAGGCGGGAACGCAGCGGCTGCGTGACGCGATCAACAAGAACGTCACCGAAGAAGAAATCCTGGAAACCTGCGCCATCGCCTTCGAGGGCGGCTGGAACAATGTCAAGCTCTATTTCATGCTCGGTCTGCCGACGGAAACGGACGAGGATGTGCTCGGCATTGCAGAACTGGTCTATAAGATACTGAAGACATGGCGCGAGCACGCGAGCAACAAAAAGCGCGGCGTGCGCATCCATGTGGCGACGGCGTATTTTGTCCCGAAGCCGTTTACGCCCTTCCAGTGGGAAAAGCAGATCACGCCGGAAGAATACATGCGCCGTCAGAAGCTGCTCAAGGACAATATGCCGTCAAAGAGCATTGAATATAACTGGCACGCCTCCGATCTGAGCCGTCTGGAAGCTGTGCTTGCCCGCGGCGACCGGCGACTGTGCGCCGTTTTGGAGGAAGTCGTCAATCGCGGGGGAAAGCTCGACGGATGGGATGAATACTTTTCGTATCAGACGTGGATGGACAGCTTAGCCGCCTGCGGCGTCGATCCGGATTTCTACACGACGCGCGGGTATGATCTTGACGAGCTGCTGCCGTGGAGCGTGATCTCTGACGGCGTGAGCACGTTGTTCCTGAAAAAGGAAAAAGAACGCGCCTATCGCAACGAGACGACCCCGGACTGCCGCACGAAATGCAGCGGCTGCGGCGCAAGCTGTCTTCTGAAGGGAGGCAGATGCGATGCGTAGAATGCTGCTTGAAAAGACGGGTACGGCGATCTGGATGTCTCATCTGGACCTGATGCGGCTGATGCAGCGTGCGTTCCGCAGAGCGGGCGTCGTTCTGCACCACTCGCAGGGCTACACGCCGCACGCCTACGTGTCCATGCTTCTGCCGTTAAGCGTCGGCACGGAAAGCGTCTGCGAGATCATGGAATATGAGATTGACGCGGATATTGCGATCGAGCCGAAGGATATGAACGCCGTTTTGCCGCAGGGCGTGCGCGTTTTGAAGGTGTATGAGAGCGACAGAAAGGCAAAATTCCTGACGGAGCTTTCCGCTTCGCTGACGATGCTGTACGACCGCGGCGTTCCCGACGGCGCGGCGCAGCGGATCGGCGCGCTGCTGAACGGCGAATCGCTGCTTGTGGAAAAGCGTACAAAGCGCGGCATGGATGAAACGGACGTCCGCCCGATGATCCATAACACGGAGCTGACTGTCGTTGAGGATCGGATTCTGCTGACCGCGCGGATCAGCGCCCAGAATCCTTCGCTGAATCCGGCGCTGCTGACCACCGCGATCGAACGGTATCTGCCGCAGGACAAGCCGGATTTCGTCCGCTACCGCAGACTTGAGGTATATGACGAGAACGGCGAGATCTTTCGTTAGGAGGCGATTCCATGCCGAATTGTGAAGATTGCTGGAATTACTATTATGACGAAGAATCGGATGAGTCTTTCTGTTCAAAGGACATCGACGAAGACGAATCGTATCGGATTCAGACCTATCACAAGGGCGAATGCCCGTATTTCCGTCCGGCGGATGACTACTTTCTGCCGCGGCATCAATAATCAGGAGGAAAAAATATGAACGTCTTACTGACCGGCGGACTCGGTTACATCGGAAGCCATACCTGCGTGGAACTGCTGAATGCGGGGCATCGTGCAGTGATCGTGGACAATCTCTGCAACGCCTATGGCTCCGTGCTTGATTATATTGAGCAGATCACCGGTATTCGGCCAAGGTTCTACGAAGCTGACGCGCAGGATCGCGCCGCGATGGAGCGGATCTTCTCCGAGAACGAGATCGATGCGGTGATCCATTTTGCGGGGCTGAAAGCGGTCGGCGAGAGCTGCCGCATCCCGCTGGCATATTACCGCAACAATCTGGACAGCACGCTGACGCTGCTGGAAACGATGGAAAAGTACGGCTGCAAGCGGCTTGTCTTTTCTTCGTCCGCAACCGTGTACGGACCGGACAACCCCGTGCCGTACAACGAGGAGATGCCCTGCCACGTAGCAACCAATCCTTATGGCTGGACGAAGGCGATGATCGAGCAGATCATCCGCGACTACGTCACTGCAAATCCGGATTTCTCCGCCGTACTGCTGCGCTACTTTAACCCTGTCGGCGCGCATGAATCCGGCTTGATCGGTGACGATCCGAACGGCATTCCGAACAATCTTATGCCGTATATCGCGCGTGTCGCGGGCGGACAGCTCGAAAAGCTGACTGTCTTCGGCAACGACTACGATACGCCGGACGGCACATGCCTGCGGGATTATCTGCACGTCGTTGACCTTGCAAAGGGTCATATCTGTGCGCTTGATTATGCCGCGGTGCATACCGGCGCCGAGGCGATCAACCTCGGCACGGGCAACGGCGTGTCCGTGCTGGAGCTGCTGCACACCTTTATCCGCGTGAACGGCGTGGACGTTCCCTACGTCATCGGCGGAAGACGCGACGGCGATCTTGCGCGGTGCTACGCGAATGCCGAAAAAGCGGAGCGCGTGCTGCACTGGAAGACGGAGAAGACTGTCGAGGATATGTGCCGCGACAGTTGGAACTTTATTGTAAAGCATACGAAATAACAGAAAAGAGATGGACTTATGATCAACCGGGAAATGATGCGGCTGGGCAACCATCGTTCGGTCATCCGCGATATTTTTGAATATGGGAATCAGCGTGCGAAGATCGTCGGCAGAGAGAATATCTTTGACTTTTCCCTCGGCAATCCGAACGTACCCGCGCCCGCCAAGGTGGCGGAAACACTGGAAAAAATCGTAAAAATGGATCCGGTCGCGGTGCACGGCTACACCTCCGCACAGGGAAGTGAAGCCTGCCGCAAGGCAATGGCGGATGATCTGAACCGCCGTTTCGGCACGGACTACCGCCCGGAGAATTTCTACATGACCTGCGGCGCTGCCGCTTCGCTGATGATTACGCTGCGTGCGTTGGTCGCGTCATCTTCGGATGAGGTCATCGTGTTTGCTCCATTCTTTCCGGAATATAAGATGTGGGTGGAAAGCTGCGCCGGCGCAAAATGCGTCGTTATTCCGGCGCAGATCGAGGACTTCCAGATCGACTTCATGACGCTGGAGGCGGGCATCAGTGAGAATACGAAGGCGCTGATCATCAACTCGCCGAACAATCCCTGCGGCGTGATCTATTCCGAGGAAACGATCTCCCGTCTTGCCGCCCTGTTAGAGAGAAAATCGGCGCAATACGGTCATCCGATCTATCTGATTTCCGACGAGCCGTACCGAGAGATCGTCTTCGGCGGTGAGAAGATCAACTTCATCGCGCCCGCTTACCGCAATACCGTCGTCTGTTACTCCTTCTCCAAATCGCTGTCCATGCCGGGCGAGAGAATCGGCTATATTCTTGTGCCGGACTGCATTGAGAACGCCTCTGACGTCTACGCCGCAGTCTGCGGCGCGGGCAGAAGTCTCGGCTACGTCTGCGCGCCGTCCATGTTCCAGATTGTCGCCGCTGAATGCGTCGGAACGACCTCGGATATTTCCATTTACGAAACGAACCGCAGACTCCTTTTAGACGGGTTGCGCAGCTACGGCTATACCTGCGTTGCGCCGGGCGGCGCGTTCTATCTGTTTCCGCGCTCTTTGGAAGCGGACGCCGGCGCATTCTGCGAAAAGGCGAGGAAGTACGACCTGCTGCTCGTTCCGGGCGACGGCTTCGGCACACCCGGTCACTTCCGCATTTCCTATTGCGTCACGACGGATATGATCGAACGCTCGCTGCCGCTGTTCAAAAAGCTGGCAGAGGACTACGGCGTAAGATAAAAAAAGACCTCCGAAGCGTCTTCGGAGGTCTTTTCGTTTACAGGGAGAAATCCACGTCGTCGTATTTGGAAAAATCGGTCGGATCCTTCCTGACTGGCGTGCGCTTTAACGGATCGTATTTGAATCGCCAACAATGGTGTCCGGGAGATACCATTCCTTTTTTTGTGCAGATATACGCAGAATCGCTGACTTTCCCGGAGCGGGCGCAGTTGGCGCAGCATTTCTTGATATTCTTTCGGAACAGCATATTCCTCACCTCGAAGATGATTATAGCGTATTTCGCTGCAGATTTCTACCCCATTTTTTCGAAAAAGACGGAAAGAATACGCATAGCAGGAAAATGCCGGCGCTCAACGATACGGAATACGCGCTTGGGAACCTGTAGCAAAGCGCAAATAACGCGGAAATGAATCCGTGCAGCAGCTTGGAACGGTAGTAATGCCTCGGCTGAAGTCCCGCATTCTGCCAGATTGCCTTTGCCTGCGCATGCACGCAGAATCCGCCCCATCCCATGATAAATGCGCAAAGAACGAACGCAAAACGGGATTCCGCACTGCGCAGGATCCCGACAGAAAGCTCAAATACGCCGCACAGGATCGCTTTTGCTTCGGTGGCAGGCAGATTTGGGATCTTCGACAAAAGCCGAAACAGACCGATCTCCTCCGCCATGGCGACCATCACGGAGTAAAATACGATCAGACCGCTGATCTGCAGCAGGGAGGCGCAGCTTTCTGAAACCGCCTCCGACAGACGCTTGTTCCGCGCCTGTTCTGACACCGCGAGCCGCCGTATTTGCAGCATGAAACTTCCTTGCCCTGCAAACACTCTGCCGCAAAGCGCCGCAGAGATAACATGAATCAAGTATAAAACGAATCCGAGCCTCGTGCTGTGCAGTACCGTTCCGCCAATGAAGGACAGAAAAAAGGCGGGGCCGGAATTATTGCAGAAGCAGAGCGAACGTTCCGCGTCCTGCTTTGTGATCGCGCCGCTCCTGTAGAGGTCTGCTGCTGCAGACGCGCCAGCGGGATAACCGCCCAGAATGCTCACGCAGAAAGCGGACGCACACGCCCCGCTGACGCCGAAAAAGCGCGCTGCAAAACGATTCGGGAACGGAAAGTGAAAGCCGCCGGACAGCAGCAGCTTTGACAGCACAAAAAACGGAAACAGAGAGGGGATTACAGACGTTGCGCAGACCCGCAGGGCGTTTCTTGCCGCGTCTGCAGACTCCTTGGAATACACAATCAGCCCGAACAGCCCGAAAAATATCGCAATTGTGATCATAAGTTTTCGTTTCACGTCATCACCCCGTTGAATATATGCGCGCAAAGGAAAGAATGACCACTGCCTGCATAGAATGTTTCAGGCAGGTGAATGATTTGAAACAGAAGGTTACCGAAAAGATCAGTGAAAAAACGTCGATTCCGGAAGAACTGATCTCAGATTCCGCGCTCTTGCAGGTGCGCGGAAAGCGCAGCGTCTGCGTTGAGAATCACAAGGGTGTGCGTGTATATGAGCAGGAGCATATTCAGATTGCGGTCAAGGGCGGCAGCGTCCATATCTACGGGATCGCGCTGACAATCGCGCGAATGACAAAGAAGTGCGTTGAGATCCGCGGGAAGCTGCAGCGGCTGGAGCTGGAATGATATGAACCGGCTGGTTGCGTATTTGATCGGAGAAGCGCGTCTGTCCATAACAGGCGCATCGCCTCAGAATTATTTGAATCAGCTAACGCAGAACGGGATCTCATTCTGGGCAGTGGAGCGTGTCGAAGAGCTTTGCTATCACGTCAGCGTTTCAAAGCGCAACGCACGGCGGGCAATCGAGCTTGCAGCGCGCTGCTTCTGCACGGCGGAGGTCATGTATGACAGCGGACTGCCGATTTTGATAAAAAAAGTACTGCACAGACCCGTTCTGCTCATCGGCGCAGCGACGGCGATCACGCTTTGCTTTCTCCTGCAATCACGGATTTGGGTGATCGAAGTTCATGGAAACAAGCGTGTTCCGCAAGACGTCATTCTTCGGTCGCTGGCGGAGTTTGGGATAAAACCGGGAGAAAGGAGCGCAGGGATTGATCAGCAGCAGATCAAAATGAAAATGCTGAACGCCGTACCGGAGCTGTCATGGCTTGCGGCAAACCGAACTGGCGGAAAGATCACGGTTCTCGTGACGGAACGCGAGCTGCCGCAGGAGGCGGAAGTAAAACCGCAGGCTGGAAATCTGGTCGCCTCCGCGCGCGGTATCATCACAGACTACAATATCGCGGAGGGTATGCGCCTGATTGAACGCGGCGATACTGTGACCGAGGGACAGATCCTGGTTTCCGGTCTGGAAGACTACGGATTATGCATGCGCGCTGTCTGCGCGGATGGGGAGATCTATGCAAACACATGGCGGCAGGGCAGTATCGTTACGCCGGTTTTTGCGATGGAAAAGGTCTACACGGGTCGTGAATGGAAGCAGGTTTCTCTGCTGGTCGGAAGAAAAAGAATAAATTTATGCGGAAACAGTGGAATTTCGGTGGGCAGTTGTGATAAAATGGTAGACGTAAAACGATTGCGTCTGCCGGGATATGTGTTTCCGGTCGCTTTGGAAACTGCTGTTTACCGGGAGTATTCACTCTCGGAACGTCTGAAAGACCCGGCCGCAGCACAAAGCGAACTGGAATCTGCCTGGCGAGCACAGACGCGCGCGGCGATGATCGCGGGCGTGATCGAACAGACGGATTACCGATTCTCCCGCAGCGATACGGTATACGTCCTGCGTGCGGAAAGCACGTGTAATGAAATGATTGCAAGACTTGTCCCGATTATCGGGCAATACGAAGGAGAAAACGATGACGGAACGCATTATCAACGCAGAACGGATTGAACAGATCATCAACGTATTCGGCTCGTTTGATGAAAATATCAAGCGTATTGAGGAAACCTATCACGTGAAGATCACAAATCGCGGCACGGAGCTGAAGGTCAGCGGCGGCGAGGAGGAGGTCGACAAGGGCGCCAGAGCGATCGAGGGACTTCTGACGCTTGCCGCAAAGGGCGAGCCGATCGACGAACAGAAGGTGCGCTATCTGATCGATCTTGTCTCCACGGGCAACGACGACAAGATCAATGAGATGGCGAAGGACGTCGTCTGTATCACTGCAAAGGGCAAGCCGATCAAGGCGAAGACCATCGGACAGCAGCGCTACATGAAGGCGATCCTCAAAAATACAATCACGATCGGCGTCGGTCCGGCCGGCACGGGCAAGACCTATCTCGCTGTTGCCGCGGCGGTCGCCGCGTTCCGCGCTAAGACGGTAAACCGCATCATTCTGACCCGTCCCGCCGTGGAAGCGGGCGAGCGTCTCGGTTTCCTGCCCGGTGATCTGCAGAACAAGGTCGACCCCTATCTGCGCCCACTGTATGACGCGCTGTACGACATGCTCGGCGCGGAAACCTACCAGAAGTATCTGGAGCGCGGCAATATTGAGGTAGCTCCGCTTGCCTATATGCGCGGCAGGACTCTGGACGACAGCTTTATTATTCTTGACGAAGCGCAGAATACCACGCGCGAGCAGATGAAAATGTTCCTCACGCGCCTCGGCTTCGGCTCGAAGATCGTCATCACGGGCGACATCACGCAGATCGATCTGCCGAGCGATAAAACGAGCGGCTTGAAGGACGCCGTCAGGATTCTGGAAAACATTCCCGATATCGCGATCTGCCGCCTGACGGCAAGCGACGTTGTGCGTCACGCCCTCGTGCAGCAGATTATCGCCGCCTATGAGAGCGGTGAGAAGAAAGATCTTCCCGCGCAGAAGAAAGTCTACAGAAGGAAGTAATCAAATGAAGCACCGCATTTTGGTTCGATATGCGAACAAGAGAGAGAAGAACCCCGCGCTGACGATCCATCTGTACCGCTGCATCAGCGCAGCGCTGGAGGCCGAGGGCGTGAACGTTCCCTGCGAGATCAACGTGCTTATCACGAACGACCAGGGCATTCAGGTGATCAACAAAGCGACGCGCGGTGTTGACAGCGCGACGGACGTGCTGTCGTTTCCGATGTTCCAATTCAAGGCGGGAGAATTCCCTGCAGACGCGGAAACTCTCGTTGATCCGCAGACAGGCCTGCTTCCGCTGGGCGATATGGCGATCTCGCTGGAACGCGCAAGAGATCAGGCAAAGCGCTTCGGCAATACGCTCAAGCGCGAGGTCGGCTATCTTACGATCCACAGCGTTCTGCACCTTCTGGGTTACGATCATTTGGATGAAGGCGAAATGAAACGGCAGATGCGAATCCGGGAAGAGATCATCGCCGCGGAGATCGGAATTTCACGCGCATAAGGAGATAATTATGAACACAAAATCCGTCATGATCACGATCGCCGGAAGACCGAACGTCGGAAAATCCACGCTCATCAATCATCTGGTCGGAGAGAAGATCGCGATCGTTTCCAATAAGCCGCAGACGACCAGAAACCGCATCTGCGGCGTACTGACCAGAGGCGATACCCAGCTCGTTTTTATTGACACGCCGGGCTTCCATAAGCCGCGCACCAAGCTGGGCGACTATATGGTCGACGTCGTGCGCGAATCGGTCGCGGACGTCGATCTGATCCTTCTGATCGTCGAGCCGATCGCAAACATCGGTCCGCAGGAGGAAGACCTGATCGAGCAGATCAGGGCAAGCGGCGCGCCCGCCATTCTGGTCATCAACAAGATCGACACCGTGCAGGATAAAGAACAGCTTCTTTCCGTCATTGCGACCTACTCACAACGCTACGAATTTGCCGCGGTCATGCCGATCTCCGCGAAATACAACGACGGCGTGAAAGCGCTGCTTGACGAATGCGTGAAATATGCCGCGGAAAGTCCGTTTTTCTTCCCGGAGGACATGACTTCCGATCAACCGGAACGGCAGGTGATCGCGGAGATCATCCGGGAAAAGCTGCTCTGGAATCTGGAACGGGAGATCCCGCACGGCACTGCCGTCGAGATCACGAAATTCTCCGAGCGCGACAACGGCGTGATCGATATCGACGCGACGATCTACTGCGAAAAGGCGAGCCACAAGGGCATTATCATCGGAAAAAACGGCGCGATGCTGAAGCGAATCAGCACTGCCGCGCGCGAGGACTGCGAACGCTTCATGGGCACGAAGTGCTTTTTGCAAACCTGGGTCAAGGTCAAGGAAAACTGGCGCGACAGCGATTTTTTGATCCGGAATTTCGGATATCAATAATAACAACACTTCCCAAGGATAGATCGGCGCCGCGCGGAAATCCTAAGAGCAGAAAGCGAAAGGGGATTTCCTATGGATGCATCGTTTTACTGGAGCTTGTTCGTGGAAACCGGCGCACCGGAGGCTTATCTGCGCTACCTTAAAGAAAAAGACCACAAAGGACCGGCAGTGTAATTGCTGCCATCATACATAATTATGTTTGAAAAGACCGAGGGCATTGTTCTAAGAGCAATTGAATACAAGGACACGGACAAGCTTCTGACCGTCCTGACGCGCGACCTCGGCAAAGTCACCTTCAAAGCGCGCGGCGTAAAAAGCAAAAACAGCAAGCTGCGCGCCGCCGATCAGCTTTTTGCCTACTCGGAGTTTACGGTGACTGATTATCAAGGCCGCTTCGTTATCAAAGAAGCCGTCTGCAAGGAGCTGTTTGCCGAGCTGCAAACGGACATTGAGCTGCTCTCTTTGGCGTCCTATTTCGTGCAGATCTGCGATACCGTGGCGCAGGAGTCCGACCCTGCGCCGGAGCTGCTATCTCTTCTTTTGAACGCGCTGTATGCCTTGTCCAAGCTGAAATTGCCGCAGACGATGGTTAAGGCGGTGTTCGAGCTGAGAACGGCGTGTATTGCGGGTTTTTTGCCGGATCTGCGCGCCTGTGCGGTCTGCGGCAGGGAAGACCCCGACCGCTTCAATATCACGCAGGGCGTTTTGCAATGCGCGACATGCAGGAGCGAAGAGGTGAACGGCATCCGCATGCCGGTATCCTCCGGCGTTCTGAACGCGATGCGCTACATTTGCTCCGCCGATCCGAAGCGCCTGTTCTCGTTTCGCTTGTCCGAGGAATCCTATGCGGAATTGAGCCAGATCACTGAAAGCTATCTGACGATGCGCCTGGAACGCGGATTCTCCGCGCTCGACTTTTATAAATCCCTGTTTCTATGAGGATTGAACCATGACTGAACTTTACGAAAAATCATTGAATAAACTAGAACTTGCCGTTGTTCTGGACAAGCTCGCCGAGAGCGCGAACAGTGAGGCGGCAAAGGAAAAATGCAGAGCGCTCCTGCCGTTGGACGACGCAGAGGAGATCGCCATTTTGCAGAGGCAGACTTCTGCTGCCTGCAAGCTGATCTCGCTGAAAGGCTCGCCGTCGTTCCATGAGTTAAAGGAGATCGCTTCTTCGCTCGAACGCGCAGACCGCGGCGGCTGTCTGACGCCGATCGAGCTGTTGCGCATCGCCGGCGTCCTGCGCTGCATCCGAAACGCAAAGGCGTACTATAACGGCGACTACATGGAGTCCGAGCTCGACGTTTACTTCCGTGAGCTCAATCCAAACCGCTACTTAGAGGATAAAATCAGCAATTCGATCCTCTCTGAGGAGGAAATCGCCGACGCCGCAAGCAGCGAGCTGGCGGATATCCGCCGCCACATGCGCGTGCAGAGCGCGAAGGTCAAGGAATCCCTCCAGAAGATCATCACATCGCCGAGCTATTCCAAGTACTTGCGAGACCCGATCATTACTTTGCGCGGAGACCGCTACGTCGTGCCGGTCAAGAGCGAATACAAGGGCGAGATCCCGGGACTTGTACATGACGTCTCCTCAAGCGGTGGCACATATTTTATCGAGCCGATGTCTGCCGTCAACGCGAATAACGCCCTGCGTGAGCTTCTTTTGCAGGAGCGCAGAGAGATCGAGCGCATCCTTGCGGAGCTCAGCGCGGAGGCGGCGTCCTTCCGCGAGAGCATTTGCCTGAGCTATGATATGCTCGTCCAACTGGACGTGATTTTCGCCAAAGCAAAGCTCTCACTGCGCATGGACGCGATGGAGCCGGAGATCCGCACGAACGGAACGATCGAACTCGTCAAAGCGCGGCATCCTCTGATCGACCGCAAGACTGTCGTGCCGATCACCGTGCGCCTCGGCACGGATTTTGACACACTGATCATCACCGGACCCAATACCGGCGGCAAGACGGTTTCTTTGAAAACCTTAGGACTTTTGACGCTGATGGCGGAATGCGGTCTGCACATCCCCGCGGAGCACGGCAGCGCAGTCTCCGTGTTCAGCCGTGTGCTTGCGGATATCGGAGACGAGCAGTCGATCGAACAGTCGCTGTCTACCTTCTCGTCGCACATGAAGAACATCGTGCAGATCGTCTCCGACTGCGACGACACGACGCTGGTGCTCTTTGACGAGCTCGGTGCGGGCACGGACCCCGCCGAGGGCGCTGCGCTGGCGACCGCGCTGATCGAATACTGCCGTCAGCGTGGCAGCCGCGTTGCCGCGACGACCCACTATGCGGAGCTGAAGCTCTACGCTATGCGGACGGCGGGCGTGATGAACGCCTCCTGCGAATTCGACGTGGAGACACTGCGCCCGACTTACAGGCTTCTCATCGGCATTCCCGGAAAGTCCAACGCCTTCGCGATCTCCAAGCGGCTCGGATTATCTGACGAAATCATCGACAAAGCAAAGAGCTTTATCAATGAGAACGACAAGAATTTCGAGGACGTTCTGACGCAGCTCGAGCAGCAGCGGCAGCAGATGGAGAGCGCAAAAATCGAAGCTGAGCGTCTGCGGCTCGAAACGGAGCAGATGAAAGCAAAATCAGAGGAATACTATGCGGAGATCAAGCGCGAGCGCGAAAAAGCCGTTCGAAGCGCGAGAGCGGAGGCGCAGGCGATCATCGACAACGCCCGCCGCGTGTCCAACGAGGTGCAGGACGAACTAAAGCAACTGCGCAAGCAGATGCGCGACGCCGCAGACGTACAGGGCAGCAACGAAAAGCAGGCGGAGCTTCGCAAGCGTCTGAACGATGCGGAGGCTGAATTCTCCGAGCAGAAGACCGCTCCGGAACGCCCCGCTCCAAGCAGGGCGATCAAGGTCGGAGATACCGTCGAGATCCTGAAATTCGGCACGAGGGCGAGCGTCCTGGGGATCAATAAGGACGGCAGCTATCAACTGCAGGCGGGCATCATGAAAGTGACCGCGCAGCCGAATGAGGTATACCTGATTGAGGAAACGCAGCAGCAGGTCAAGCGAATCATTGAGCGCAGCCGACGGGAGTTCCGCAACACCGCGACGGCGACGGAGCTCGATCTGCGCGGCATGAGCGCGGAGGAAGCGGTCGCAGCGCTGTCTGTCTTCCTCGACAGCGCGATGCTTGCAAATCTCGCGCAGGTACGGATCATCCACGGCAAGGGAACGGGGGTCTTGCGCAAGGCTGTGCATGAGGAATTGAAACGAAATCGCGCTGTAAAGAAATACCGGCTCGGCGTCTACGGCGAGGGTGAGGACGGCGTGACGATCGCGGAATTAGCGTAAGCTGTCATAATGAAAATAATAGTTGACAAATCCGGTCGAGTTGCGTATATTATCATATAGCTAAAAGCACATTCGCATTTCTTTAAGGAGTGTCAGCGCATGTATACAGAAAAATCCGTCGTCAAATGTGAATCCGGACTTCACAACAAATTTGCAACCTACTTCATTCAGAAGGCGAACGAATTCCGTTCCAGCATCTGGATCGAAGCCGATGATCGCAAGATCAACGCCAAAAGCCTTTTGGGTGTTCTTTCCATGGGCATTATGACCGGCACGGAGATCACGCTGCTTGCGGAAGGCCCCGATGAAGAAGCGGCCGTCAAAGAACTGTCTGCCATGCTTGTAAAGGATATCTATTAAAATCAATCATAAAACTGTCCCAAACGCGCATGCGCTTGGGACAGTTTTGTCTAAACCGAGGAAATATGACGAGAGAAGAACTGAAGCTCGCCGCGCTGTCGCTGCCCTATGAGCCGGGCGTCTATCTGATGAAGGACGCCTCAGATACTGTCATTTACGTCGGCAAGGCGAAAAAACTGAAGAACCGCGTCAGCCAGTATTTTCAGGATACTGCGTCCCATAACGCGAAAACGCGCCGCATGGTCTCTCTTGTCGACCATTTCGAGACGATCCGCGCGGCGTCGGAATTTGAGGCGCTGGTGCTGGAATGCTCGCTGATCAAGCATTACATGCCGAAGTACAACATCCTTTTGAAGGATGACAAAGGCTATCCCTATCTGCGCCTCGACCTGCGCGAAGCATATCCGCGGATCACGCTTGCCAACCGCGTGAAGAACGACGGCGCGAAGTACTTCGGTCCCTACGGCAGCAGAGGAAGATCGCAGCAGGTGATCGACACCATCCGCACGACCTTCCGGCTGCCGGGCTGCAATAAATCATTTCCGCGCGATATCGGGAAAGACCGTCCGTGTCTGAATTATCATCTGGGACTGTGCGCCGGCTGGTGCAGGGCGGAGAAGACGCAGGCGGAATATCACGCGCTGATGGAGCAGGCGCAGCTTCTGCTGGAGGGACGGCAGAAGCCGCTCTGCGACGATCTGCGGGCTAAAATGGAGCAGGCTGCCGAGCAGTTGGACTTTGAACACGCCGCGCTCTACCGCGACCGTTTGAAGGCGATCGAATCGCTCAGTCAGAAGCAATTGGTCACCGCAGGAACGATGGCGGATACGGACGTGATCGGCTGGTATCAGACGGAAGCGAAGGCATGCTTCACTGTGCTACACTTTATCGGCGGCAATCTGATGGACAAGGAGTACGAAGTTCTTCCCGCGACGGACGAGCCTGCCGAAGCTCTATCATCGCTCGTCAAGCAGTATTATCTCGCGCGAAATGCCGCGCCGAAACGGGTACTGCTGCCCTTTGTCATGGAGGATGCAGCACCGTTTGCGCAGCTCCTGCTCGAAAAACTGGAGCTGAAAGTCCGCTTTATCGTTGCGCAGAGAGGCGACAGCAAGAAGCTGTCCGAGCTTGCGAACAAGAACGCGCAGGAGGAAGCGGAGCGCGCTACGTCTGCCGCCGAACGGCTGAGCGGCACGATGACTCTTCTGCAGAATATGCTCGGTTTGCCGCACTATCCCGCCCGTATGGAGGCCTATGATATTTCCAATACTGCCGGAACGGACATCGTCGCGTCAATGACCGTGTTCGTCGACGGAAAACCGAAGAAGAGCGATTACAAGCGGTTTAAGGTCGAGGGTCTGGATGATCAGGACGACTACGGCTCGATGCGGCAGGTACTCTGCAGACGCTTCTGCCATTATCTCGACGGCGATAAGGGCTTCGACGAATGTCCCGACGTTCTTTTGATCGACGGCGGCGCCGTCCATGCGCAGACGGTCAAAGAAGCGCTGGATCTGATGGGGATCCATCTTCCGATCTACGGTATGGTAAAGGACAACCGCCACCGTACCAGAGCGCTCGTCACGCCGGACGGACAGGAGATCGGCATCCAGGCGACGCCTGCGGTCTTTGCCCTGATCGGCAGGATTCAGGAGGAGACGCACCGCTTTGCGATCACGTACCACAGAACACTGCGAAGCAAACGGGTGAAGGGTTCGCAGCTCGACGGCATCGAGGGCATCGGCGAGAAGCGCCGGCTTGCGCTGCTGAAGCATTTTAAGTCGATCACAGCGATCCGCAGTGCGAGTCTGGAAGAGCTGGAAACAGTTGTCCCGCATACGGCTGCGGAAAAAGTATTTGCATATTTTCGGAGTGAGAAATGAGAGTTATCACCGGTTGTGCGCGCGGTACGAATCTGAAAGCGCCGCAAGGACTTGCGACCCGCCCGACGGCGGACAGAGTGAAGGAAGCGCTGTTTAACATTATTCAATACGAAATTGCCGGAGAGGCGCTCGATCTGTTTGCCGGCTCCGGTCAGCTCGGCATTGAGGCGCTCAGCAGGGGAGCTGATCACGCGGTCTTTATTGACGAACGATCGGACGCGGTTTCCGTCATTCGCGAGAATCTGCGCCGCACGCATCTGGAGCAGAAAGCCGACGTGATCTGCACGGATTATCTGTCCTATCTGTCGCGATGCAGAAAGCGCTTTCGATTGATCTTTCTCGACCCGCCTTACGCAGAAAAATATTTAGAAAATGCAATAAAACGCATCTCAGAAATTGACATTTTGGCAGAAGGTGCTATAATTATTGCAGAACGTCCGCTCGGGAAACCGTTGAACGACGAGTTTCCGGGACTGGTGCGCTCCAAAGACTACAATTACGGCAAGACGACAATCACGTTGTTCCGCCGCGCGGAGGATACCTTATGAGAATTGCCGTCTATCCAGGCAGCTTCGACCCCGTAACGAATGGTCATCTGAATGTTATCGAGCGCGCCGCAAGGCTGTTTGACCGCGTGATCGTATGCGTTATGGTCAACGCGGAGAAAAAGCCGCTGTTTTCACTGGAAGAACGCGAGGGGTTCCTTCGCCTTGTTTGCGCGCACCTTCCGAACGTCGAGATTGATTCCTACGGCGGACTCCTTGCGGAGTATGCAAAAGCGCATCACTGCTGTACGATCATCAAAGGTCTGCGCGCAGGCTCCGATTTTGAAAAGGAATTCCAGATGGCGATGATCAACCGCAGGCTCAATCCCGATCTGGAATCCTTATTCCTGACTGCCGAGCACCAGTATATGTATCTCAGTTCCAGCGCAGTCAAGGAGCTCGGATTCTACGGCGCGGACGTCTCCGGCCTCCTGCCGCCGCAGATCGTGGAACAGTTTAAGCAAAGAATTAGAAACATTTCTGACGATAAGGAGAACGAAAAATGAACGAACATGGCATTGAAGAACTGATCGGCACGTTGTACGAAATGGTGCAGGACGCTAAGAGCGTACCCTTCAGCGGCGACAAGTGCTCCGTAGAGCGCGAGCGCGTGCTCGATCTGCTCGATGAGATCAGCAACCAGCTCCCCGGCGAGCTGAAGCAAGCGAAGACCATCGTCGAATCCCGTGCCGAGCTGATCACCAGCGCGAAGCGCGAGGCAGAGACCATCCTGAAAGACGCCAAGGCGCAGGCGCGTCAGTTGGTTTCTCAGGAAGCTGTCTATAACGACGCGAAGACGCAGGCGAACGAAATGGTGCGCGCCGCGCAGGAAAAGATCAAGGAGCTCAAGCAGGTCACGAACGACTACGTCGACGACTCCCTGCGCCGTACCGAAGAAGCTGTCGCAGAGGCCCTTGCCGAGATCCGTGACTCCCGCGCAAAGTTCCGCAGCCTTGTCAATCCGCAGGCGCCGAAGCAGAATACTGCAATTATCGAAGATGTGTAATTCTTAAACAGGTCAATTCTCAGCAATTGACCTGTTTTTTCAAATAGGAGGAATACTATGGACTACTTGGAACGCTACCGTTACTGGCTGGAAAACGCGCCGGTCTGCGACAACTGCCGTGAAAAACTGAACGCCATGGCGAACGATGACGATGAGATGAAGAGCGCCTTCGGCGCAGAGCTGCAGTTCGGCACTGCCGGTATCCGCGGCATCATGGGCATCGGCACCAACCGTCTGAACAGATTCACCGTACGCCGCACGGCGCAGGGCGTCGCCGCGTGGCTCTCCGGCACAGATCTGCCGCAGAAATGCGCGATCGGCTATGACTCGCGCCATAATTCGCGCAAATATGCCGAGCTCTGCGCCTGCGCGCTCGCCGAGCGCGGCATCCACGTCTACGTTTATCACGAGCTTGCTCCGACCCCGATGCTTTCCTTTGCCGTCCGGCAACTTGGCTGCGGCTGCGGCATCATGATCACGGCAAGCCATAATGCAGGCGCATATAACGGCGTGAAATGCTACGGGTCTGACGGCTGCCAGATGACGGACGAGCCGGCTGCCGTGGTCTTTAGCGAGATTTCAAAGACCCCGTATTTTATCCCGCAGGAAAAGTCCTTTGAAGAGCAGATGGCTGCCGGATTGGTCGAGTACATCGCGCCCGAGCTTTGGGAACGCTATTATCAGACCGTTCTGAACGAGCGGATCGCACTGGAAAAGTCCGACAATTTGAACTTGCTGTATACGCCGCTCTGCGGCACCGGCAACAAGCCCGTGCGTGAAGTTCTCGGCAGGATCGGCGTCAACATTGACGTGGTCAAAGTGCAGGAGCAGCCGGACGGCGATTTTAAGACCTGCGAATATCCGAATCCGGAGACGGACGCCGCGCTGAACGAGTGCTACAAGATCGCGCGCAATACCCATCCCGATCTGATCCTCGGCACCGACCCCGACTGTGACCGCGTAGCGATTGCCGTCCCTTGGGGCGACGGATTCCGCAAGTTGTCCGGCAATGAGCTCGGCTGCCTGCTGCTGGATTACGTCCTCGGCGAGCTGTCCGCGCAGGGAAGACTGCCGAAGGACCCCGTCGCCGTCAAGAGCATCGTTTCTACGCCGGTGGCTGACAAGGTCGCTGCAAAGTACGGCGTGAACATGAAGTCCGTACTGACCGGTTTCAAGTACATCGGCGGCGAGATACTTTCGCTGGAAGAAAAAGGTGAGGAACACCGCTTCGTTTTCGGCTTTGAGGAAAGCTGCGGCTATCTCAAAGGCACCTACGCTAGAGATAAGGACGCTGTCGTCGCTTCCATGCTGACGTGCGATCTGGCGGCGAAGCTGAAGCGCGAGGGCATGAATATGGCGCAGAAGATGGACGCGCTCTACGCGGAGCTCGGCTATCATGAAGCAAAGGTCATCAGCATTGAGCTGAAGGGTCCGAACGCGATGGAGCTGTCGGCAAAATTCATGGCGGACTTCCGCGCCAATACGCCGAAGGAGCTGTGCGGCATTCCCGTGACGGTGTGCACCGACTATCAAAGCCGCGTTTCGCGCGATATGCTGACCGGTGAGGAAACGCCCGTCACCCTGCCGAAGTCAAACGTCGTCACCCTGACCCTCGGCGACAAAGGCAGCGTGATCGTCCGTCCGTCCGGTACGGAGCCGAAGGTCAAGCTGTACCTGACCGCAGTCGATCTCGATCAGGAGAAGGCAAAAGCGCTGCTTGCCGGTCTGGAAGAGGCGATGAACGCTTACGCGCCGAAATAATACTTGACAAATGCCGGTCATTTGGGTATCATAGCAAAAAGATTGAAAACACGTCGACGGAGAGGAGTATCCGTGCGATCCGATTTCAGAGAGGGAACGGTTGGTGCAAGTTCCTGTCGGCTGCCGGAGAAAGTCGCTCCCGAGTGCGCTGATCGAATGCAGTAGGTCGGCGCGGGCGCTCCCGTTACAGAGCGTTTGAGTGCCCGCTATGCGGGAATTCAGGTGGTACCACGGTATTTTATCGCCCTGAGCTTTATGCTCGGGGCGTTTTTTCATGCAAAGGAGAAGACAAAATGGAATTACCGAAAACCTATAATCCGCAGGAAGTGGAGTCCAAGCTCTACCAGTTCTGGTGCGACGGCGGCTACTTCCACGCGGAGCGCGATCCAAATAAGAAACCGTTTACGATCGTCATGCCGCCCCCCAATGTCACGGGTCAGCTTCACATGGGTCACGCCATGGACGCGGCGCTGCAGGACGTGCTGATCCGATTCAAGCGCATGCAGGGCTACGCCGCGCTGTGGCTTCCCGGCGTCGATCACGCCGGCATCGCCACGCAGATCAAGGTCGAGGAAGAGCTGCGTAAAGATGGAATTACGCGCTATGACCTCGGCAGAGAAAAATTCCTCGAAAAGGTCTGGGCGTGGAAGCATCAGTACGGCAATCGGATCGTCGAACAGCAGAAGAAGCTCGGCGCGTCCTGCGACTGGGACCGCGCATGCTTTACCATGGACGAGCGCTGCTCCAAGGCCGTGCGCGAGGTCTTTGTCAACCTCTATGAGCAAGGCTTGATCTATAAAGGCAGCCGGATCATCAACTGGTGTCCGCACTGCGTGACCGCGCTGTCTGACGCGGAGGTCGAGTATATCGACAAGCCGGGTAATCTGTGGCACATCCGCTATCCGCTTGCGGACGGCAGCGGCGAGGTCATTGTCGCGACGACGAGACCGGAGACGATGCTCGGCGATACCGGCGTCTGCGTTAACCCGAACGACGAACGCTACAAGGATATCGTCGGCAAGACCGTCATCCTGCCGCTTGTGAACAAAGAGATTCCGATCGTTGCCGACGACTACGCGGAGATGGACTTCGGCACGGGCTGCGTCAAAATGACCCCCGCGCACGATCCAAACGACTTTGAGGTCGGTCTGCGCCACAATCTGGAAGTCATCCGCGTACTGGACGACAACGGAAAGGTCAACGAGTTCGGCGGCAAGTACGAGGGACTCGACCGCTACGATGCGAGAAAGCAGATCGTCGCCGATCTGGACGAGCAGGGTTATCTTGTCAAGGTCGAGCCGTACAGCCACAACGTCGGCACCTGCTATCGCTGCCACCGCGACGTCGAGCCGATCATCTCCGCGCAGTGGTTTGTGAAGATGAAGCCGCTGGCGGAGGAAGCGCTGCACGTCGTGAAAGAGGGCGAAACGAAATTCGTTCCGGAGCGTTTCACGAAGATCTACACCAACTGGATGGAAAACGTGCGCGACTGGTGCATTTCCCGCCAGCTCTGGTGGGGACATCAGATCCCCGCATGGTACTGTTCCGACTGCGGGCACATCACCGTCTCTCGTGAGGACGCGACCTGCTGCGAAAAATGCGGCAGTAAGAAGATCACCCGCGAAGAAGACGTGCTTGACACCTGGTTTTCGTCTGCTCTGTGGCCCTTTGAAACACTCGGCTGGCCGGATACGGATTCGGAGGACTACAAGTACTTCTATCCGACCGACGTTTTGGTCACCGGCTACGATATTATCTTCTTCTGGGTTTCCCGCATGATCTTCTCCGCCTGCAAGCAGACGGGGAAGCCGCCCTTCCATACCGTCCTGATTCACGGCCTGATCCGCGACGACAAGGGCAGGAAGATGTCGAAGTCGCTCGGCAACGGCATCGATCCTCTGGAAATGATCGACCGCTTCGGCTCCGACGCGCTGCGCATGAACATGGTCACGTCGAACTCGCCCGGCAATGATATGCGCTTCTACGTTGAGCGCTGCGAGGCGATGCGCAACTTTGCGAACAAGCTCTGGAACGCAAGCCGCTACGTCATGATGAATCTCAGCATCGACAAGAACGAGCTGCCCGCGCTTACAGAGCTGAAAACGGCGGACAAGTGGATCCTTTCGAAGCTCAATACGCTGATCGCCGACGTGACGGAGAATCTTGATAAGTATGAGCTCGGCATTGCAGTGCAGAAGGTCTATGACTTCATCTGGGACAGCTACTGCGACTGGTATATCGAGCTGACAAAGGCGCGCCTCTACGGTGAAGATGCGCAAAGCAAGACGTCTGCGCAGAAGGTGCTTTTGTACGTACTTGATCAGATCCTGCGCCTGATGCATCCGTTCATGCCGTTTATCACGGAAGAGATCTGGCAGGCGATCCCGCACGAGGGCGAGGCGCTGATCGTCGCGTCGTGGCCGAAGTACCGCGAAGACCTCAGCTTCAAGGCCGAGGAAGAGGCGATGGAGAGCATCATGAACGCGATCCGCGCCGTCCGCAACCGCAGAGCGGAGATGAACGTGCCGCCTTCGAAGAAATGCACGCTCTATATCGTCACGCGCAGACCGGAGATCTTTGAAGCCGGAAAGGGCTTCATCACACGCCTTGCCTATGCAGACGACGTCATCGTTTCCGCTTCGGAGCCGGACGGTCACGAGTCCATGGCGTCCTGCGTGACCCATGACGCGGCGCTTTATATGCCAATGAGCCAGCTTGTGGACGTGGAGAAAGAGCTCGACCGTATCGCAAAAGAGAAGGAAAAGACCGAAAAGGGTCTTGCCGGTATCCGCGCAAAGCTCAATAACGCAGGCTTTGTCGCCAAGGCGCCGGAGCAAGTCGTCGCCGCCGAGCGCGCAAAGGCGGAGAAGTACGAAGCGCTTCTGAAGCAGCTTGAAGAGAGCGAAGCGCGGCTGAAATCGTTATAATCCTGAAACGTCCGGTGCAAAACACCGGACGTTTTTTACAATTTCTTCTTTATTTCTGTTCCGCTTTGGTGTATAATCGTTTATTAGGAAAACTATGAATGCAGAAAGGAATGGCGTGTATGGAAGAGCATCTGGAACAGAATACGGAAGAAACGCCGGAAGAGAATACGGAAGAAACGCCGGAAGTAAAGACCGAAGAGAAAAAGGGCGGTTTCCTTTACGATATTTATGCGTTATTGCACGACCTCGTTTATATTCTCGCTGCGATCACGCTGATCTTTGTCTTTTTTGTGCGTTTGGTTGGCGTAAACGGCGAGTCGATGCTGCCGACCCTGCAGGACAGCGACTATCTCGCACTGCAGAGCAACGTCATCATGGGCGATCTGGAATACGGCGATATCATCGTTGCGCGCAAGCTGGAATTCAATAACGGCGAGCCGATCGTCAAGCGCGTGATCGCCACGGAGGGTCAAACGGTGCGGATCGACTACGATAAAAAAGGCGACATCCGCGTCTGGGTGGACGACGTCCTGCTGAACGAACCTTACATCAAGGATCTGATGGAAGCCAGATATACAGTGCCGATGGTTGTCACAGTTGACAAGGACTGCGTTTTCGTGATGGGCGATAACCGCAACAACTCCGCAGACAGCCGCAATCCGATGATCGGGCAGATCAAGCTGAATCAGGTGCTTGGGAAAGTGCTGATGATCGTTCTGCCGGGAAAGAATCCGGTGACCGGCTCTCGTGACTTCGGACGGTTCGGAACGGTGTCATGATGGACGATAAGATGAACATTCAGTGGTATCCGGGGCACATGACGAAAACGCGCCGACAGATGGAGGAAGACCTCAAACTTGTGGACGCAGTGTGTGAACTCTTGGACGCCCGGATCCCAATGGCAAGCCGCAATCCGGATATCGACATCATCTGCGGTAAAAAGCCGCGCATGGTCATCCTGAACCGGATCGACCTTGCCGATCCCGCCGCGACGACACGTTGGAGCGACTATTTCAAGGGCAAGGGCTACTGCGTTCTCAAAACGGACTGCAAGAGCCGAAAGGGAATCGACCGCTTTATTCCCGCAGTGCGCGAACTGCTTTCCGAAAAACTGCAGCGCTATCAGGAGCGCGGTTTTGTCAATAAACCGCTCAAGCTGATGATCGTCGGGATTCCGAACGTCGGTAAATCGACCTTTATCAACCAGATCTCCGGACGAAAAGGTGCGAAGGCGGAAAACCGCCCCGGCGTGACACGCGGCAAGCAGTGGGTCACGGTGGATAACGGACTCCTGCTTCTGGATACGCCGGGCATTCTCTGGCCGAGATTCGACGATGAAGAGGTCGGCAGGCGTCTGGCCTATACCGGCGCGGTCAAGGATGACATTCTCGATATCGAAACCCTTGCCTGCAACCTGATCGCCCTGCTTTGGCGCCGCTATCCTGACGCCCTGCGCGAACGGTACAAAATCGATCTGCCGGAGGACGCAAAGGGCTATGAATTGCTGGAAGAAGCCGGCCGGAAGCGCGGCTTCTTATTGACGCGCGGCGAGATCAACACTGAACGCATGGCAAGAGTGCTGATGGAAGAATACAGAAGCTGCAAGATCGGACGGTTTACCTTGGAGGAGCCTGAAACATGAGTGAGCTTTGGAAATACGAACACGCCGCCTTTGAAAACGGCTTTGCGCTGATTTGCGGCGTTGACGAAGCGGGGAGAGGTCCTTTGGCAGGACCGGTCTGCGCCGCCGCTGTCATTCTGCCGCGCGATCTGGAGATCGAGGGCTTGAACGATTCCAAGAAGCTGTCGGACAAACGCCGTCGCGCTTTATATGATATCATCACCGAGCAGGCGGTCGCCTACGGTATCGCTATGGTCGACGAAAAGACGATTGACGAAATCAATATTCTGCAGGCAACGTTCCTTGCCATGCGTCAGGCGGTCGAACAGCTTTCCGTAAAGCCCGCCCTTGCGCTGGTGGACGGCAACCGCGAGCCGGATTTCAGCGACATTCCCGTGCAGACGATCATCAAGGGCGACAGTCTGAGCGCAAATATCGCCGCGGCGTCGATCCTTGCAAAAGTGACGCGAGACCGCTTCATGGAGGAGCAGGACGCGCGCTATCCGCATTACGGCTTTGCGGTACATAAGGGCTACGGCACGCAGGCGCATTACGCCGCCCTGCGCGATTTCGGACCCTGTCCGATTCACCGCATGACCTTCCTGAAGAAACTCTATGGCGCGTGACTATTTGGGCCGCTGGGGCGAAAGCCTGGCGGCAGCCTATCTGCAAAAGAAACGCTATACGATCACGGCGGCGAATTATCGCTCGCGCTTCGGCGAAATCGACCTGATCGCGGAGAACCGGCGGTTTCTTGTGTTTGTGGAAGTGAAGCTTCGCAAGAACGCGGACTTCGGACAGGCGAAGGAATTTGTCGACCGGAGGAAGCAGGAACGCTTAAAGCAGACCGCCGCGATTTATCTTTCGCAGAACGAAGAGAATACAAAGCAGCCGCGCTTTGACGTGATTGAAATTTATGCGCCCGAGGGAATGGAGACCAAGTATCCGGAAATCAAGCATTGGGAGGACGCCTTTGAGTAGTATTCGTTTATTTGACGGTCACTGCGATACCTCGTACCTGCTCTGGACAGAGAATCAGCCCTTGCTGCAAAACACCTGCCATGTCGATCTCGTGAAAGCGCGCGCGTTTCACGCCTATGCGCAGGTGTTTGCTTTTTGCAGCTACGCCGGTATGCCGGATCTGATGCCATGCACGCAGGAAGAATACTTGACGATCCCGCTGAAACTCTTGCGCGAGGAAGTAGAGCAGAACAGCAAGCTTGTCGCCTTCGCCGCAACCGCCGCAGAGATTAAGGAAATAAACCGGCAGGGAAAGGTCGCTGCGCTGCTTTCCGTCGAAGGTCCGGAGGTCATTGCCTGCGACCCGGAGCGTCTTCCGGCGCTTCGCGCGGACGGCTTCCGCATGTCCACGCTGACGTGGAATGCGGACAACGCGCTGGCGGGATGTCACTTCGGAGACAAGCGTTTGACGGACCGCGGAAAAGCATATGTCAGAACCGCGCAAAATAATAACATTATAATTGACGTCAGTCATCTCTCGGCGTCCTCCTTTTGGGACATCGTTGATATTACAATGAAACCGATCGTTGCAAGCCATTCCAATTGCCGCGCGCTATGCGGGCATACCCGTAATCTGACGGACGATCAACTGCGCGCGATCGCGCAGACCGGCGGCACGGTGGGTTTGAATCTCTATCAGCCGTTTTTGGGCGAAAACGCCGGTTTTGATACGCTGCGGGCGCATCTGGAGCGTATGCTGACGATCTGCGGAGAAGCGCACGTCGCGCTCGGCGGCGATCTTGACGGTTGCGATCTCCTGCCGCAAGGCTTCCGTGATCTCACGGACTATGTCAAGTTCTATGATTATTTGAAGACCAGCGGTTATTCCGAAGAATTGCTCAATTGCATCTTTTACGACAATTTGTACCGATTATTCTGAAAAGGAGGAAGCCCGGATGGCACTTTACGCGATTGGCGACCTGCATCTGTCCTTCGGCACGGATAAGCCGATGGACGTATTCGGCGGCGCATGGAACAATTATATTGAAAAGCTCCGCGAAGGCTTATCCGTCATCCGCCCGGAGGATACCACGGTGCTGCTCGGCGATCTTTCCTGGGCGCTCGACATTTGCGGCGCGAAAGAAGATTTCGCCTTTCTCAATTCCATCCCCGGAAGAAAGATCATCCTCAAGGGAAATCACGACTTCTGGTGGACGACCGCGACGAAGTTCTATCGCTTCTGCGAGGAAAACGGTTTTTCCGACATGTTCATTCTGAACAACAACGCCTATACCTATGAGGATACGGCGATCTGCGGCACAAGAGGCTGGTTTTTCGAAGAAGACGCTGAAGCGGGAAGTCATAACGACAAGGTCTTCAAACGAGAACTGATCCGCCTGGAAACTTCCTTGAAGGCTGCAGAACGGGACGAGATCCTCTGCTTCCTGCACTATCCGCCGCGCTACCGCGGCTATGAGTGCCCGGAGATCCTCGCTTTGCTCAAGAAGTACGGCGTGCAGGAATGCTGCTATGGACATCTGCACGGCGACAGCCATAAGCTCGCGATCGAAGGGCGGCATGACGGGATAAATTTCCGCCTTTGCGCCGCCGATTTCCTGAAATTCCGGCCGATTCGATTGAAATAGGAAAAAATAGTTGAAAATTCCGCAAATATCTGATAAAATATTGCGGCTATATGTAATAGTGTGCCTTTCGGCGCAATACACAGGAGGAAAGCAACCATGATTGTAAAAAACGTTGAAAAAGAAGCCGTCCACGCGAAGGTGACTGCGCTTGTCAGCCGCGCTGAGCTTGAGCCGGCAATCAACAAGGTCTATCTGAAGATTCGCAAGGACATCTCCATCCCCGGCTTCCGTAAGGGAAAGGCGCCGCGCATGGTCATCGAGGCCGCCTACGGCAAACACGTCTTCTTTGAAGATGCGATCGAAGAGATGTTCTCTGAAATCTATAAGGAATGCGTTCTGACGCAGGACATCAAGCCCGTCGGCCGTCCGAGCGTGTCCAACATGGTCATCAACGACGACGATTCCGTTACCCTGACCATCGAGACCGATCTGTATCCCGAGGTCACGCTCGGCGAGTACAAGGGACTCGAAGTAGAGAAGGTCGACGCAGAGGTCTCCGAATCTGAGATCGACGCTGAGATCGACCGCATGGCACAGAACGTTGCCCGCATCAGCACTGTCGACCGTCCGGCACAGGACGGCGATACCGCAGTGATCGACTTTGAGGGCTTTAAGGACGGCGTCGCGTTTGAAGGCGGCAAGGGCGAAAGTTACGAGCTGAAGCTCGGCTCCGGCAGCTTCATCCCCGGCTTTGAAGAGCAGGTCGTCGGCATGAGCGCAGGCGAGGAGAAGGACATCAACGTGACCTTCCCGGAAAACTATCACGCCGAAGAACTCAAGGGCGCGCCCGTCGTCTTTAAGGTAAAGCTGCATGAGGTCAAGGAGACCGTCGTTCCCGAGAAGGACGATGAGTTTGTTAAGGACGTTTCCGAATTCGATACTATGGCGGAGCTTCGCGCCGACATTGAAAAGCGCGTCCGCGATGAAAAGCAGGCGGGGATCGACCGCGCGTTTGAGAACGCCGCGATCGAGAAGGCAGTCGCCAACATGACCGTCGAGATCCCCGACAGCATGGTCGAAGAAGAGCTTGAACGCGAAATGGAGCGCATGGATTATGAGCTTCGTTCTCAGGGCGCTTCTCTGGAGGCCTACGCCAACATGATGGGCGGCACGATAGAGAACATCAAGAACAGTCTCCGTCCGGGCGCATTGAACGCAGTGAAGACCAACGTCCTGCTCGACGCCGTCGTCGACGCGGAAAAGATCGAAGTCACCGATGAGGAGTGCGAGGAAGAGTACGCAAAGCTTGCAGAATCCTACAAAATGGACGTCGAGAAGATCAAGGAGATCCTCGACCGCAAGGGTATGGAAGGCGATCTGCAGGTCCGCAAGGCTGCGAAGCTGATCGCGGACAGCGCGGTTGCCGTCGCTCCCAAGGCGGAGGAAAAGAAGGAAGAGGAATAATCTTCTTCCGGAACGGTTAGAATGTTTCGAGAAAGGAGCAGATTTATGAGCTTAGTACCTTATGTTGTTGAGCAAACCAGCCGCGGCGAACGTTCTTATGACATCTTTTCCCGCCTGCTGAACGACCGTATCATCTTTCTGTCGGAAGAGGTCAACGATACCACTGCAAGCCTTGTCGTAGCGCAGCTTCTGTATCTGGAAGCGCAGGATCCCGACAAGGATATCCAGTTCTACATCAATAGCCCCGGCGGCAGCGTGACCGCAGGCATGGCGATCTACGACACGATGAAGTATATCAAGTGCGACGTTTCGACGATCTGCGTCGGCATGGCGGCGTCCATGGGCGCGTTCCTGCTTTCCTCCGGCGCGAAGGGCAAGCGTTATGCGCTTCCGAATGCGGAGATCATGATCCATCAGCCGTCCGGCGGCGCACAGGGTCAGGTCACCGATATCCAGATCCACGCGCAGCGCATCCTCGACATCAAGAAGCGTCTGAACCAGATCCTTGCCGAAAACACCGGCAAGCCGTATGAACAGGTCGCCGCCGACTGCGAGCGCGATCACTTCCTCTCAGCCGAAGAGGCGAAGGAGTACGGACTTGTCGACCAGGTGATCTATCAGAGATAATTAAGGGGAGATTGTTTTGGCTGAAAAACTGATCCGCTGTTCCTTCTGCGGCAAGACGCAGGGACAGGTCGAGCGTATTCTGTCCGGTCCGGACGTGTACATCTGCAACGAATGCGTTGATCTCTGCGCCAACCTTCTGGCGGAGAATATGTACGAAACCGAAGACCGTACCGAGCTGCAGGCGCCGGATCGCCTTCCGACTCCGAAGGAGATCAAGGAATACATGGACGGTTACATCATCGGGCAGGACGACGCGAAGGTCGCGCTTTCCGTCGCGGTGTACAACCACTATAAGCGTATCTATTACGGCAATATCTCCGACGTGGAGCTGCAGAAGAGCAATATCCTGCTGATCGGCCCGACCGGCTGCGGCAAAACGCTCTTTGCACAGACGCTCGCAAAAATTCTGAACGTTCCCTTTGCCATCGCTGACGCGACCACGCTGACCGAAGCCGGCTACGTTGGCGAAGACGTAGAGAACATTCTGCTTCGGCTGCTTCAGGCGGCTGATTTCGACGTAGAGCTTGCCGAGCGCGGCATCATCTATATCGACGAAATGGACAAAATCGCCCGTAAGAGCGAAAATACCTCAATTACCCGTGACGTTTCGGGCGAAGGCGTGCAGCAGGCGCTGCTGAAGATCCTGGAGGGAACGGTTGCGAACGTTCCGCCGCAGGGCGGCAGAAAGCATCCGCAGCAGGAGTTCATCCAGATCGACACGACCAACATCCTCTTCATCTGCGGCGGCGCGTTCGACGGTCTGGATAAGATCATCGAAAAACGCGTTGACCGTTCCAGTCTCGGCTTCGGCGCCGAACTGAAGAACCGCGCGGAGCGGGATGTCGGCAAGCTGTTCGCGCAGGTACAGCCCCACGATCTTCTGAAATTCGGCATCATTCCGGAGCTGGTCGGCAGAATGCCGGTCGTCACCAGTCTGAGCAGCCTGAATAAGGAAGACCTGATCCGCATACTGACCGAACCGAAGAATGCGCTATGCCGTCAGTACCGCAGGCTTCTTGAGCTGGACCACGTGACGCTCGACTTTGAGCCGGAAGCGCTGGACGCGATCGCGCAAAAGGCGATCGACCGTAAGATCGGCGCGCGCGGTCTGCGCGCAGTGCTGGAGGATGTTATGACGAAAATCATGTACGAGATTCCGTCCGACCCTTCCATTACATCGGTGCTGATCACGCGGAACTGCGTTTTGAACGGCGAAGAACCAAAGGTCACTCGCGCAAAAACGAAGCGTCCGAACGCCGGATAACAGGGAAAAGGGGAGCAATATCGTTGCCCCCTTTTCTTGTTAGAAAGGAGACCCTATGAACGAGATTATTATTTCCGAACGCATGCCGGTGCTTGCCCTGCGCGGACTGACGGCGTTTCCCCAGACGACGACGCATTTTGACGTCGGCAGAGAAAAGTCCGTCCGCGCGCTGGATAAGGCAATGTCTGGCGATCAGAGAATCCTCTTGATTACGCAGAAGGACATTTTGCAGGACGATCCGGATTTTTCGGATCTTTACTCGATCGGCACGGTCGCGCATGTGCGGCAGGTGCTGAAAATGCCAGGCGATTCTGTGCGCGTCCTGGTCTTCGGCGAATATCGCGCGAAGATCACGGAGATCATCCAGAAGACGCCGTATCTGCTTGCCCGCACGGAGTCCGTGCCGGACGCTGACTACGTTGCCGGAACGACGAAGATCGAGGCGCTCAAGCGGCAGGCAGTCCAGCTCTTTGAGGATTTCTCAGAGCTGTCGCAGCGTCCGGTACAGGAATACATGCTGCGGATTCTGGCAACCGAAGATCCCGGATTGATCGCCGATCTGATCGCGCAGGCTGCAACGTTCGGCTATGCCGATAAGATGACCGTCCTCAAGCAGCTCCATCCCGTACACCGTCTGGAAACGGCCGTCAAGCTGCTTTCGAAAGAGCTGGATGTTTTGGAGATGGAGAATCATCTGCAAGACGAGACGCAGCAGAGCATCGACAAGGGACAGCGTGATTACTTCCTGCGCGAGCAGATGAAAGTCATCCGTTCCGAGCTTGGAGAAAACGACGACGAGGCGGAATTGGACGAATACCGCGAGAAAATCGCGAAAGCGGGGCTTCCGAAAGAGGCAGCGGAAAAACTCGAAAAGGAAGTCCAGCGTCTGGCGAAGCAGCCCTACGGCTCGTCCGAGGCGTCCGTCATCCGGAATTACCTTGACGTGGCGCTGGAGCTTCCTTGGAACAAAAAGACCAAGGAGCGCCTTGACGTCAACGCCGCGCGGAAGATCCTGGACGAAGATCATTTCGGTCTTCAGAAGGTCAAGGAGCGCATTTTGGAGATCCTTGCAGTCAAGCAGCTTGCGCCGGATCTTCCGGGGCAGATCATCTGTCTGGTCGGTCCTCCGGGCGTCGGCAAGACTTCCGTCGCCATGAGCGTTGCCCGCGCGCTGAACCGCAAACTCGCGAGAATCTCCCTCGGCGGCATCCACGACGAGGCGGAAATCCGCGGACACAGAAAGACCTATATCGGCGCGATGCCGGGCAGGATCCTGACCGCGATCCAGCAGGCGGGATCTTCCAATCCGCTCCTGCTGCTCGATGAAATCGACAAGCTCGGCAGCGACTATCGCGGCGATCCGTCCGCCGCGCTGCTCGAGGTGCTTGACGCGGAGCAGAACAGCACGTTCCGCGACAATTATCTGGAAATCCCGTTTGATCTGAGCGACTGCATGTTCATCACGACCGCAAATAACGCCGATACGATCCCGCGTCCGCTGCTCGACCGCATGGAGGTCATCGAGCTAAATTCCTACACGGATGAAGAAAAGCTGATGATCGCAAAGCGGCATTTGCTGCCGAAACAGCTGAAAAAGCACGGACTCAAGAAATCACAGGTCAGCGTCACCGACGACGCGATTCGTGAAATGATCCAGTGCTATACGAGAGAATCCGGCGTCCGGAATCTGGAGCGCGAGATCGCAACGATGTGCAGAAAATGCGCGATGCGGTTCGTCTCCGATCCTGAACTCAAGCGAATCCGCGTTAAGGGCGCTGATCTTCAGGACTATCTGGGCGTGCGGAAGATCCTGCCGGATAAGCTGGCGCCTGCGGATACCGTCGGTCTTGTCACCGGACTTGCGTGGACGGCTGTTGGCGGCGAGACGCTGGAGGTCGAATGCAACGTCACCGAGGGCACGGGTAAGCTCAATCTGACCGGCAATCTCGGCGAGGTGATGAAAGAATCCGTGCAGGCGGCGATGAGCTTCATCCGCTCCCGCGCAGACACTTTGCATATTCCCGAGGACTTCTACAAAACAAAGGATATCCACGTGCATTTCCCGGAAGGTGCCGTTCCTAAGGACGGACCGTCCGCCGGTATTACGGTCTGCACTGCGATGGTCTCCGCGCTGACCGGCTCGCCCGTGCGCCGCGACATCGCCATGACCGGCGAGATCTCGATCAGAGGACGTGTTCTTCCGATCGGCGGTCTGAAGGAGAAGACCATGGCTGCGCTGCGCCACGGCGTGAAAACCGTTATAATCCCGCGCGCAAACGAGAAGGATCTTGAAGAGATCGACCAGACGGTCCGCGCGTCGCTCAATTTCATTCTGGTCGATTACGCAGACGCAGTGATCGACGCCGCGCTCATTCTCCCGGCGGAGGAAGACCGTGAATGCAGATTGCAGCAGAAGGCCGTGCCGCCGGTCAACGTGCCCCATGAACAGCCGAAGCCGAAAACGAGGATCCGTCAATGAATCTGCAAAAGGTTGAATTCGTCAAATCCGCGGCGCAGCCGAATGCGTTTATAAACGACGCCCTGCCGCAGATCGCCTTTTCCGGCAAGTCCAACGTCGGAAAGTCCTCCGTGCTCAACTGCGTTCTGCAGCGGAAAAACTTCGCCCGCGTCGGGCAGAAACCCGGAAAGACCGTCCATATCAATTACTTCAAGGTGGATGACAAGGCGTATTTCGTCGATCTTCCGGGTTACGGCTACGCTCAGGTCGCTGTGAGTGAGAAGGAGCGCTGGGGCAAGCTGATGGAAGCGTATTTCGCGCAGCCGGACAGCATCACGCTCGGCGTGATGATCGTCGACGCGCGCCATGCGCCGACCAAGCTGGACGTTGTGATGGCGGAGCTTTTTCAGAACACGGGCTGTCCGTTCGTCGTTGTTGCGAACAAACTCGATAAGCTCAAAAAGAGCGAGATTGTTCCGAACATGGAGCGGATCCGCGCAGACCTGAAGCTCTCGCCCGGCACCGCCCTGATCCCGTTTTCCGCAGAAAAAGGAACGGGCAGGGGAGAGCTTGTCAACGCAGTTTTCCACGCTGTGGAAAAATAATGAAATGAGCGTGTTTTTAGAAAAAACACGCTCATTTCTTCTTGCAAGAGAAGAAAGAAAATGGTATAATAACGTGGATAAAATTGTAAGAGGATACGCATGGACGAACCGAGATATCATCTGACCGGAGTCATGCGGAAGCAGGACGCGCTCCCGGAGGACTTTGACGGTCCGCTGGACGTCATTCTGCTTCTGCTCAGCAAAAATAAAATAGAGATCCAGGACGTCAGCATCACGTCGATTCTGGAACAGTATCTTGCGTATCTGGACGAGATGAAGCGGCTGGATATGGAGATCGCCAGCGAATTTATTGCCATGGCGTCCCATCTGATGCTGATCAAGACGAAGATGCTCTTGTCTGCCGCAGAACGTGAGGAAGCCCTCTCTGAGATGGAGCTTCTGATTCGGTCTCTGGAGGAACGGCAAAGAGCCGACGCCCTCGAGCAGATCAGAACGGCGGTCAGCTATCTCGAGCCGAGAAACGAGATCGGCTGCAACTCCTTTGTCAAGCAGCCGGAGCCGTATCAAGCGGACAAGACCTACCGCTATCAGCACGAGCCGGAAGACCTGCTGCGCGCGTTTTCCATGATCGCCGAGCGCAGCGAACGCGCGCTGCCGCCGCCGGTATCGAATTTCCGCGGCATTGTCGGCGCGGAACCTTATCCCGTCACGAAGAAGGCCGCACAGGTGCTCAAGCGGCTTCTGATGCGCGGCGTATCAAAATTCCGCAGTCTGTTCAAGGGAAGCCGATCGCGCAGCGAGATCGTAGCGACCTTCCTCGCCGTGCTGGAGCTCTGCCGTATCCACTCCATCGAGCTGGAGGACGGCGGCGACGACGTGAACGTCCGCTTCTGCAAGATGCCGGAGGGAGAAATGGAGTCATTGGATGGAACGAACTGAATTAGAGCGCGTGATTGAGGCGATTCTCTTTGCCGCGGGGGAACCGGTTGAAACGGATCGGATCGCGCTGGCTGCCGAATGCGATCCGGACGAAATCGATGCGGCGGCGAAGTCACTGATGGATCGTTTGGCTTTTGAACGGCGCGGACTTCGCGTGATCAAGCTGGAAAAAGCATATCAGATGTGCTCCTCGGTGGAGATGTCTTCCTATATCACCAAGGCGCTGGAGACCCGAAAGCCGCCGAAGCTCTCCGCTTCCCAGTTGGAAACGCTTACGATCGTTGCCTATTACCAGCCGGCGACGAAGGTCTATATTGAACAGATCCGCGGCGTTGACAGCTCATATTCTGTCGGCGCACTGCTGAATAAGCGGCTGATCGAGGAATGCGGCAGGCTGAACGTGCCCGGCCGGCCGATCCTTTACCGGACAACGCCGGATTTCCTGCGCACCTTCGGACTGTCCTCGCTGGACGATCTGCCCGAGATCGAAAAAATGCAGTTCGGCAAGAAAGATCTGCCGATAGAAGAAACAACCGAAACCGTTGAGGAGGTAGCTGAAAATGAGTAAGAACGTATCGGATGTCCTCGGCGCATCCATGTCTAAGGTCAGAGAAATGGTGGACGCGAACACCGTCGTCGGCTCGCCGATCGCCGCCGCGGAGGGCGTGACGCTGATCCCGATTTCCAAGATCACCTTCGGACTCGCGTCCGGCGGCGCAGACCTTGCTGCGAAAGCCGCAGATACGGCCGGCACGTTCAGCGGCGGCGCAGGCTGCGGCGTGAAGATCACGCCCGTCGCGATTATCGTCATTCAGGGCGATCGCGTGCGCGTACTGCCGGTGGACGAGCCTGCAAGCTCCGCTGCGGAGCGCGTGATCGAACAGCTGCCGGACATCGTCGATAAGCTGACCGATATGATCGGAAAGAAGAAGTCCGATATTGCCGAAATTTAACAGGCGTATTCTCATGACCCCGGCAGAAAATAGCAGGGGTGATGAAAATGAGATGGCTTATCAGGACGGCGGCCGCCTTTGCTGCTGCCGTCCTTTTCCTTTCGGTTTGCTATGCCGCGCCGTCAGACAGCGCAAAAAGTGCGATTCTGATGGACGCGGATACCGGCAGGATACTGTACGCGAAAAACTCCGATTGCAGGAGTCTGATCGCCAGCACGACAAAGATCATGACGGCGATCGTCATTCTGGAGCATTGCAAATTGGACGCAGAATACGAGATACCGCCGCAGGCGACAAATATCGAGGGTTCCTCGATCTATCTGCAGGCAGGCGAACATTTGACGATCCGTGACCTTCTCTACGGCATGATGCTCCATTCCGGCAACGACGCCGCGGTCGCGCTTGCGTTCGCGTGCAGCGAAAGCGTGCCGGAATTTGTCGACTTGATGAATCTGAAGGCGCAGCAGCTCGGTCTGCACCAGACGCATTTTGAAAACCCGAATGGTCTGGACGGCGAAGCGCATTATTCAACCGCCGCCGATCTTGCGCGGATGACCCGCTACGCGCTGAAGAATCCCGATTTTGTCGATATCGTCTCCACAAAGACGATCCAGATCGGAGATCGCTCTCTTACTAACCACAACAAGCTGTTATGGTCGGTAGACGGCGCGATCGGCGTAAAAACCGGCTATACCAGGGCGGCGGGCAGGATCCTGGTCAGCGCCGCAGAGCGAAACGGCAGGCGGCTGATTGCCGTCACGATCTCCGACAATAACGACTGGGAAGATCATAAAGCTCTCTACGAATACGGTTTCGCGCAATATCCGGAGCGTGTACTCATCTCGGCGGGCGAGGAAGTCGGTTGGGCGGACTGCATGGACGGCAGCCGAGCAGTATTGACCGCAGGGGAGGACGTTTCCTATCCTGCCTATGAAAACGAAAACATCCGCGTTACGGTGCAGTATCCAAAGTTTTGTATCGCGCCCGGCGCTCCCGGAACGCCTGCAGGTTACGGAACCGTAACGATCGGTGACAGAGAAATCGGAACGGTAACGCTTCTTTGGAAAGGACGGGAGGAAGATGACAGAACGGATACAGAAGATCCTTTCCGCGCGTGGAATCGCCTCCCGCCGTGCGGCTGAAAAGCTCCTGCAGGAGGGAAGAATCACGGTAAACGGAACAACAGCCGCGCTCGGTCAGAGCGCCGATCCGGATACCGATGAGATCCGCGTAGACGGAAAGCCCCTGCCGAAGAAAGCGGAAACGGTCTGCCTTATGCTCTATAAGCCGCGCGGCTACGTTACGACCCTTTCCGATGAGCTTGGGAGAAAGACCGCCGCTTCGCTGATAGACTGCGGCTGCCGCGTCTATCCCATCGGCAGACTGGATTATGCCTCGGAAGGCCTGCTCCTGTTTACCAACGACGGTGAACTTGCGCATCGGCTTATGCATCCGAAGCACGCTGTGGAAAAAGTCTACGAAGTTACCGTGTCCGGCAGACTCGATACGGCGCGGGAGCTTCTTGCGCGGCCGATCGAACTGGACGGAAGAAGGATTGAACCGCCGACGGTCGTCCTGCTGCGGCAGAATGAAAAGAAAGCGACCTACGAAATCACGATCCACGAAGGCAGAAACCGTCAGATCCGCCGTATGTGTGAAGCGGCAGGACTTTACGTCCTGCGGCTTTGCCGCGTGCGGGAGGGAAGCCTTTGCCTCGGCAGTCTGCCGGTCGGGAAATGGCGCTATCTGACAAAAGAAGAATATGAAGCACTTGATCGGGAGGGGAAGAAATGACTGCGGACATTCTGACCTGCATACATAACAAAATGAATTCGTTCTCCAAAGGGCAGCGGAAGATCGCCTCCTATATTCTGGAGAGCTACGATAAAGCGGCGTTCCAGACAGCAGGCGTTCTCGGAAAGACCGTCCAGGTATCCGAGTCCACCGTGGTGCGTTTTGCAGCGGAACTCGGCTACGACGGATATCCCGAAATGCAGAAAGCGCTGCAGGAGATGGTTCTGACACGTCTGACCTCTGTGCAGCGGATCGAAGTCAGTGAAAAGCGCTTGCCGGAGGAACACGTTCTTTCCACGGTTTTACAGACCGACATGGAGCTGATCCGCGCCACGAACGAGCAGATCGATCAGAATGCGTTCAACGGCGCGGTCGACGCGCTTCTGAACGCGCAGACGATTTACGTCGTCGGCGTGCGGTCCTCTTCCGCGCTTTCGTCTTTTCTGAGCTATTATTTCAAATACATGTTCCATGACGTACGGCTGATCACTTCCGACTCCAACAGCGAGGTATTCGAGCAGATCGTGCGGATCTCGCCGCAGGACGCGCTGATCGACATCAGCTTTCCGCGCTATTCCTCGGCGGCGATCCAGGCAATGGAATACGCGCACAGCTCCGGCGCGAAGACGATCGCCCTGACCGACAGCGCCTCGTCGCCCCTTGCGGACTTCGCGGATTTTCTGCTGACGGCAAAGACCGATATGGTCTCACTCGTGGATTCTCTTGTTGCGCCGATGAGCGTGATCAACGCGCTGATCGTTGCCGCAGCGACGAAGAAGAAACTTGAGACGACCCGGATTTTTAATAAGCTGGAAGAGATTTGGGATATCTATCATGTCTATGAAACGATCGACGAATGACCTTGTGATCGTCGGCGGAGGCGCTGCCGGCATGTTCGCCGCGGCGGTGGCTGTCAAGCGGGGACTGCGTGTTTTACTTCTGGAAAAGAACGACCGTCTCGGCAGGAAGCTCGCGATCACCGGCAAGGGACGCTGCAACGTGACAAACCACTGCGCGCCCGACGAAGTACTGAAGAATATCCCGCGCAATCCGCGCTTTCTTTACAGCGCGATCTGCGGTTTTCCTCCCGAACGGACGATGGCGTTCTTTGAAGAGAACGGCTGCCCGCTGAAAACGGAGCGCGGCAACCGCGTCTTTCCCGCATCCGACCGCTCGGCGGACGTAATCGCCGCCTTGGAACGCGCGATGAAGTCTCCGCTTCTTGAGCTGCGCCAGGATACCGTTACCGGACTGATCTTGCACGACGGCTCGATCGCCGGCGTGAAAACGAAAAAGGGGATCTGCTCCTGCGAGAACATTCTTCTCTGCACCGGCGGCGCATCCTATCCTTTGACCGGCTCGACCGGAGACGGCTATAAAATAGCGGGAGCCTGCGGGCATAACGTCGTTTTGCCGACCGGCTCGCTCGTGCCGCTCGTCAGCGACAGCGACTGCGTAAAAATGCAGGGCTTGTCCCTGCGCAACACGGAATTGAAGCTGCTGGACGCAAAAGGGAAATGTGTTTTCAAAGAGTTCGGCGAGCTGCTGTTCACCCATTTCGGCGTTTCCGGACCGATGGCGCTGTCCGCTTCCGCGCATCGGAAAGAGGGTGAGCATTATTCCGTCGTGCTTGATCTGAAGCCGGCGCTGGACGAAGCGAAGCTCGACGCGCGTTTCCTGCGCGATTTCGAGAAATACGCGAATCGCAGTATGGAGAACGCGCTTGCCGACCTCTATCCGCATTCGATGATCCCCGTGCTTCTGGAGCGGTGCGGAATCGATCCTTCCATGCAGGCAAACGCGCTGACGAAACAGCAGCGCAGAGCGCTTCTGGAGCAGACAAAGCGTTTCACGATTCCGATCTCGGGGTCAAGACCGGTTGAGGAAGCAATCATCACCCGCGGCGGCGTGGACGTCAAGCAGATCGACCCGAAAACGATGCGATCCAAGCTGGTCGACGGCTTGTATTTTGCAGGCGAGATCATCGACTGCGACGCCTATACCGGCGGATTCAATCTGCAGATCGCATGGGCAACCGCTTACGCCGCGGTCAGTGCGATCGCAGAATCAAAATTTGACAAATCGACAGAATAACTGTATAATATTATGAGATTTTGAAGAGGTGAGCGCATGAACAAGGTTTACAGCATCGCGATCGACGGTCCTGCCGGAGCGGGAAAGAGCACCATGGCGCGCCGTGCCGCGGCGGAACTCAATTTTGTTTATGTCGACACCGGCGCGATCTACCGCACGGTCGCTTACGCCGTCATAAAAAACGGCATTCTTCCCGAGCAGACCGACAAGATCGACACGCTCTTGCCGCAGCTCCGCGTAAAACTTGCGTGGAAAGACGGCGTGCAGCACATGTACCTGGACGGCGCGGACGTATCGAAAAAGATCCGTCTGCCCGAGGTATCCTCCATGGCATCAAAGGTTTCCGCTCTGCCCTCCGTCCGCGCATTCCTGCTTGATACACAGAGAAACGCCGCAAAAACGAACAGCGTCATTATGGACGGCAGAGACATCGGCACGGTCGTTCTGCCGGATGCGGACGTAAAGATCTATCTCAGCGCTTCAGCGGAAGTTCGCGCAAAACGCCGCTTCCTCGAACTGCAAGAGCAGGGCGGTAGCGATACTTACGAGGAAGTCCTCAAGGACATGATCGAGCGCGACTACCGCGATATGCACCGCGAGATCGCGCCGCTCAAACAGGCGGAAGACGCAGTGCTGCTGGATACGTCAGATCTCTCTCTGGAAGAGAGCATCGAGGCTTTACTTAGAATCATTCGGGAGAAACTTGCATTATGAAGATGTTTTCCGATCGAACCTTCCGCGTCCTGCGCAGGATCGTTTATTTCTTCCTGCGTATCCTGCATCCGGTCGTTTGCGTAAAAGGTCGGGAGAATATTCCGGACGGCGCGGTCATTTTGGCAGGCAATCACAGCGCGATTTCCGACCCGCTCTGGATCATCGGCACCGCGCATTTCAAGGAAGTGCCGCGCACGATGGCAAAAAAAGAGCTGATGGACACGCCGATCCTCGGCAAGCTCCTCCGAAAGCTCGGCGTTTTCCCGGTCGACCGCGGCGCCGCGGACGTCGCCGCGATCAAAACGGCGATGAAGGCGATCAAAGACGGTCACAAGCTCCTGATCTTCCCTGAGGGCACCCGCGTGCGCAAGGGGAAGCAGTCTGAGCCGCACAACGGCGTCATGCTGCTTGCCACAAGAACGCAGACACGGATTCTGCCGATCTATGTTTCGACAAAGAAATCGCTTTTCAGTAAGATCAACGTCGTATTTGGCGCTCCCTATCTGCCGCAGACGGCTGACAGACATGCGACCGAGCAGGAATTGAACGACTTGTCCGAAGATCTTTTGAAAAAGATCTATCGGCTGGGTGAAGGGCTGTGAAGATCGAAGTAGCCAAAACCGCCGGCTTCTGCTACGGCGTCAGCCGCGCGGTCGGACTGGTTGAACAGGCGATCGCGGAAGGGAAGTCCACCGTCACCTTCGGCCCGATCGCGCACAACCGACATCTGGTGCGCCATTTCGAGGAATTGGGCGTAAAGGAAATCTCTTCGCTCGACGAAATCCCGGACGGTTCGACCGTCATCATCCGTTCGCACGGCATCCCCCGCGCGACCTACGAGGCACTGGAGAGGAAAGACGTCGAGATTATCGACGCGACCTGCCCGTCCGTGAAGCGCATCCATTCTCTCGTCGCAAAAGCCGAAGAGCAGGGCAGGCAGCCGATCATCATCGGTACGCCGACCCATCCGGAGATCGTCGCGATTGCGGGCTGGTGCCGGCATCCATTGGTCTTTTCCAACGCTGAAGAGCTCGAAAACTGGCTCAATTCTTCGCCGGAACACAAGGATTTGCCTGTCACAATGGTTTCTCAGACGACAAGTACGCAATTTTTATGGGAAACTTGCAAGAAAATCGTAAAAAAAGTGTGTACAAATCGAGAAATCTTTGATACAATATGCAAAGCAACTGAAAACAGGCAGACAGAAGCCGCTGTCTTAGCGGCGAATTGCGACGCCGTGATCGTCGTCGGAGACCGCAACAGCTCCAACACCGGGCGTCTGGCGCATATCTGCGCGGAGCACTGCGCGAGAGTCGAACTGATCGACTGCGCGGACGAGCTTGAACCTGCCGTTTATCGGAATTGCGCTACCATCGGCATCACTGCGGGCGCGTCGACGCCTGCGTGGATTATAAAGGAGGTCAATAAGACTATGAGCGAAATTACTAATGTTGATGCAGTTGCAGAGGAGAGCTTTGAGGCCTTGCTCGAAAACTCCATCAAGACTTTAAATACAGGAGATAAGGTTTTTGGCACCGTTACCGCGATCGGTTCCACCGAAGTCCAGGTCGACCTGGGTACGAAGCATGCCGGCTACATCCCGTATGACGAAGTCAGTGCAGATCCCAACGTAAAACCCGAGGACGTCCTGAAGGTCGGCGACGAGATCGAAGTTTTCGTCGTTCGCGTCAACGAGCAGGAGGGCACCGTTCAGCTCAGCCGCAAGAAGCTCGAGGGCATGAAGGTTTGGGACGATGTCGAAAAGGCTTACGAGGAGAAGACTCCCGTTGAGGGCGTCATCACCGAAGAGAACAAGGGCGGACTCGTTGCAAACGTCAAGGGCGTCCGCGTGTTTATCCCTGCTTCTCAGACCGGTGTTGCCAAGGGCGGCGACCTGAGCGAGCTCAAGGGCAAGACCCTGAAGATGAAGATCACCGAATTCAACCGCGCCCGCCGCAGAGTCGTCGGCTCTATCCGCGCCCTGAACGGTGAGGTCCGCAAGGCTGCGATCGAGAAGATCTGGAGCGAGATCGAAGTCGGCAAGAAGTACACCGGCACCGTCAAGTCCCTCACTAGCTACGGCGCGTTTGTCGATATCGGCGGCGTGGACGGCATGGTTCATATCTCCGAGCTGTCCTGGGGCCGTATCAAGACTCCCGACGAAGTCGTCAAGGTCGGCGATACCATCGACGTTTACGTCATCAAGGCGGATCCCGAGAAGAAGAAGATCTCCCTCGGCTATAAGACCCCGGAGATGAATCCGTGGAACCAGTTCTGCGAGAAGTATTCCGTCGGCGACGTTGCCACGGTCAAGATCGTGAAGATCGTAGACTTCGGCGCGTTCGCTCAGATCCT
>CAMUZA010000001.1 GCA_947165085.1 uncultured Clostridia bacterium | reverse complement strand
CGACGGACAGATTCCCACGGTCGCTGCGCGACCTCGGAATGACAGAACGAGAGCGTAAAACCGCGCGGCAATCTGTAAAGCGGTGTCATTGCGAGCAGCGAAGCTGCGTGGCAATCTGTCCCTATCAGTCATCGGACGCTTTTTCATAAAAAGGACTGTCTGCCGATCTTGTTTTCCGCGGACAAGAACGTCTCCCGTATTTCGGTCAACGTGCCATACCTGCGACGGACAGATTCCCACGGTCGCTGCGCGACCTCGGAATGACAGGAACGGGCGGAATTTGAATCATTATGCTCTGCCGTCACTCAACGGGTTCTGCGGCAGGCTCCTCTTCGCTTCCGGTCGCTTCTGCGTCGTCGGTTTCCATCTCTGCGGCGGTTTCCTCCTCCGCGCCCTCGGTGCGCTGGATGGCGATGACGCGCGCGCCGTCCTCGATGCGCATGATGGTGACGCCGCGCGTGTCGCGGCCGTAGACGCCGATGCTCTTGACCGGCGTGCGGATGATGACGCCGCCGGATTCGATCAGCAGAACGTCGTCCTCGTCGCTGACGACGACCGCGCCCGCGACCAGACCGGTCTTGTCGGTCAGGTGGTAGTTGCGCTTGCCCTTGCCGCCGCGGCTCTGCACCTCGTCGCCGCGCATATACTGCTCGATGGCGGTGCGCTTGCCAAAGCCGTTTTCGGTGACGGTCAGCAGGCACTTGCCCGGCTCTGCGACCGCTGCGCCGATGACGATGTCGTCCTCGCTCAAGCGGATGCCGCGCACGCCTGCCGCAATACGTCCCATGCAGCGCACGTCGTTTTCGTTGAAGCAGATCGCAAGACCCTTGCGGGTGGCGATCAGGATATTGTCTTCGCCGCTCGTCTTCATGACCGCGATCAGCTCGTCGTTTTCATCCAGCGTCAAAACGCGGATGCCCGCCTTGCGCGCGGTGTAAAGCTCGCTCATCTGCATGCGCTTGCTTGTGCCGCGGCGGGTGACCATGACGACGTACTCGCCCTCGGAGAATTCGCGCGTCAGCAGCATCGCGGTGACCTTTTCGTCCGGCTCGAGCGGCAGGACGTTCGCGATATGCGTGCCCTTGGACGTTCTGCCGGATTCGGGGATCTGATAGCCCTTGCGGCGGTGGACTCTGCCCATGTTCGTGAAGAAGAGCAGGTAGTCGTGGGTCGAGGCGATGAACAGATTCTTGATGTAGTCCTCGTCCTTGAGGCTCTGACCGGACACGCCTCTGCCGCCGCGCCGCTGCGAGCGGTAGGTATCGACGGGCAGGCGCTTGATGTAGCCACCCTCGGAGAGGGTGTAGCAGCTCTCGCGCTCCTCGATCAGATCTTCGTCCTCGATCTCGTCAACGACGTCCACGATCTCGGTGCGGCGGTCGTCGCCGTACTTGTCGCGGATGGCGGTCAGCTCTTCCTTCAAAATCGCCTTGACGAGATTGATGTCGCCCAGCACGCTCTCGTAGTAGGCGATCTTCTTTTCGATCTCGTCGTACTCGGCGAGGAGCTTCTCATGCTCCAGACCCTGCAGCGCCTTCAGGCGCATGTCGAGGATGGTCTGCGCCTGAATCTCGCTCAGACCGAAGCGCTCCATCAGCTTTTCCTTCGCGTCGTCGTAGGCGCTGCGGATGATCCGGATGACCTCGTCGATGTTGTCCTGCGCGATGATCAGACCCTCTAAGATATGGGCGCGTTCCTTCGCCTTGCGCAGGTCGAACTTCGTGCGGTTGATGATGATTTCTTCCTGGAAATTCAGATACTCGTCCAGCGTATGACGCAGGGAGAGGATCTTCGGCTGCGACTGGTTGTCCACCAGCGCGAGCATATTGATGGAGAAGGTCGTCTGCAGGGCGGTCTGCGCGAACAGGCGGTTTAAGACCACCTGCGGATTGGCGTCGGCTTTCAGCTCGATGACGATGCGCATGCCGTTGCGGTCGGACTCGTCGCGCAGGTCGGAAATGCCCTCGAGGCGCTTATCCTTGACCTGCTCGGCGATATTCTCCACCAGCGTCTTCTTATTGACCTGATACGGCAGCTCCGTCACGATAATACGGACGCGGTCGTGACCGTATTCCTCCATCTCCGTCCTGCCGCGGACGACGACGCGGCCCTTGCCGGTCTCGTAGGCGCTGCGGATGCCGCTTCTGCCCATGATAATGCCGCGGGTCGGGAAGTCCGGACCCTTGATGTGCTGCATGAGGTCGGAGAGCGTCGCTTCGGGATCGTCCAGAATGCACAGACAGGCGTTGATGACCTCGTTCAGATTGTGCGGCGGGATATTGGTCGCCATGCCGACGGCGATGCCCGAGGAGCCGTTCACCAGCAGGTTCGGGAAACGCGACGGCAGGACGAGCGGCTCTTTGCGGCTTTCGTCGAAGTTCGGCACCCATTCGACCGTCTCTTTTTCGATGTCGCGGAGCATTTCGTTGGCGAGACGGCTCATGCGCGCCTCGGTATAACGGTAGGCGGCGGGGGGATCGCCGTCGATCGAGCCGAAGTTGCCGTGACCGTCAACGAGCATATAGCGCATGGAGAAATCCTGCGCCAGACGCACCATCGCGTCGTAGACGGAGGCGTCGCCGTGCGGATGGTACCTGCCCAGCACGTCGCCGACGCAGGTGGCGGACTTCTTGAACGGCTTGTCGCTCGTCAGATTGTCCTCGTACATCGCGTAGAGAATGCGGCGGTGGACGGGCTTTAAGCCGTCTCGCACATCCGGCAGCGCGCGGGCGACAATGACGGACATGGCGTATTCAATGAAGGAAGACTCCATCTCCTTGACGAGGTCGTTCGTCACGATCGTCTGATCGGGATAGCGGATATCCTCCGGCTTGTAATCACGGTTTTTTGCCATACATTGTCACCTCCTCAGAAATCCAGATTGACGGCGTACTTCGCGTTGCGCTCGATGAATTCTTTTCTCGGCTCGACCTCTTCGCCCATCAGAACGGTAAAGGTCTGGTCGGCGCGGATCGCGTCGTTCAGCGTGATGCGGCGAAGCGAGCGGCGTTCGGGATCCATGGTCGTCTCCCAGAGCTCGTGCGGGTCCATCTCGCCCAAGCCCTTGAAGCGGTTGATCGTGATCTTCGTGTTGGGATTGTCCTCGCGCAGCTCGGCGGAGATGGCGTCGCGCTCCTCGTCGGAGTAGGCGACGCGGGTCGTCTTGCCCTTGACCAGCTTGTAAAGCGGCGGAACGGCGGCGTAGACGTAGCCCTGCTCGATCAGCGGGCGCATATAGCGGAAGAAGAAGGTCAGCATTAAGGTGCGGATATGGCTGCCGTCCACGTCGGCATCCGCCATGATGATGATCTTGTGATAGCGGAGCTTTTCGAGGTTGAATTCCTCGCCGATGCCGCAGCCGAGCGACTGGATGATCGGCGCCAGTTTGTCGTTGTTGTAGACCTTGTCCACGCGCGCTTTTTCGACGTTCAGGCACTTGCCCCACATGGCAAGGATCGCCTGAAAGCGCGAGTCTCTGCCGCCCTTGGCAGAGCCGGCAGCGCTGTCGCCCTCGACGATGTACAGCTCGGTCAGCGCGGGGTCTCTCTCGTTGCAGTCGGACAGCTTGCCGGGAAGCCTGCCGCCCTCCAGACCGGTCTTGCGGCGGATGTTTTCGCGGGCGCGGCGGGCAGCCTCGCGGGCGCGGTTTGCCATCATCGCCTTGTCGAGGATCGTCCGCGCAACGGCGGGATTCTCCTCCAAGAACTCCGATAGCTGGGCGGAAACGATGTTGTCCACCAGCGTGCGGATGTAGGCGTTGCCGAGCTTCTGCTTGGTCTGCCCCTCGAACTGCGCCTCGGGCAGCTTCACGGAGATGATCGCGGTCAATCCCTCGCGGCAGTCCTCGCCGGAGACCTTGTCCTCGCCCTTGATGATGCCGTACTTCGTGCCGTAGGCGTTTAATACGCGGGTCAGCGCGGTCTTGAAGCCCGTCTCGTGCATGCCGCCCTCGGGCGTATGGATGTCGTTGGCGAAGGAGACCAGCACCTCGTTAAAGCCGTCGTTATACTGCATGGCGATCTCGGCGATCGAGTCGTCCTTGCTGCCGACCATATAGATCGGATCAACGTGCAGAGCGGTCTTGTTTCGGTTGATCCAGGTGACGAACTCGCGGATGCCGCCCTCGTAGCACATGGAGTCGCTCTCGCCCTTTTCACTGCGCGCGTCTGTGATCGTGATGTGCAGACCGCCGTTTAAGAACGCCTGCTCGCGCATGCGGGTGTGGAGCGTGTCGTAGTCGTATTCCAGCGTGTCGAACATCTCGGGATCGGGCTTGAAGGTGACGGTCGTGCCGTGCTTGTCCGTCTGCCCGATCACGCGCATCTCCTGTGTGATGTTCCCGCGCGAAAATTTCATCTGATAGATCTTGCCTTCCTTATGCACCTCGACGGTGAGCCATTCGGAAAGCGCGTTGACGACCGACGCGCCGACGCCGTGCAGACCGCCGGAGACCTTGTAGCCGCCGCCGCCGAATTTGCCGCCGGCGTGCAGGACGGTATAGACGACCTCCAAAGCGGGTCTTCCGGTCTGCGGCTGGATGTCCACGGGGATGCCGCGGCCGTCGTCCGTGACGGTGATGGTATCGCCGGGGTTGATCGTCACGGTGATGTGCTTGCAGTAGCCCGCCAGCGCTTCGTCGATCGCGTTGTCGACGATCTCATAGACCAGATGGTGCAGACCGGAAGCGGACGTCGAGCCGATATACATGCCCGGACGCTTCCGGACGGCCTCGAGACCCTCCAGAACCTGTATTTGCGACGCGTCGTATTCCTGTTCCACGGGCGTCATTTCAATCAATTCTTCGGACATACTGTGTCCTCCTTTTGGAATTTGCGATATATAAAATGCTTACAGTCATGTCATTACGAGGACTCTTGAAAAGCCTCCGATCGTGTCATTGCGAGGCTGACGAAGTCAGCCGTGGCAATCTGTCCCTGCCAGTCCTCATACACTTTCTCATAAGAAGGTCTGCCTGCCGATCTTGTTTTCCGCGGGCAAGGGCGTCTCCCGTATTTCGGTCAACGTGCCATACCTGCGACGGACAGATTCCCACGGTCGCTGCGCGACCTCGGAATGACAATACTGACAGATTCTTTGAACAGAATCACTTTATCACACACGGAAGGTCTTCCAACCGTGTCATTGCGAGCAGCGAAGCTGCGTGGCAATCTGTCCCTGCCAGGTTTCAGACAGGTCGTTCCAATCGGGATTGCTTTCAGAAATCAACCTGTTTTTTGCTTCGCGCGACCAGCTTTTGATCTGCTTTTCGCGTTCGATCGCCGCTCGCACGTCAGTGGTAGTTTCAAAATATACCAGCTTATGCACGTGGTATCGCTTGGTAAAGCCGTCAACAAGCTCATGTCTATGCTCATAGAGGCGGCGCTGCAAATTCTTCGTCACACCGGTATAAAGAACGCGGTGATTCCAATTTGTCAATAAATAAACATAGTACTGCATAACTGCCTCGGTACAAACCTGATACGGACAGATTGCCACGGCTGACTCCGTCAGCCTCGCTATGACACAGCTGATAGATTTTTTCAATGGCTGCGCTTTTCCAGCGCAGTCGTGTTGAACTGCGTCAGGTAAACGCGGTTTAAGCCGAATTCTTCCGTCAGCACGAAGCTCTTCGGAATGTCCGCGGTGATTGCTATTACCTCGCCCTGTTGTTCCGCCTCGCGTAAAAAGAGACGGGTATGCTTCGACCATGAGGCGTTGTCGAGATCAAATATCCCGATCACCGACCGGTCGCGCACGGCAAAATCCGCGCCTATGGAGATGTACATGATCGGATCGTTCCTTTTTCGACGGTCAGTACCTGACCCAGTTTCGTCAGACGGTCGGTTTCGCAGCAGGTGATAAAGACCTGTCCACTCTTTAGTTCATTTAATACGAAATCTTGCCGTCCGGCGTCTAACTCGGACAAAACGTCGTCCAAAAGCAGGACAGGTTCTTCGCCGGTGTCGCGGCGCAATAGCTCGCGCTCGGCGAGCTTCAGGGAAATCGTCGCCGTCCGCGTCTGTCCCTGCGAGCCGTAGAGGCTGATCGGAAGACCGTTGAGCGACGCTTCGAAATCGTCCTTGTGGGGACCGGACAGGCACTGTCCGCTGTCCAGCTCCGCCCGCTCGTGCGCCTGCTGATGCTCGGAAAGAAGCTGCCGCAGAATGGAAGGCTCGGCGAACGGATCGTCAATATTCGACACCGTTTTATAGCGCAGCGTCAGCTCTTCCAGTCCGCCGGAGAATTCACGGTGGTACGCCGCGGCGCATTCGCTCAGCGCCTTGAGATAGCGGGCGCGGTAGGAGATGACCAGCGCGCCGACCTGCGCCATGCGGAGATTGTACTCCGGCAGAACGTCGAGAAGCGACGGATTCTCCCGCCAGTCCTTCAAGACCGCGCTCTTTTGGTCGAGCAGCCGCTGATATTCGCCGACCGCCGCGTCGTAGTTCGGGCGAAGCTGGGCGATCGTCTGATCGAGCAGCTTGCGGCGCGGCTGCGCGCCCTTCTTGAGGATCATCAGATCCTCGGGGCAGAACAGCACGCTCGTCAAAACGCCCGCGATGCCCGCGGAGGTCTTCTGCTTCACCCCATTGAGCCAGAGCTGGCGCGGTCTGCGGTCGGAAAACAGCACGGCGCGCAGGGTCTGCTCGCGCTCCTGCGAGTGAAGATCTGCGGAGATCTCCGCAAACTCCCGTTCGAACAGGATCAGCTCCTGATCCTTTTTCGCGCGGAACGCCTTCGCCGTAGACAGATAGGCGATCGCCTCTAAAAGGTTCGTCTTGCCGTTGGCGTTCCCGCCGACGATCAGATTCACGCCCGGGACGAACTGCGCTTCAGCTTCCGCATAGTTGCGGAAATTGCGCAGATACAAGCGGTCAATCTGCATGCTTCACCACGTAGGTCACGCCGTCGAAGCGCACCAGATCGCCGTCATAGAGCTTTTTGCCGCGCATTTGGCAGAGTTCGCCGTTGACGGACACTTCTCCGTTCTGGATGAAGTTCTTCGCCATACCGCCGGACTGCGCCGCGTTGGCGAGCTTCAAAAAGCTCTCGAGCTTGATGAATTCAGTTGTGATTGTTACCGGGACGTCCTCTTTGGACACCCGCCGTACTCTGACTTTCATAGATGTTTTCCTTTGCTGTGATCGAAACGTGCTGTTTTGGAATTCACGGAACAATTTCCAACGGTGTCATTGCGAGCAGCGAAGCTGCGTGGCAATCTGTCCCTATCAGTCATCGGACGCTTTTTCATAAAAAGGACTGTCTGCCGATCTTGTTTTCCGCGGACAAGAACGTCTCCCGTATTTCGGTCAACGTGCCATACCTGCGACGGACAGATTCCCACGGTCGCTGCGCGACCTCGGAATGACAGAACCGAGAGATTCTCCTTTTTTAATGCAGTCTCACCGGCAGAACCATATAGGCAAAATCGTACTTATCATTCACCGGCGTGAAGATGATCGGGCTCAGCCCGTTCTTGAGCTCCAGCGTGACTTCCTCACTCGGCACGGCGCGCAGGGCGTCGAGCAGGTAGCGGCAGTTGAAGCCGATCTCGAGCTGTCCGCCGTTGCCGGCGATTGCGCAGGTGTCGTGCGCGGAACCGATCGTATTGACCGTCTTAAAGTCCGCGATATTTTCGCCGAACGTGCAGCGCACCGGGCTCTTGATCTTTTCCGAGACGATCAGGCTGACGCGCTCGATGGAGCTCATCAGCTCCGCGACGTTCGCGGTCAGCACCGTGGGGTTATCGGTCGGCAGGACGCGCCGCCAGTCGATGAAATCGCCCTCCAGAATGCGGCAGACCAGCGTGGCGTTTCCGATCTCAAAGAGGATGTGCTTGTCGCCGCGGGTGAAGATCGCGGGCTCGTCGGAGTCCGTCAGGATCTTTTCGACCTCGCGCAGACCCGTCGCGGGAACGACGAATTTCTGTGTCTTGCCGATCGGCTCCTCGCTGTGCCACGTCCGGCGCGCCAGACGGAAGCTGTCGACGGCGACCATAGTGATGCCGTCGTCCTCGACTTCGATCAGACAGCCGGTATGGATCGGACGCGCCTGGTTTTCCGAGACGGAGAAGATCGTGCCGCCGATCATCTCCCGCAGCGCGGACTGCGGGATGGAAACGCCCTGCGCCGCGTTGACGTCGGGCAGCTCCGGATAGTCCTCCGCGTCCATCGCGGTGATCTGGAACGAGGAAACGCCGCCGCGGATGGAGACCTGCAGCTTCCCGTCGACCTCGACCGTCACTTCCTCATCCGGGAGCTTGCGGATGATGTCAAAGAACAGACGCGCCGGCATGACGCAGACGCCCGCTTCCTTCACGTCCGCGTCGACCTTGACGGTGATGCCGGTCTCCAGATTGAAGCCGGTCAGCTGCACGCCGATGCCCGCGCGGAGCAAAATGCCCTCCAGGCAGGGGATCGTGCTTTTCGGAGATACCGTTCTGCCGGCGACGGAGATCGCGGAGACCAGCAGCGCTTTTTCACAAGTGAATCTCATAATGGAAACCTCTTTTCTCTTTCTGAAATAGATAGGAAGGATAATCTTGTCAGTAGTGTCAGTAGTGGAAAAATATGTGCAAAACCGGAAAATCGCCTACGGACGCAAGGCTTCGCAATGCACAGCCAATTGTGCATTGTTCATAAGGTTATGCACAGCCGATTTTGAAAACAAACCGGAAACCGGTTATGCACAGGTTTTCTTTGCACTTTGCACAGAACATGTGCATAGAATCACAGCCGGGAATTGATGTTCGCAGTGATCTCGCGGACGTTGTCCTGCAGACCGCTGGAGGTGTTGCTGAGATCCTCCTCGACGCGGCGGATCGAGTACAGGACGGTGGTATGATTTTTCCCGAATTCCTTGGCGATATCCTCCAGAGAGAGATTCGTCATCTTGCGGATCAGATACATGGAGATTTGCCGCGCCTCGGCGGTATTGCGGGTTTTCAGCGTGCTGCGCAGGATGTTCTCCTCGATCGAATAGAAGCGGCAGACCTCGCTGATGATCAGATCGGGCGTTGGAACGGCAGCCGCCTTGCCCTTGTACATGTCCTTGATCGCGCGCGAAACGCTGGCGATATCCGTCGGCATGCCGGAAAGATCGTGGTAAGCCTTGATCTTCTTGACCGTGCCTTCGATCTGGCGGACGTTGTTCGTGATATTCTCCGCGATATAGTCGCACACGTCGTCCGGCAGCGCCATGCCGAGCGAGAGCGCTTTGTTCTTCGTGATCGCCCAGCGCGTCTCGTAGTCGGGCGGCTGGATATCCACGATCAGCCCCCATTCGAAGCGCGTGCGCAGACGGTCCTCCAGACGGAGCATGTCCGACGGGACGCGGTCGGAGGTCAGAACGATCTGCCGGTGGTTCTCGTACAGGGTGTTGAAGGTGTGGAAGAATTCCTCCTGCGTGCTGTCCTTGCCGGCGATAAACTGGATATCGTCGATCAGGAAAAGGTCGGCGTTGCGGTACTTGTCGCGGAATTCAAAGTTTTTGCCGCTGCGGACCGCCTCGAGAAATTCGTTGATGAACTGATCGCCTTTGATGTAGACGATATTATACTCCGGATGCTTCTGCTGAATGCGGTTGGCGATCGCGTACAGCAGATGGGTCTTGCCCAGACCGCTCTGTCCGTAGATGAACAGCGGATTATAGGCGGAGGTGCGCTCCTCCGCGACCGCTTCCGCCGCGGAATAGGCGTGCTGGTTGGACGAGCCGACCACGAAGGTCTCAAAGGTATATTGGGAATTGAACTGCACGAACGCGCGCTTGCGCTGGTTGAATTTGTACTGCGGCAGATCGTCGTCGTCCAGGACCTCGAGCCGGATCTCCGTCTGGAACTGCTCGCGCATCGCTTCCTCGATGATATCGCGGTAGCGGTTGAGGATCACGTCCTTCCGGAAGGCGGAAGGGGTATAGATGACGAGCTTTTCCTCGTTGAGCTCCAGCACGTCGGTATCGTCAAAATAGGCAAGTCCGGCGGCAGCGGGAGAGTGCTGTTCCAAATAGGACAGGACGCGCGACCAGACATAAGCGTTGGAATACATAGCCGACTCCTTTCCATTCTAATTATACCCGTAAATCTTACCATATACTGTGCAAAAATGCAAGAGATACAATTAAAATAATACTGAAATATATAAATAATCTTAATTAGAACATACAAAGAGAGAAAATCCGCATGATAAATGATTGCAAGGCAGGAAAAAATATGATATAGTGCTATCGGAAAATTGAGAAAAACAGCGAAAGAGGAACACCCCATGCTTGAAATCAAACATCTGTCCTACCGCGTGGACGGCGAAGACGGCGGCGTCGACATCCTGCGCGACGTCAGCCTCACCGTGGAGGACAAAAAATTCGTCGTCGTCACCGGTCCGAACGGCGGCGGCAAGACCAGCCTTGCCCGCGCGGTCATGGGCATCTATCAGCCGACCGGCGGTTCGATATTCTGGAACGGCGAGGATATCACGCGCCTTTCCGTCACCGAACGCGCGCAGCGCGGCATCTCTTACGGTTTCCAGCAGCCGCCGCGCTTCAAGGGGATGAAGGTGCGAGACCTTTTGAACGTCGCCGCAGGCAAAGAAATGAGCCACGACAGCGCGTGTGACTATCTGACCAAGGTGGGTCTGTGCGCCCGCGACTATATCGACCGCGACGTAGACGCCAGCCTTTCCGGCGGCGAGGTCAAGCGCATCGAGATCGCCACGGTCCTTGCCCGCAGAAGCGAGCTGATGATCTTCGACGAGCCGGAGGCCGGCATCGACCTGTGGTCGTTCGCGCGGCTCACCGATACGTTCCAGGAGATCCACGACAAAAAAGAGGCGACGATCCTGATCATTTCCCACCAGGAGCGCATCATCCGTCTTGCCGACGAGATCATTCTGATCGCGAACGGCGCGGTCGCAGCGCGCGGCAGCGTCGAGGAGATCTATCCGAAAATCATCGCCGATACCGTCACCGGCTGCAGCCGACTGGAGGTGGACCGGAAATGCTGAATGAGATCCAGAAAAACATTCTCGCCATCGTCGCGGACATGAAGGGCACCGGCGAGGGCGCGGTCAACATCCGCTCCGACGGGCAGAAGGCGTTTCGCCGCAATACAGAGCATATCGTCATCGAGTCCAAGACCGACAAGGACGGCATCGACATCCGCATCGCCCCGGGCACGAAGGACGAATCCGTGCATATTCCGGTCGTTCTGACCAAGGGCGGCTTCAAAGACATGGTCTATAACGACTTTTTCGTCGGCGAGGGCGCGGACGTGACGATCGTCGCCGGCTGCGGCATCCACAACTGCTCCGACTGCGACAGCCAGCACGACGGCATTCACACCTTCTACGTCGGCAAAAACGCGAAAGTCAAGTATATTGAGAAGCACTACGGCGAGGGCGAGGGCGAAGGCAAACGCATTCTCAACCCGCAGACTGTCCTCTACCTCGAAGAGGGCGCGTCAGTCACGCTGGAAACCAGCCAGATCCGCGGCGTGGACGATACGAAGCGCTATACCAAGGTCGAATGCCGCGGCGCGGGCAGCGAGGTCATCATCCGCGAAAACCTGCTGACGCACGGCGATCAGAAGGCTGTGAGCGAAATGGACGTGTTTTTGAGCGGTTTTGACACAAAAGCGCAGGTTATTTCCCGCTCCGTCGCGCAGGACGCATCGGCGCAGATATTCTATCCGCGCGTGTCCGGCGACAACAAGTGCTTCGGTCACGTTCAGTGCGACGCGATCATCATGGGCAGCGCGAAGGTGCGCGCGATCCCGGAGATTTCCTGCAATCACGTCGACGCCTCTCTGATCCACGAGGCGGCGATCGGCAGGATCGCGGGCGAGCAGATTATGAAGCTCATGACCCTCGGTCTGACCGCCGAACAGGCGGAGCAGAAGATTTTGGAGGGCTTCCTGCGGTAATGCGGAATCAGACTTGCGATATACTGAAGATTTACCATAATATAAATTATGTAAACTAAAAGAAATAACTCGGATCACTGAAAAAGCGTCCGAGGACTGTCAGGGACAGATTGCCGCGCAGCTTCGCTGCTCGCAATGACACGGTTGGAGATACTGCGTTGCGTTCTCGTGCTCGCAATGACACGGCTTTGCGGTCTGCCGCGCACAGGGACAAAGCCGGAAACGGCGCATGCCTTCCAATATAGGAGAGAAACATGTTTTCAATCACCCTTCTGACCGTTGGAAAACTGAAAGAAACGTTCTATCTCGCGGCGGCGGCGGAATACGCCAAGCGGCTCGGCGCGTACTGCAGGTTCCGCCTCGTCGAGCTGCCGGAGACGCGCCTGCCGGACGACCCCAACCCCGCGGAGATCGCCGCGGGACTGAGAAAAGAAGCGGAGCTGATCGCCGCGGCTGTTCCGAAGGGCGCGTGGTTCTGCGTGCTCACGCCGGAGGGAAAGGCGCTTTCCTCGGAGGCGCTGGCGGACAAGCTGCGCGCGATCAAGAACGAGGGAAAGAGCGCGGCGTGCTTTTTGATCGGCTCGTCGTTCGGCATTGACCCCGAAATCAAGCGCAAGGCGGATTTTCGCCTTTCCTTCGGTCCAATGACCTTTCCCCATCATCTGATGCGGGTCATGGCGCTGGAGCAGCTCTACCGCGCGGAAACGATCCAGGCAGGCACGAAATATCATAAATAAACAGAACCCGGACGCGATGGCGTCCGGGTTTTTATATGGAAAGCGGGCGATGCGGATAACTTCGAGCTGCCGGGGAGGCGCTTTCCTTAACAGAGCAAACACGGACTGCCGCCGGCAGTCCGTGTTTGCTGTTCGTATTGGATTCAGGCCGTTTTTTCGCTTCCTGTCCGCAGCAGGGCTGCGATCAGGGCGGCGTAACCCTCGGCGGCGCGCGTGAGCTGGGAAACCAGCACGTACTCGTCGATCGTGTGCGCCAGCGACTCCGGCGACGGACCGTAGCCGACGGTCGGGATATGCGCCTCGCCCGCGTAGTGACTGCCGTTCGTGCAGAACGAATAGTGCGTCAGGATCGGATCGTCGCCGAGCTCCTGCAGCGCCTCGAAGCAATTGACGACGAAATCGTCGGTTTCGCCGTAGCGCCACGCGGGGAAAAACCGCTGTGCGGAAATCGTTTCGCCGGTGTAGCAGGTCCGGCTCTCCTCGCGCAGATACGCCCGCGCGGAAAACTGCGGATCCTCCGCTGCCAGACGGTCGATGACCGACCGGATCGGCGCGAGGACGGATTCGGGCGTATCGCCGACCAGCAGACGGCGATCCAGTGTTGCGACGCACCGCTGCGGCACGACGGACGCGCCCGGGTAGGGATAGGAGATGATGTCCGTCAGCTCCTGAATAGCGGCGCCGAGGTTTTCCTGATGCCGCGGCTTGTAGTCCTCCAGCGCGGCAAGGAGCTTCATCATCTTTTTGACGGCGTTCACGCCCTTTTCGGGGTTGGACGAATGCGCGGGCTTACCGACCGTCTCCAGTACGATCTCGGCGCGGCCGCGCTGCCCGATCTTCAGATTCAAGTCGGACGCCTCGCCGATGATGACGTAATCCGGCCGCACGGCTTCGCTGATCCGGCGGGCGCAGACGCCCTCGAACAGCTCCTCGTAGACCACGCCCGCGACCCAGATCTCGCCGGCGAAGTCACGCTTGCAGACGTCCGCGTAGTACGCCGCGCCGACGATCATCGCCGCGACCGCGCCCTTCATATCCGACGCGCCTCTGCCGCGCAGTTTGCCGTCCGCGACCGTGCCGCAGAACGGGTCGAAGCTCCAGCGTTCGCGCTCCTGCACGGGCACGGTGTCGACGTGGCCGTCGAGCAGCACCCGCGCGCCCGGACGGCTGCCGCGCAGGCAGCCGAGCACGTTGCCGCAGGCGTCAAAGCGCACCTCGTCGTAGCCGAGATCGCGCATCTCCCGCGCGATCAGCTCCGCGATCGCCTGTTCCTCGCCGGAATAGCTGGGCGTTTGAATCAGTCTGCCGCAGAGGTCGACCGTTTTTTCATGCAGTTCCTCTTTTGTCATCACCGGACGCTTCTTTCTTCACCGCGATCAGCCGCGGCGCGTGATAGTTTCGATTCTTCAGAAATTCCTGCACGGACGCGCCGAGCCGGATAGGTCTTTTCACGTTGGAAAAGACGTTGTAGCCGACAAAGCCGTCGTCGTCCGGCTCCACCGCTATGAAATGCGCGCCTTTGCCGTGCCAGTACCACAGGACGCTGACCGTCGAATTTTTTGCCATCTCGTCGAAGCGATCGCGCTTTGACGAGGAATCGGTGCGGTAACCGCGCTTGCGGAAGAAATGCGTGAGTGCGGCGGGAATCGTGCCGAAGGCGCCGAACAAAATCGCTCCATATCGCTCAAAATCGCTGATGATCTCCGCAGGCTTCACGTCGTCGCCCAGAATCCGGCAGGCGTTATAGGCGGCGATCCAGCCGCAGCCGTTGTGACTCGACGGGAAAAAGCCGTAGCGGAACTGCCGCGCGCTTGGACCGCGCTGGTCGTGGAGCAAACCGTCGACTTCGGCGGCGCGGTTGCGCCGCCGGTTGACGAGGTGCGCGATCCAGTAGGCGATCACGACCGCCGCGATCACACCAAAAACGATCAAAAGCGGTATCATTCGCTCAAATCCAATTCCGCAACGACGGCGGCGCAGCGCGGGCAGAGTCCGTCTGCGTTCGCCTGCGTCGAGTGCATCCAGCAGCGCGGGCACTTCGTGCCGGGCGCTTCGGTCGCTTCGATGCGGATGCCGGGATAGTGGGCGCTCACACCGGAGGACAGCACCTCGCCCGACGCCTGCTCCGTCAGCTTGACGTCGGAGACGATGAACAGCTCGGGCAGATTGAAGTCCTTGAGCGTCTCGAGGACTGCCTTGCCCTCACCGTCCGCGGCGCAGAGGGAAACGCACGCCTCCAGCGCCTTGCCGATGCGTTTCTCGGCGCGGGCAAGCTCAAGGACGCTGTTGACGTCGTCCCGCAAGGCGATCAGCTTGTCCCACTTCGCCATGGCGTCGTCAGAGAGGGCGTAGGCGTCATACGGCTTTGCCAGCTCGTTGAGAACGACGTTGCGCGTATCGTCGCCGTCGCGGTGCGGCATCGCCTGCCAGATCTCGTCGCAGGTAAACGGCAGGATCGGCGCGTACATCTTCGCCAGCGCGTCCACGATCAGGAAGAGGGCAGTCTGCGCGCTGCGGCGCTTGAGACCGTTCTTCGATTCGCAGTAGAGGCGGTCTTTCAGAATATCGAGATAGAAGTTGGACAGCTCGACAACGCAGAAATCATTGACTGCGTGGGTCAGCACGTGGAATTCATAGTTGTCGTACGCCTCGAAGGAGGTGCGGATCAGCGCACCCAGCTTCGTGATCGCCCAGCGGTCAAGCTCCGGCATGTCCTCGGGCCGGACGAGGTCGTTCGCGTCGAACTCCGCCAAATTGCCGAGGCAGTAACGGGCGGTGTTGCGGAATTTCAGATAGGTCTGGGAAAGCTGCTTGAAGATCTCCTTCGAGCAGCGCACGTCGGCGCGGTAGTCCGCCGACGCCGCCCACAGACGGACGATGTCCGCGCCGAAGTCGCGGATGAGCTCCGCCGGATCGACGCCGTTGCCGAGGGACTTGTGCATCGCCTTGCCCTCGCCGTCGACCGTCCATCCGTGCGTCAGGCACTTTAAGAACGGGGCGCCCTTGCCGAGCGCGCCGACGCTGGTGAGCAGGCTCGACTGGAACCAGCCGCGGTACTGATCCGCGCCCTCGAGATACATCGTCGCCGGCCACAGCGCGGGATGCTCGCGGCGCAGGGAGGCGATGTGGGTCGAGCCGGAGTCGAACCAGCCGTCGAGCGTGTCGGTTTCCTTCTCAAAGGTCTTGCCGCCGCAGTGCGGGCAGGTCAGTCCTTCGGGAACGAGCTCCGCCGCTTCATGGGCGAACCAGTAGTTCGAGCCGTGCTCGTCGAAGAGCTTGGAGATGTGCTCGATGGATTCGGGCGTGCAGACGGGCTTGCCGCAGTCCCTGCAGTAGAAAACGGGGATCGGCAGACCCCAGCGGCGCTGACGGGAGATGCACCAGTCGGCGCGGTCGCGGATCATGGAGACCATGCGGTCCTTGCCCCACGCGGGCAGCCATTCGACCTGCTCGCAGGCGGCGACCGCCTCGTCCTTGAACGACTCAACAGAGCAGAACCACTGCGGGGTGGCGCGGAAGATGATCGGGGACTTGCAGCGCCAGCAGTGCGGGTAGCTGTGGACGATGCGCTCGGAGGCGAAGAGCGCGCCGCTCTTTCTCATGTCCTCTAAAATCACGGGGTTGGACTCGTCGGTCTTCATGCCGGCGTAGGGGCCGGCGTAGTCGGTATGGCGGCCGCGGTCATCGACCGGCACGATCAGCTCCATGCCGTAGCGGCGGCAGGTCTGATAGTCGTCCGCGCCGAAGCCCGGCGCGGTGTGGACGCAGCCGGTGCCGGAGTCCATGGTGACGTATTCGGCGTTTAAGAGGCGCGAGGTCTTGTCGAGGAAGGGGTGCTTGGCGAGCATGTTCTCGAAGAAGCTGCCCGGATGGGTCTCGACGATTTCGTAATCCGCGACGCCGCCGACCTGCATGACCTTTTCGACCAACGCCTCGGCGATGATATAGGATTCGCCGTTGTCCGCCCTGACGACGGCGTAGCTCTCACGCGGATGCAGGGAAATGCCCATATTGCCGGGGAGCGTCCAGATCGTCGTCGTCCAGATCAGGAAGAAGAGCTTGTCGTGATCGAGGTGCGGGAGCTTTCCGAGGTCGTCTTCCATGCGGAACTTGACGTAGACCGTGGTGCAGGGGTCGTCCTGATACTCGATCTCCGCCTCTGCCAGCGCGGTCTCGTCCTTCGGGCACCAGTAGACGGGCTTCAAGCCCTTGTAGATGTAGCCCTTGCGGTACATCTCGCCGAAGACCTTGACCTCCTCGGCTTCAAAATGCCGATCCATCGTGCGGTAGGGATGCGCCCAGTCGCCCAGAACGCCGAGACGGCGGAAGCCCGCCATCTGCCGCTGAATAAAGTCCTCGGCAAACGCCTCGCAGGCGGAACGGAACTCGGTCACGGGCATGGTTTTGTGATTGAGCTTGTTCTTCTTGATGATCGCAGACTCGATCGGCATGCCGTGGTTGTCCCAGCCGGGCGTGTAGGGGGTGTAGTAACCGCGCATGGCGTAGGAGCGGACGATGAAGTCCTTGAGCGTCTTGTTCAGCGCGTGGCCCATGTGGATGTCGCCGTTGGAGAACGGGGGACCGTCGTGCAGGACGAAGGCGGGCTTGCCCTCGTTCTTCTCAAGCAGGAGCCGGTAGACGTCGATCTGGTTCCAGCGCTCCAGCATGCCCGGCTCGCGGGCGGGAAGACCCGCGCGCATGGGGAAGTCGGTCTGCGGTGTGATGATGGTGTCTTTGTAGTCCATAAATTTCCTCCAGAAATGAGTTTACAAATGAATTGAGAACGGGAAGAGAATGCGGAACGAACCGGGCAACGGTGTCATTGCAAGCAGCGAATCCGCGCGGCAGTCCGCTAAACGGTGTCATTGCCACGCAGCTTCGCTGCTCGCAATGACATAACAAAAGGGATTCGCAAAAAAACACCTCTGTCTCGATCAAGAGACAGAGGTGCGTTTTCCTCTGCGGTACCACTCCTGTTCCCCCAAATAACGGGGGCGCTCAAACACGCGGTAACGGGCGTGAGCCGTCGCGCCTTACTCGTTCGTTCGGGCGGATGCTCCGGGGTGATATTCGCACGCCGCGCGGCTGCCTCGCATCGACCGGCAGCTTTCTGCACGCGGAGGGTGTGCTGTTTGTCCCCATCAGCGCAGGTGGATGATGATTCTATTTCGAATCGCCGCTGCGGCCGAATTTCAGCTCTTCCAGCAGCTTCTGCTTGGCGGGCGACAGCTCGCCGTGCAGCGCAGCGGTCTCCTCGGCGGGCGCCGCCTCTTCGATCGGCGCTTCGTCGATCGGCAGGGTCGTCTCGGGGACGTCCATGGACTCCTCGATGTGCAGACCGATCTCTTCGATCAGCGCGTCCGCCTTTTCTTCGGGCGTGGGATCAATGGGATTTTTGTCGTAGTCAAACGGGCGGACCGGCTCTTCTGCAGGCGCTTTAGCCTGCTCGGGAAGCTCCTGCTTGCGGAGCTCCGCAAGCAGCTCGAGCTGCCGGTTCAGACGGCGCTCCATGCTGTCGATGAACTGCGCGGTCGCCTGCTTTGCCGCCTCCAGACGCTCCTGCTCCGTACCGATCATCTGATCCGCACTCTGCGCCTTAGCAGCGGCGGCTTCCTCCGCTTCGCGGAGCATCTTCGCGCACTTCTTCTCCGCCTCGACCGTCATCTGCTCGCAGGTCTTCTGCGCAGCGAGGATGGCGCTCTGCATGGTCGATTCCTGTCTGCGGTATTCCTCCAGCTTGTCAACTAAGATTCGCATCTTGCTTTTCAAAACGGAGTTTTCTTTATATAGTGTGAGATAATCTTCCGTCAACGGCTCCAGCACTTCGTCGACGGACGCCATGTCATAGCCGCCGAAGATGGCTTTTTCAAAACTGATCTCCTGGATTTGCTGCGGTGTCAGCATCATGAAACCTCCTATCTACCTGTTTTTATGTAGGAAAAGCAGGATCAGAAATAGGTGCTCTCGTTCTTCTCCAGCTCGTCCGCCAGTTCGCCGACGACGCCGACGTTGTACGGGGTGACGAGGTAGGTGGAGACGGCGATCTTCTTGATCTTGCCGTCGAGGGCGTAGGCGCAGCCGGACAGGAAGTCCACCAGGCGGCGGGCGACGTCCTTGTTGGTCGTTTCGAGATTCAGAATGACGGCCTTCTTGTCGCGCAGGCTGTCCGCGATCTCGGAGACCTGATCGAAGCGCTCGGGCTTGACCAGAACGACCTGGAGCTGGGTGCCGGAGCTGATATTCACGACGCGGCCTGCCGGGGAGCGGGTCTCCGCAGCGGGCGCCGCGGCGCCGCGGGAGTAGCCGGACGAGGCGCGGTAGGGCGCGGGATCGGGTTCCGGTTCTTCCTCGGGCAGATCTTCGTCGTAATCATCGTAATCGTCTTCCGGTTCGGAATAGGGGCGGGTCAGCTTTCTGATTTCATCCATCAGTCCCATGATTGTTATCCTCCGTTTGTAAACATATTATTTCTTCGAATAATCCCTTGCGCCGAAGATCGCCGTCCCGACGCGGATCATCGTACTGCCGCAGGCGATGGCGTCTTCAAAGTCGTCCGTCATGCCCATCGACAAAATTTCCATGCTAATATTATGATAGTTTTTTGCTGTTATGTCAACAGCAATTCTCTTGATTTCCGTAAAAAATCTGCAATTACTGCCGCTTTTTTCCGAAACGGGAGGGATTGCCATCAGTCCGCGCAGACGGCAGTGCGGATACTGTTCCATCGCGGCGGCGACGGCGTCGACCGCCTCAGGCGCGTAGCCGGATTTGCTCTCCTCCGCGCCGATGTTGATCTCGAGCAGGATGTCCTGTACGATTGCCTGCTTCGCCGCTTCCTTCTCGATCGCCGCGAGCAGCTCCGGCCGGTCGACGGACTGGATGAGATCGACCTTGCCCACGACCTTATTGACCTTGTTCGTCTGCAGATGGCCGATAAAATGCACGCTTGCGCCGTCGTAGGCATGCTCGGCGCGCTTGGCGGTCAGCTCCTGCACGCGGTTTTCGCCGCAGCAGGTAATTCCCGCGGCGATCGCCTCGCGGACGCGGTCCGCGCCGTTCATCTTCGTCGCCGCGCACAGCACGACGTCCTTCGGGTCTCGACCCGCTTTCCTTGCCGCCGCGTCCATCCGCGCGCGGATGGCGGCGATGTTTTCCGCGATCATTCCGCGATCACACTCCCGTCTCTGATTTCTTCCTCGGTCAGAATGACCTGATCGTCCGCCCGAAGACCCTCCGGCTCCTGCCGGATCAGGCAGTATTCTTCGTATGCAAAGAGGATCTCGACCGGCTTCCACCGCGCTTTCGCGCCGATGAGCACGTAAACGCCCGTCACGCCGTCCTCGGTGCGGACGGCGGTTTTCGGGACCCGCAGACCCTCGTAGGTTTTGAAATTCAGCGTCGCCGTGACCGCACGCAGCGCGCTCACGTCCTGCATCCGCTCGGCGCAGGAGACGACCAGCAGGCTCGCGCCGTCCTCCTGCGTGAAGAGCCGCTCGATCTGCACGGGCAGGTCGGTCAGCTCCTCGCCGATCAGGGTCAGCAGCAGGCTGTCGCCAACGGCGCAGCGGTCCGACACGCCGGCGGGAAGCTCGCAGACCAGATACCACTTCTGTCCGCAGATCAGCCGCCCGATCGTATGCTCCGGCACGGATTCGCGCTGCGCCGTGATCCCGCGCAGGTCGGAAAGCGTCATCGTTTCCAGCCGCGCCGGCGTGAGGACGCGCTCGAAGCCGTCCGTCACCTGCGAGAAGCAGCCTGCCTGCGGGACCGTGATCGGAACGCAGACGCACTGCGCCTCCAGCACGGCGATATCCTCCGCCAGATTTGAAAGCCGCGCCCGCACCCGCGCCGTGTCGCCCGCGCGCAGACTGCGCTGCAGAACGAGCGGCTCCAGCTCGTCACAGACCGCCCGCATGCGCGGCAGAGACTGCGCCGCCGTCAGCGCGGACAGGCGGATGATGCTTGCCGCGATCGAAGCGTCCGCAGCGGTAAGCTCCTTCGCGCCCTCGGACGCGAAGCTCAGGCGGTCGCGCTGCGTCTGAAGAGAAAGCAGCTCCCGCTGCGCGCGGGCGGCGTCCTCCGACGCGCAGGCATAGGCGACGGTCTGGCTGCCGCCGACCCGCTGCCCCTCGGACAGCGCCGCGACCGGATAGGGGGCGCTGCTGACCAAAAGCTCCTCCGAACGCACCACAAAGCCGGAAACGGTAATACCGTCGCCGACTTCGCAGTAGACGGGCGCGAGCGTCGTGTAGTCCTCGCCCGACCTGAGAAAGATCGAGCAAAGGACGAAGATCGCCAGCAGCGCCGCCAGCAGTATGGAGGTTAGTTTTAAGTAGAATTCGCCCTGCTTTTTCATACTTCTCCCTTGTTGCAGGACTGCAGCGCGGTTACGCGGGCGGGAAGCGGACGGGCTGCAGCGGCACGAGCGTAGAGATCGCGTGCTTGTAGATCATCTGCTGTTTTCCCTCGGAGCTCAAGACGACGACGAAGCTGTCGAAGCCGGTGACGATGCCCTTGAGCTGAAAGCCGTTCATCAGGAACATCGTGACCGGCGTATGCTCCCGGCGCACCTCGTTGAGGATCAGATCCTGCAGGTTTTCTGTGTTTGCCATGATAGGTACCTCTTTTCTTGTGTTTTGGGATACCTATATTGTATCGTTTCCCGCTGTCAGAATCGGCGGAAAGGCGTCGAACAGTGGAAATAATTTTCAAGTGAAAGCGGAATTGTCCGGCCAACCGTGCCGCTGCGGGGAGCGAAGTGACGCGGCAATCCGTCCGTATCGTCGCCGTGCGCCGCTACGCTTCGCAAAGCGCGCAGGCGGCGGGGAAGGGGTCGAACGGCGCGTCGGGTAGTTCGATCCAGTGGATCTCCGGATTGCGGCGGAACCACGTCCGCTGCCGCTTGGCATAGCGGCGGCTCGCCTGCTGGATCGCGGCGACCGCGTCGGGAAGCGTCCCCTCGCCGCGCAGGTACGCAGTCAGCTCCTTGTAGCCGATCGCCTGCATGGCGGTCGCGCTCGCCGGCACGCCGCTGTCCAGCAAAGCGCGGACTTCCCCGACCAGCCCCTGCGCGATCATCTGCTCCACGCGGATATCAATCCGGCGGTAGAGCGTTTCCCGGTTTTCGTAGTCCAGACCGATCCAGCACGGGTCGTACTTCGCGGGCTGCGCTTTCGTCGCCAGATCGTGCGCTGTCATGGTCGTGCCGGTCTCTAAATAGATCTCCAGCGCGCGGATGACGCGCTTGCGGTTGGCGGGGTGGATGTGCGCCGCAGCCTCGGGATCGACCTGCCGGAGCTGTTCCATGAGGACCTCAATGCCTTGCGTTTCGGCGATCTTCGTCAATTCCTCGCGGCGGCCCGTCTCGGGAAACGGCGCAAACTGCCGTCCGGCGATCAGCGAATCGACGTACAGACCCGTCCCGCCGACGATAATCACGCGCCTGCCGCGCCGAAGGATATCCTGCACGCACTCGTCCGCGTCGTGTACGTAGCGGCTGACGGAATACGGCTCGCGCGGGTCGAGACAGTCGATCATGCGGTGCGGGATGCCGCACATTTCGTCCTTTGCCGGCTTCGCCGTGCCGATATCCATGCCGCGATAGAGCTGCATGGAGTCGCAGGAGACGATCTCCGCGCCGTATTTCTGCGCCAGTCGCACGGAAAGGGCGGTCTTGCCGGTCGCGGTCGGACCGACGATGCAGATCACGTCCTTCATCTCACGCCCTCTTGAACTGCCGCTCCAACTGCGCGGCGGTCAGCACGGCGGTGATCGGCCTGCCGTGCGGGCAGTACTTGAGGTCGTCGCGCGACAGCACTTCCCGGACCAGCGCGGCGATCTCTTTTTCGTCTGTGTGCCTGCCGCCCTTGATCGCCGCCTTGCAGGCGACGGTGTGCAGAATCGCGTCGCGCATCGCGGCGGGATCAGCGCGCTTGCCCGCCTTGAGGTCGGAGGCAAGCTCGTTCAGCGTGGCTTCCGTGTCCTCCGGATTCAGGTCGGCGGGGATCTGCCGGACGGCGAGCACGCCGTCGCCGTAGTCGCTGACCTCGAAGCCAGCTTCGCCGAGCAGGTCGGCGCTGTCCAAGAGAATGGCGGCTTCCTCCCGCTCCGGTTTACATAATATCGGCGCCAGCAGGAGCTGAGGCACTACGGGGGTCTCCGCGCTGCGGAGCTTTTCAAACAGAATGCGCTCATGCGCGGCGTGCTTGTCGATGAGCAGGACGTTTTTGCCCTCCTCCACGATGATATAGGTGTTCAGCACCTCGCCGACGATACGGTAGGGCGCGGCTTCGAGCGGAAGCTCCTCCTGCGCGGCTTCTTCCGCCGCGTTCGGCGCGGGCTGCGGTTTTTCAGGTTTTTGCTCCGTCGCCGACTGCGGCGAGGGCAGCGGCTGGTCGGGTTTTTGCTGCGGCGCGGACTGCGGCGCGGCCGGACGTTTGTTCCGCTCGAGCGCGGCTTTCAGCTCCGGCGTCATGGCGGGGCGGGGCGCCTCGCGGACGACCTGCGCGAAGGCCTTATAGTCCTCCGCGCTCATGGTGCGGAAGAACGTGTCCTTCGCGGGAGAGGAGACGGCCGCGGCCGGCCTTTTCGGCGCGGCGGCCGGTTCTTCCTGCCGCTGCTGCGGCAGCTTCATCTGCACGCGGCCGGAGGCTTTTTCCAGCGCGCCCTCCACGCCGTAGCGCACGCAGTCAAAGAGGTCGCGCTCGTTGAGGAACTTGACCTCGACCTTCGCGGGGTGGACGTTCACGTCGACCAGATGCTCCGGTAGCGTCAGATGCAGCACGCACGACGGGAATCTTCCGACCATGAGCTGGTTGCGGTACGCCTCCTCGAGGGCGGCGGTCATCGTCTTCGAGCGCACGTGGCGGCCGTTGACGAAAAAGAGCTGATTGGCGCGGTTGCCGCGCGTCGCGCTGGGCTTGGAAACGTAACCCGTCAGCGTGTAAGACTCCCAGCGGCTGCTGACCTCGACCATCTCCTGCGCGTTCTGCCTGCCGAGCACGGCGTAGACCGCGCTGAAGAGCTTCCCGTCGCCGGGGGTGTGCAGGACCTCCTCGCCGTCGCGGATCACGCGGATCGAGACCTCGGGATGGGCGATCGCCAGCCGCGAGACGGCGGAAACGAGCGCGGACGCCTCGACGGTGTCGCGCTTCATGAATTTCATTCTGGCGGGGGTGTTGTAGAACAGGTCGCGGACGATGATCGTCGTGCCGTCGGGGCAGCCGACGCTGTCGCGCTCGGTGACGACGCCCGCGTCCAGGTGCAGACCCGTGCCGAAATCGCTGTCTGCGGTCTTGGTCATCAGGTCGATGCGCGAGACGGCAGAAATGGCGGCAAGCGCCTCGCCGCGGAAGCCGAGCGTATGGATCGCTTCTAAGTCCGAGGCGGTACGCAGCTTGCTCGTCGCGTGGCGCAGGAAGGCGATTTCCGCGTCCTCGGCGGACATGCCGCAGCCGTCGTCCGTGACGCGCAGGAAGGTCATGCCGCCGTTCTGCAGCTCGACGGTGATATTTTTCGCGCCCGCGTCGATCGCGTTCTCGACCAGCTCCTTGGCGGCGCTGGCGGGTCGCTCCACGACCTCGCCTGCGGCAATGAGGTCTGCGACGTGCGGGGAAAGCTGTTGAATTTTCGGCATAGGATCACCTTCGGTTGATAGATTTAATGCGGAATGCGGAATGCTCCGATAACGGTGTCATTGCGAGGGCGAAGCCCGTGGCAATCTGTGCGTATCGACGAGGGACACTTCACCGTGATACGGGAAACGTGCCATACCTGCGACGGACAGATTGCACCCGCAATACCCGCAAGGGGTACGCCATATCCGTAAGGCGGCAAAGCCGCCAACGGCTATGCAGGGGGTAGGCCATATCCGTAAGGCGGCAAAGCCGCCGACGGCTGCGCTCCCACGACCGCTGGCGCACCCTCGCAATGACACGGTCGGGGCTTATACCATTTTCTTGAGCTCGTACAAGGCGTTCATCGCCTCGATCGGGGTCATGGTCTCCACGGCGAGAGATTCCAGCTTCTTCCGAAGCGCGTCGTTTTCCATCGACGTGATGGAGATCTGGTCGTCGGCGGCGACGGTGACGGTGCGCACGGGCGCGCCGCTCTCAAGCGCCTTCAAAAGCTCCCGCGCGCGGGAGATGACCTTGTCCGGCAGACCCGCCAGCTTCGCGACCTCTACGCCGTAGCTGTCGTCCGCCGCGCCGGGAACGATCTTGCGCAGGAAGACGATATCACCGCCGCGCTTCTTCACCGCGATGTTGTAGTTGCGCACGCCGCCGATCTCGCGCTCGATGTCGGTCAGCTCGTGGTAGTGCGTGGCAAAGAGCGTCTTCGCGCCGAGCCGGCGCTTGTCCGCGGCGTATTCCAGCACGGCGCGGGCAATCGCCATGCCGTCGAAGGTGGACGTGCCGCGGCCGATCTCGTCGAGAATCAGTAGGGACCGTGCCGTCGCGTGCGTAAGGATGTCCGCAACCTCGTTCATCTCGACCATGAAGGTCGATTTGCCCATCGACAGGTCGTCAGACGCGCCGATGCGCGTGAAGATGCGGTCGACCACGCCGATCCGCGCGGCTTTCGCCGGCACGAAGCAGCCGATCTGCGCCATCAGGACGATCAGCGCGACCTGCCGCATGTAGGTGGATTTGCCCGCCATGTTGGGTCCCGTGATGATCGCGGTGCGGTTTTGCTCGCAGTCAAGCTCCGTGTCGTTCGGGACGAAAAGCGTATCCTTCAGCATCTGCTCCACGACCGGATGGCGGCCGTCGCGGATATGGATCTCGCCGGAAAGATCGACCTCCGGCCTGCAGTAGTTGTGCTTCACGGCAAGCTCCGCAAAATTCGCGATCACGTCCAGACAGGCGATCGCGCGGGCGGCGCGCTGGACGCGCTCTGCCTGCGCGGCGAGGTAGTCGCGCACGGTGGAAAACAGCTCGTATTCCAGCGCGGTGATGCGATCCTTCGCGGTGAGAATGGTCGATTCGAGCTCCTTTAATTCGGGGGTGATATACCGCTCGCCGGTGGTCAGCGTCTGGCGGCGGATGTAATGCTCCGGCACCAGAGAGACCTGCCCCTTGGCGACCTCGATGTAGTAGCCGAAGACGCGGGTATAGCCGACGCGCAGATTCTTGATGCCGGTCTTCTCCTTTTCCTCGGCCTCGATCCGCGCAAGCGTCCCTTTGCCGCCGGAGACGATGTCGCGCAGCTTGTCCAGCTCGTCGGAGTAGCCGTCGCGCATCAATCCGCCCTCGCGGACGGTGAACGGCGGCTCGTCGACGATCGCCGCGGAGATGAGGTCGAAGCAATCGCGCAGATCGTCGATCTCCTCCTGCAGAACGCCGAACAGCGGCGCCTTTAAGTCTGCGAACGCGGCTTTCAGCGCGGGCAGCGGCTCGCAGCCGTTGCGAAGCGCGATCAGATCGCGCCCGTTCGCCGCGCCGGTGACGATGCGCGCCATGACGCGCTCAAGGTCGGACACCTGCCGCAAAAGCTCGCGGAGATTGTCGCGCTCGACGGTCAGACCGACCAGCTCCTCCACGGCGGACAGCCGCCGGGCGATCATTTTGGGATTCAGAAGCGGCTTTTCCAGCCACGAGCGGAGCATGCGGCTGCCCATCGCGGTGCGGGTCTTGTCCAGCACCCAGAGAAGACTGCCGCGCTTCTCGCCGTGCAGCGTCTCGGTCAGCTCCAGGTTGCGCCGCGCCGTGAGGTCGAGCTCTAAAAACCGCCCCTCGACGTAAAATTCCAGATTCCGCACATGGGTCAGGCTGACCTTCTGCAGCTCCCGCAGGGTGGCAAGCAGCGCGCCTGCGCTGCGCCAGACCTCGCTGCGCTCTTGCAGCCCGAGGGCAGCGAGGGATTTGTCAAATTGCTTCGTCACGGTTTCCTCCGTGACGGCGGGGTCGAACAGCTCCTCCGCGCCGAGATCGTCGCAGCAGCCCAGTCGTTCCTGTATCGCCTGAGAAAGCTGCTCGCTGCGCGCCGCTTCGCCGCCGCGCAGGACCTCCGCGGGCATAAAGCGGCCGAGCTCGGAGATCACGCGATCGACCGCCTGCGGCCCTTCGGCGCAGGTGGCGTAGAACGCGCCGGTGGACACGTCGCAGAACGTAACGCCGTAGCGGCCGTCCTCGCCGAACACGCAGGCAAAATAGTTGTTTTTGCTCTCGTCGAGCATGGAGCTTTCCACGACCGTGCCGGGCGTGACGATGCGGGTCAGGTCGCGCTTGACCAGACCCTTCGCCAGCGCGGGGTCTTCCATCTGCTCGCAGATCGCGACCTTGTAGCCGCGCTGGACGAGACGGGCGATATAGCTCTCCGCACTGTGGTAGGGAACGCCGCACATCGGGGTCTGTTCCTCTTTCTCCTTGCCGCGGTCGCGGGTGGTCAGCGTCAGATCAAGCTCCTTGGAGGCAAGGCGCGCGTCGTCGTCGAACATCTCGTAGAAGTCGCCGAGACGGAAGAACAGCACGCAGTCGGGGTGCTGCCGCTTGATATCCAGATATTGCCGCATCATGGGAGTGAGTTCAGCCATGACAGTTCCTCCGAAAAATGAATGAGTGTGTCAATTTGTGTCATTGCGAGGATTGCGGAGCAATCCGCGGCAATCTGTCCGTATCGTCACAGAACGCTTCACCGTGATACGGGAAACGTGCCATACCTGCGAGGGACAGATTGCACCCGCAATACCCGCAAGGGGTACGCCATATCCGTAAGGCGGCAAAGCCGCCAACGGCTATGCAGGGGGTAGGCCGCATCCGTAAGGCAGCAAAGCCGCCGACGGCTGCGCTCCCACGGGTGCTGACGCACCCTCGCAATGACACGGAACGGGAATTTATATCGCTGTCGGGATCTGCCCGACCAAGCTCCACGTCGTGCAGCCGGTGATCGTGACGTCTAAAAACTGTCCGATCAGCCCGTCGCCGCCCGCAAAGCGGACGAGTCGGCCGCCGTCGGTGCGGGCGGTCAGCAAATCGCCGTCCTTTCCGTCGACCAGGACGCGCACCGTCTTGCCGATGTAGGCGCGGTGCTTTTCCTCGGAGATGCGGTTCTGCACCTCCAGAAGGAGGTCGAAGCGGCGGTTCTTGTCCGCCTTCGTATAGGGGTCGGGCATCTTCGCCGCAGGCGTGCCGCCGCGCGGGGAGAAGATAAACGTGAACAGCGCGTCGTAGCGCACTTTTTCGATGAGCTTCACTGTGTCTTCGAACTCCTCCTCGGTCTCGCCGGGGAAGCCCACGATCACGTCGCTCGTCAGCACGAGGTCGGGCATGAGCGAGCGCCCGTATTCGACCAGCTCCAGATACTGCGCGCTGTCGTAGTGGCGGTTCATCGCCTTCAGAACGCGGTCGTTGCCGGACTGGAAGGGCAGGTGGAACTGCTTGCAGATTTTGGGATATTTTGCGATCGTGTCAAAGAGCTTATGGCTCGCATCGCGCGGGTGGGAGGTCATGAAGCGGATGCGGAAGTCGCCGGGAATCTCCGCGACGGCCGCCAGCAAGTCCGCGAAATCCATGCCGAGGGCGAGATCCTTGCCGTAGGAATTGACGTTCTGCCCCAGCAGCGTGATCTCCTTGTAGCCCTGCGCGATCAGACCGCGGCACTCGTTCAGCACGTCCTCCGGCTGCCGGGAGCGCTCCCGTCCGCGCACATAGGGCACGATGCAGTAGGAGCAGAAATTGTTGCAGCCGTACATGATCGAGACCCACGCCTTGAGCCGGTTCTCGCGGCAGACGGGAATGCCCTCCGCGATGGAGCCTGCGCTGTCTTCGATCAGAAAGACGCGCCTGCCGGTCTTCAGCACGCGCAGCAGCAGCTCCGGAAACTCCCACAGGTGGTGGGTCGAGAACACGCCGTCGACGTAGGGGTAGGACTTTTTGATCCGGTCGGTGACCGCCGGCTGTCCCATCATGCAGCCGCAGAGGATGATCTTCTGCCGCGGATGGCGGCGCTTGGTATGCACGAGCGCGCCGACGTTGCCGAACACGCGCTGCTCGGCGTGCTCGCGGATGGCGCAGGTGTTGAAGACGACGACGTCCGCGCCCTCCGCGCTGTCGGTCAGGCCGTAGCCGGCAGCCTCCAGCATGCCGCGGATGCGCTCGGAATCCGCCTCGTTCTGCTGGCAGCCGTAGGTTTCGACGTAGGCGACGGGCGTGACGCCCTGCGAGGCCCAGTATGTTTTTATTTCATCGCAGAATTCCGCCTGCCGGCGCAGGTCCTCCTGCGAAATGACGGTGGTTTTTGTATCCAAGGGGAAACCCTCCAATAAGCGATAATTCAACACTTTATTCTATCATTTTTTTCCTAATTTTGCAAGCGCCGCAAGCGGGAAAATCGCACCACTTGCAAAACCGCGCCGTATGCGGTATACTATGATACCAAGAAACGAAATACGGCGCAGAAAACGCCGGTCGTGTCCTTGCGCGGGCGAAGCCCGCGCGGCAATTCGTCCCACCGTGTCATTGCGAGGGTGCGTCAGCACCCGTGGGAGCGCAGCCGTCGGCGGCTTTGCCGCCTTACGGATGCGGCCTACCCCTTGCATAGCCGTTGGCGGCTTTGCCGCCTTACGGATATGGCGTACCCCTTGCGGGTATTGCGGGTGCAATCCGTCCGTATCGTTGCTGCACGCTTTCCCGTGATATGCACACCTGCCATACCTGCGACGGACGGATTTCCTGCCTGACTGCGTCAGGCGGGAATGACAGTACGCTAATGCGGCGCAAAAATCGCTGCCGCGCGCCAGCCTTCCCAGCCCTGCAGAACTCCTTCAGAGGTGATATTATGTTAACCGAATACCGCCGCGATCTGCACCGTATCCCCGAGACGGGATGGCAGGTCGACAAGACCGCCGCGTACATAAAAGGCGTGCTGTCCGCGCTGCCGTGCGAGGTGTTTTCGCCGGTCGGGAACGCCGTGTGCGCGTATTTTGACTTCGGCAAAAAAGAGACCGTCGCCTTCCGCAGCGATATGGACGGACTGCCCGTGACCGAGCAGACAGGTTTGCCGTTCGCCTCGGAGCGCGCGGGGTTTATGCACGCCTGCGGCCACGACGGACACATGGCGATATTGCTGGGTCTTGCGCAGACGCTGGCGAAGCGGACGAGCGCGGCGCGCAACGTCCTTCTGATCTTCGAGCCTGCCGAGGAGACGACCGGCGGCGCCGCCGCGATCCTGGAGACAGGCCTGTTTGAAAAGTATTATGTAAACCGCGTGTACGGCCTGCACCTCTGGCCCGGCGTGGAGGAGGGCAAGGTCTTCTCCCGCGCGGGCGGACTGATGTCGCGCTCGTGCGAGGTCTCGGTGCGCTTCACGGGCAGGAGCGTCCATATCGCCCGCTGGCCGGAGGGGAAGGACGCGCTCTGCGCCGCGGTGCGATTCATCGAGGCGGCGTATCAGTACACGGAGGGCAAGGAAAACTGCCTGCTCCGCTTCGGCAAAATGACGAGCGGCGAGGTGCGCAACGCGGTGAGCGGAGAAACGGTGCTGGAAGGCTCGCTGCGCTGTCTCGACGACGCGGGGTATGACGACATGCGCGCCATGCTTTCCGACCTTGCCGCGGATATCGAGCGCGAGACCGGCTGCGCCGTCGAGGTGCGCCGCACCGCGGGCTATCCGCCCGTGACGAACGACGCCGGCCTCCTGCGCGAAGCGAGGTCCCGCTTCCCGATCTACGACGCCGAGCCGACCTACATCACGGAGGACTTCTCCGTCTATCAGCAGCATGCGCCCGGCGTGTTCTTCTTCCTGGGAACGGGCGGCACGGAGCTGCTGCACTCGCCGCGCTTTGATTTTAACGAAGGCGTGCTGGAAACGGGGCTTGCCCTGTTTACCGCTCTGCTGTAGGAGGGCGCTATGACCAAAACGATCCTGCGCCTGACGATCGCCGGCGCGCTGCTGCTGACGACGGCGCTCGCGGTGGTGGCGGCAAAATTCTTCGGCGCGTATTTCTTTGACGTTTATCCTGCGTTTTCCCGGTGGGTGACGGCGGTGCTGGCGGGCATGACCTCAGTCGTGCCGTTCGCTCTGTGCGAATTCCTGCTCGCCGCGCTGATCCTCTGGTTTATCATCACCCTCGTGCGGGCGATCGTCAAAAAGCGCATGGTGCGCTGGCTGACGGGCGTGCTCGTGGTGTTCTGCGCTCTGCTGACGGCGTTCGTCTGCCTTTGGGGACTCAACTACTACGCGCCTCCCCTGCGCGAGCGGCTGGGACTGTCCGACCGGCAGTTCACCGCAGCGGAGCTGAAAGAGGCGACGATCTACTACCGCGACCAAGCGAACGGGCTTGCCGGCAAGGTCGCGCGCGATGAGAACGGCGTGATGGCGGAATACGACTTCGGCGAGCTTGCGAAGGCTGCGGGCAGCGGCTACGAAACGCTCGGACAGAGCATGGAGGCCTTCAGCGGCTCGACGGTGCGCGTGAAAAGACTGCTTTCCAGCCCGCTGATGGGCAAGATCGGCACGACGGGCACGTTTATCTGTCTGACCGGCGAATGCTGCGTCAGCACCACGACGCACAGCGCGTCCATGCCCTTTACGATGTGCCACGAGATCGGACACCGCATGGCGATCGCGCGGGAGGATGAGGCGAATTTCGCCGGCTACCTCGCCTGCGCCGCGAACGTCCGTCCCGAATTCCAGTATTCCGGCTGCTACGCCGCCTTCCGCTACTGCCTCGCCGCCCTCTATGAAAAGGATCCGGCGGCAGCGCAGGAGGTCTGGGCAGGCGTGAGCGAGGAGGTCGCCCGCGACTGGGAGGATTCGACGGCGCATTATGAATCCCTGCGTGACGAGAAGGCGGCGGAGGTGAGCGACACCGTCTACGACGCCTATTTGAAGAGCTTTTCGGTGGAAAGCGGCGTGGAATCCTACGGCGAAGTCACCGACCTGCTGCTGGTCTGGTATTTTGAGAGGTTGAAATGAGAAAGAAACAAGCGTCTGCGACCCTGCCTTACGTTTTCGTTCAGGGAATGATCTGGGCGACGTACGGCTTCCTGTTCTCCTACGCAAATCCCTATATGACTGAGAAGCTCGGACTGTCAGACACCGCCGCGGGACTGATCCTCTGCGCGGCGACCGCCCTTGCCTGCCTGCTGCAGCCCGCGCTGACCGCCGCCGCAGACCGAACGGATCTGAACGTGCGGCACATTCTGGCGTTCGGCGGCGCGCTGACGGCGGTCTGCGCTGCGGCGACGATGCTTCCGCGCCTCGGCACGGCGGCGGAGGCCGCGCTGTTTGCCGGCGCTTGCGTCGGACTGCAGATCCTGCCGTCCTTTGCCAACGCCCTCGGCATGGAGGGTATCCGCTGCGGTCTGAAGATCAACTTCGGACTGGCGCGCGGCATAGGGTCGGTCAGCTTCGGCGTCGCGGCGCGTGTCGCGCCGCTGCTGATCGAGTTTTTCGGCAGCATGTCCGGCGTCGCGCTTGCGGGCGCGGTCACGGCTGCGCTTCTGATCCCCGCGGTCTTCCTGATGCCCGCCGGCATGCGGCTCGGCACGCGGAAGACCGACGACAGGCCGACCTCCGCGAAGGAGTTTTTCCGCGAGAATCCCAAAATGGTCGGCTTCCTGCTCGGCGCGGTACTGCTATACGTCGGACATAACGTCCTGAGCAACTGCATGTTCCGCGTGGCGCAGCTCAAGTCGCCGGACGCGGCGACTGAGGTGCAGGGCACCGCTCTGATGATCGCCGCCGTAGCGGAGCTTCCCGCCATGTTCTTCTTTACCAGCGTGGTCAAGAAGGTCCGTTGCGACCTGCTGCTTCTGCTGTCGTGCCTGTGCATGACCCTGCGGCTGGTTCTGACGTGGCTGCTGCCCGGCGCGGCGGGACTCTACGGCGCGCAGCTCATGCAGATGCTCGGCTTCGCGCTCTTTGCCGTCAGCACGGTCTACTACGTCGGCTCGGTCGTCCCGAAGCGCAACGTCGTCAAGGGGCAGACCTACCTCGGCACGGCGAACACCCTCGGCTGTCTGATCGCCTGGGCGCTCGGCGGCTCGCTGATCGACGCGGTCGGCGTACCGATGATGCTGGCGGTTTGCGTCGCGGTCTCCGCGGCAGGCTTCGTGCTGGTGCTGCTGGCGAGAGAAAAGGTCACGCACACCGTCGGGGCGTAGCGGGACGATGCTCAATGCCCAATGTACAAATATGAACGCTCTCCCGTTCGTGTCATTGCGAGGTTTGCGGAGCAAACCGTGGCTGCGCAGCCGTTGGCAGCTTTGCTGTCTTACGGATGCGGCGCACCCCCCTGCATAGCCGTTGGCGGCTTTGCCGCCTTACGGATATGGCGTACCCCTTGCGGGTATTGCGGGTGCAATCTGTGCCTACCGACACGGGACGCTTTACCGCTATACGGCACACGTGCCGTGCCTGCAACGGACAGATTGCCGCGCCTGCTGACGCAGGCTCGCAATGACACGATCGGAAGATAATGCGAACATAAAAATACCGGTCGGAGAACGAACTTCTCCAACCGGTTTTTGTTGCATGACGGGTAATACTTGCCTCAAACAGAATCAAACAGCCACAAACCGACTCAGATCGCGATCGGCTCCATGCTCTTGAGCTGGAGCTGGAGCTTGTCCGCGATCAGCGCGATGAATTCCGAATTTGTCGGCTTGCCCTTCGTGTTGGACACGGTGTAGCCGAAGAAGCGCTGCAGCGTCTCCAGATCGCCGCGATCCCACGCGACCTCGATCGCGTGACGGATGGCGCGCTCGACGCGCGACGGGGTGGTCGCGAAGGTCTTTGCCACCTGCGGATAGAGGACCTTGGTGATCGCGTTGATGACCTCCATGTCCTTGACCGCGATGATGATCGCCTCGCGCAGATACTGGTAGCCCTTGATGTGCGCGGGCACGCCGATCTCGTGGATCATGGACGTGACCATCGCCTCGACGTTCGCCTCGCGGGCGCGCTGATAGGGGCTGCGCGGGGTCAGGCTGTCGCGCATTTCGTTGAGCCGTTCGTAGACGGCGCGCGGCGTGCACGGCTTGAGCAGTACGTACTGCACGCCGAGCGAAACCAGCAGGTTTGAAACAAATTCCGTCATAAAGTCTGCCAAAACCAGCAGCATCGGCTTCTTTTCCAGGGCGTTCGCCGCTTTTAGGACCGCGACGCCGTCCGCCTGGGGAAGCATCATATCTACTACGAGAAATTCCGGGCGAATCTCCCGCAGGAGATCGATCGCCTCGATCCCGTCATTCGCCGTACCGACGACTTCGTACCGATCGGACTGCTCGAGAATCCCAGCAAGCTGTTTGGAATAATCCTCGCTGCTGTTAGCAAGCAGGACGCGATACATTTTTTCCATTTTCTACATTCCTCCTCCGTAAACTCCGTACCTTGAAAACGGTAGTTCTAATTTAGCATACCGTTCGCGGTTTTGCAAGGAATTTTAAGTAAAAATAGCCAAATACTATTCGACATAATACGACAAAATTCGGCAATATTACCAAATTCGACCGGGGGTTACGGCCTTCTCTCTTTTTCACACGGAAATGAAAACAGAAATTGCCGCAAAACGGGGACGGTACAGCCGTGCGTTTTGCGGCAATATGCAGCGAATCATTTTTTAGCCAGCAGATCGCGAATCTCGACGAGGAGCTTTTCCTCCGCAGACGGTTCGGGAGGCGCCTCTTCCGCCTTTTCTTCTTCCTTTGCCTTGCGCGCCTCGGCCGCCTTGCGCAGCTTGTTGACGCCCTTGACCAGCAGGAAGACGACGAGCATCAGGATCAGGAAGCTGATGATCGCAGAGATGAAGTCGCCGAAGGTCAGGTAATTCTTGATGATTTCGCCGGTCTCGGGATCGGTCTTCTCAAAGATCGTGGGAAGCTCGATCTTCCACTGGTCAAAGCTCACGCCGCCGGTGAAAATGGAAATGATCGGCATGATGATGTTATCCGTAAATTTCTGCACCAGCTCCTTGAACACACCGCCGATGATGATGCCGATCGCCATGTCAAACATGTTGCCGGAGATCGCGAATTCCTTGAATTCCTTGAAAAAGCCCTTTTTCTCTTTCTTTGCCATTTCTGTTTCCTCCTTTCTCAAAAGATTGTGGTGATATGATAATCGGCCGGTGACCGATGATTACGGAGAAAGCCCTATTTCTTCTCGATGACCTCAAGACCGCCGAGGTATTTGCGCAGGACCTCGGGCACGACAACGGAGCCGTCGGCGCGCTGGTTCTGCTCGACCATCGCCGGGAAAATGCGGGAGGTCGCGAGACCGGAGCCGTTGAGCGTGTGGACGAATTCCGTCTTGCCGGTCGCCTCGCGGCGGAAGCGGATATTGCCGCGCCGCGCCTGGTAGTCGCGGGCGTTCGAGACGGAGGAGACTTCCTTATAGCCATTCATGGACGGGATGAGGATCTCAATGTCGTAGGTGCGCGCCATGGACGCCGAGCAGTCGCCTGCCGCCAGCTTCACGGTGCGGAAATGGAAGCCGAGCCCCTTGACGAGGTCCTCCGCCTTGCGCACGAGCTCGTCGAACGCCTCGTCGGATTTTTCGGGCAGGCAGTACTGGAACATCTCGACCTTGTTGAACTGATGTCCGCGCACCATGCCGCGCTCGTCGGCGCGGTGAGAGCCTGCCTCGCGGCGGAAGCACGGGGTATAGGCGAAGAGCTTGTGCGGCAGCTCCGCCTCGGAGAGGATCTCGTCGCGGTGGAGCGACGCCAGCGCGGTCTCCGCCGTCGGGAGCATGAAGTGCATGCGGTCGTCGGTCGGGTTTTCGATCTTATAGACCTCGTCGGCGAATTTCGGGAACTGCCCCGCCGTCTCTCCGCATTTATACTCGAGCATGTGCGGCAGGATGACCATTTCGTAGCCGTCGCGCAGGTGGCAGTCCATGAAGTAGTTGAGCAGCGCCCACTCCAGGCGCGCGCCGAGCCCGCGGTAGATCCAGAAACCGGAGCCTGCCAGCCGCGTGCCGCGCTCGTAGTCGATCAGACCGAGATCGGTGCAGAGGTCGACGTGGTGCTTCGGCTCGAAGTCGAATTTATGCTGCTCGCCGTAGTAGCGCAGCGGCTCGTTGTTCTCCTTGCCGCCCGGCTTGAGGTCCGGATCGGGCAGATTGGGCAGCGACAGCATCAGCGTGCGGTACTCCGCCTCTACGTCGGAGAGCTTCGCGTCGTTCGCGGCGATGGCGGCCTTCAGCTCGCTCATGCGTTTGAAAATGGGAGCGACGTCCTCGCCGTTCTTCTTGCGCAGCGGGATCTCCTTGGAGACCTTGTTCTGCTCGGCCTTGCTCGTCTCCGTCTCGAGGATCAGCGCGCGGCGCTGCGCGTCAAGCTCCAGAATGCGGTCGATCTGCTGATCGCAGTCGACTTCCTTCGCGCGAAGCCCCGCCTTGACCCCCTCGGGATCGTCTTTGATTCTTCTGATATCCAGCATTGTGATCACCTCATGTCAGTTTAGGAAATTGCGCCGTTGGGCGCCGCCTCTCCGGCTACTGCGGGAGGGTCGATCGGCGCGGTCTGCTGCGGCGCGCTGCTTTTGATCAGCAGGGAGATCGCCACCAGCACGAGAGCCGCGCCCAGTAAGATCGCGATGTATTCCAGCGCGGCGCGCTTGCGCTTGACCGGCCGGACTTCTTTTTCTGTCTCAGGCATGTTTATCCTCCGTTACAGAAAGCAGTACTTCATAAAGACGCTGCAGGTCGTCCTGCCCGTAGAACTCGAGCTCGAAGCGACCCTTGCGCTTGCCGCTGACGATCTTGACCCTTCTGCCGAGGTGTCTCGTCAGCGCCTTTTCACATTCGCCGACGTAGTCGACGGTCTGCGCGGGCAGCTTTGCAGGCTGTTCCTTCTCGCCCGCCGCCATGCGCCTGCACATCATCTCCGCCTGCCGCACGGAAAGCCGCAGGGCGATGATCTTCTGCGCGGCGGCCTTCTGCAGCCGCTCGGACGGCAGCGACAGCACCGCGCGGGCGTGTCCCGCCGAGAGCGTGCCGTCTTCGACCATGGCGCGGACTTCCTCCGGAAGCGCGAGCAGGCGCAGCGCGTTTGCCACGGCAGGTCGGGATTTTCCGACCCGCGACGCCGCCTGCTCCTGCGTCAGACCGTAGTCTTCGATCAGGGAGCGGTAGCCCTCGGCCTCCTCCATCGGATTTAAGTCCTGCCGCTGCAGATTCTCGATCAGCGCAAGCTCCATGACCGTCTGATCGTCGGCGTCGAGCACGACGACGGGGACCTCGCTCAGTCCCGCCAGACGGGCAGCGCGCCAGCGGCGTTCGCCCGCGATGATCTGATAATAGCCGTTTTCCAGCGCGCGGACGGCGAGCGGCTGCACGATACCGTGCTCCGCGATCGAATCCGCCAGCGCCTGCAGCTCCACCTCGTCAAAGGCGCGGCGCGGCTGCTTCGGATTCGGCTCGACCTTCTGCAGGGGAAGGACCGTGACCGTCTGCTGCTGCGGCGAAACTTCCGAAAAATCGTCGATCAGCGCGCCGAGTCCGCGCCCCAGACCTCTTTGCTTCATAGCTTACCCCTTTCTGCGAAATTCTTCCGCGACCGCGAGATAGGCGGCTGCGCCGCGGGAACTGCGGTCATAGGCGAGTACCGGCAGTCCGTGGCTCGGCGCTTCGGCGAGGCGCACGTTGCGCGGGATCGCCGTCGCGAAGACTTTTCCCGGGAAATGGCGGCGCACTTCCTGCGCGACCTGATTGGAAAAGTTCGTCCGTCCGTCAAACATCGTCAGCAGCACGCCGAAGATCTGCAGACGCGGATTGAGCCGCTTCTTGATCGCGCGCATCGTCGCCATCAGATCGGACAGACCCTCCAGCGCGTAGTATTCGCACTGCACGGGGATCAGAATGCTGTCCGCGGCGCAGAGGGCGTTGATCGTCAGCAGCTCCAGCGACGGCGGGCAGTCGATCAATATATAGTCGTAGGAGTCGCGTAAACGGTCAAGCTGAGCCTTCAATCTGTATTCCCGGTTGTCCAGACCGATCAGCTCCACCGTCGCGCCCGCGAGCGCGGAGGTCGCGGGGATAAGACTGCCGTACTTCGTCCGGACGATGCAGCGCTCGGGCAGCGCATTGTCGATCACCATTTCGTACGCGCCCATCAGGACGGCACGTTTTTCCACGCCGAGTCCGGAGGTCGCGTTCGCCTGCGGGTCAAAATCGCACAGAAGGACGCGCGCGCCGATCTCCGTCAGCGCGGCGGTCAGATTGACGGCGGTGGTGGTTTTTCCGACACCGCCCTTTTGGTTGACGACCGCGATCACGGTACCCATAGCATGCCTCCTTCCGGTAATTTCCTTAATTTGTAGACATAATATCACAATTTCTCGGCGAATGCAATAGAAAAATCGTGTGTTTCACGTGAAACACACGATTTTCATACTATATCTCGCGGATGACCGCACGGACCTTCCCCAAAATCTTGGCTTCCCTGCCGTCGATCGGGGCGTAGGCGGAATTTTCCGGCAGGAGCCAGACCGCGCCGCTTTTGCGACTGAGCCGCTTGACCGTCGCTTCGTCGCCGATCAGTGCGACAACGATCTCGCCGTTGTCCGCGGTGGACTGCGGGCGGACGATCACAGTGTCGCCGTCAAAGATATGCGCGCCGATCATGGAGTCACCCTTGACGCGGAGGGCGAAGCAGTCAGGGTCGCCGCTCCACGGCAGATAGCCCTCGATGTTCTCTGCTGCAAGAATGGGCTGACCGGCGGCGACCGTGCCGACCACGGGCACGCCGCGCTCCGAAAGGCGGATGGCGCGGTTTTTCGCGCCGTCCACTTCGATCACGCCGCTGTCACTCAGACTGTGCAGGTGATAGTGGACGGAGGCGGTCGATTTCAACCCGACGCCCTGCATGATCTCGCGCACGGACGGCGCGTAGCCGTACCGCGCGGAAAAGTCTTTCAGATATGCGAGGATTTCCTCCCGCTTATTGCTTGTCCGCGGCATGTGCATTCCCACCTTTGATCAGATTACTGTTATTATAACACACTGCCCTTCAAAATGCAAACGTTTGTTTTACAAAATTCCGCCGAAATCGAACGCCGGCAAATATTCCGTCGTCGCCGCGGAAAAATCCTGCGTGTAGCCGTTCGTCAGTCCGCACAGCTCCATCCACGAAACCGCGCCGGCGTACTCTTCTTCGGTCACGCGCCGATCCAGCGGCGGCTCCACCCTGCCCGCCGGCACGTACTGACTCATCAGCGAAAACAGCACGTCGTTTTTCGGGAAATTCGCCGCCACCCATTCGATCACGCGGAGTGTGTTATCCAGATGCCCCGGCAGCACAAGATGCCGGATCAGCAGACCGCGCTCCATGCTATCGTCCTTCACGACCGCGCTGCCGACCTGCCGGTACATCTCTCCGATCGCCGCGGCGGTGACCTCGAAGTAGTCCGGTGCGCGGGAGAGGCTTGCGGCGAGCGCGTCGTCGGCATACTTGAAATCAGGCAGATAAATATCGACCAGCCCCTCCAGCTCGCGCAGCGTTTCCACGCGCTCGTAGCCGCCGCAGTTGTAGACGACAGGCACGGGCAGCTTCGGCGTGAGCGCGGGCAGAATGTCCGGCAGGAACTGCGTCGGCGTGACGAGGTCAATGGACTGTGCGCCCTCGTCGATCAATTCCTCGAAAATGTCGCGCAGTCGGCGCGAATCCAGCGAAACGCCCTTGCCGCCCGCGGAAATTTCCCCGTTCTGGCAGTAGACGCAGCGCAGCGTGCAGCCGCTGAAAAACACTGCGCCCGTGCCGAACGCGCCGGAGATCGGCGGCTCCTCGCCGTAGTGGAGCATCGCCTTCGCCGCGCGAAGCTGCGCGGGCATGCGGCAGAAGCCGAGCTGCCCGCCAGCGCGGTCGACGCCGCATTTGCGCGGGCAAAGCGTACAATTCTGATAAGTCAGCATGAAAACACCTGATTTCGGTTGTCGAATGAACGAAAGTATGATAGAATGAAACAAACGAATTGTTTCACGTGAAACAGGGGATTTTTCTATGAAAAAGAATGAGATATACCGCGCCGCGGTCAGCGGCTTCACCAGCGAGGGACTGGGCGTGTGCCGCGTGGACGGCTGCGCCGTCTTCGTGCCGAACGCTGCGCCGGACGAGATTTACGACGTCCGCATCACCCACGTCGGCAAGACCGCCGCACACGGGAAGATCGAAACGATTATACAACGCTCGCCGCACCGTGTCAATCGGCGCTGTCCGTACGCAAAGCAGTGCGGCGGCTGCGAGTTCTGGCATGTCGACTACGAAGCCGAGTGCGAGATCAAGCGCCAGCGCGTGCTGGACGCGCTCAACCGTCTCGGCGGGCAGAACCTGGAGACGCTCGAGTTGACCGGAGCCCCGACCTGCGAGGGCTACCGCAACAAGGCGCAGTTTCCCGTCGCACCGGCGAAAAACGGACCGGAGGCAGGCTTTTTCCGGAAGGGAACGCATGAGCTGATCCCGATCGACCGCTGCCTGATCCAGCCGCTCTGCGCCGACCTCGCGAAGCAGGCCGTTTTGGAATGGGCGCGGACGTACCGCGTCAGCGCCTACGACGAGGAAAGCGGCAAGGGGCTCCTGCGGCACATTTTCGTCCGTCATGCGGAGGCGACGGGAGAAATACTGGTCTGCCTCGTCGTCAACGGCGAAAAGCTCCCGCGTGAAGCGGAATTGGTCGACCTTCTGCGACGGCGCGTCGTGGGCTTGAAATCCGTCGCGCTCAACGTCAACACCCGAAAGGGAAACGCGATCCTCGGCGAAAAAACGCGCGTTCTCTGGGGCGCGGATGCGATCGAGGACGTGCTGTGCGGACTGCGCTTTCGTATTTCTCCGCGCTCGTTCTATCAGGTAAACCGCACGCAGGCGGAGGTCCTCTACGGCAAAGCGATCGCCGCCGCCGGACTCACCGGCGCGGAGACCGTCCTCGACCTCTACTGCGGCACCGGCACGATCACGCTCTGCCTTGCGCGGCACGCGAAGCAGGTGATCGGCGTGGAGGTCGTGGACGCCGCGATCGAGGATGCGAAGCGCAACGCCGAACGCAACGGGATTGAAAACGCGCGCTTTTTCTGCGCGGACGCGGGACAGGCGGCGCAAGCCCTCTGCGCCGAGGGCGTAAAACCCGACGTGATCGTGGTCGATCCGCCCCGCAAGGGTCTTTCACCGGACGTGATCGACGCGATCGAACAAATGGCGCCCGACCGCGTGGTCTACGTCTCCTGCGACCCCGCCACGCTGGCGCGGGATGTCAAGTTACTTTGCATTAATGGCTATGGGCTTACCCATGCCGAGGCGGTGGATATGTTCCCCCGCTGCGCGCACATCGAGACGGTATCTCTTTTAGTGCGGAGAAACAGCGTACATATCGACATTGACGTCGATGTTGCGGAGCTGCTGCACGAAAGCCGCGGTCAGGCGACCTATCCGCAGATCAAAGAATACGTGCTGCAACAGACCGGCTTGAAGGTTTCTTCACTGTACGTCTCACAGATAAAACGCAAATGTGGACTTGAGGTGGGAGATAGTTATAACAAGCCAAACTCCAAAGACGCAAGGCAGCCCCAATGCCCGCCGGAAAAAGAAGAAGCGATCAAGGACGCGTTAAAGCATTTTGGTATGATTTGAGAGTGTGGTTCTGAGACACAGAAACGCGCAGGAGGACAATTATGAGCGAATCAAACGGTTTCCTCGTTTTACTTCCGGGACAGATGATTGAAATTCCGCAGAACAGCAATCTTTCGTGGCTGCGGCTGTTCTATGCCCTACCCAGAGAACTGGTGGAGAAACGCCCGAAGTATCTCGATCTGCCGCGAAATATCAGACGGGTTTTGGACGACGAAACGTACCGCAAGATGCTGCGGAGCGACAGCTTTCTTGAACTGGTCTGGGATTGTTATGCCTGGGCGGCGTGGCAATTCTTCCAGGTTCCGGGAAAGGGCGGGGCGTATCAAGACATTCCCGGAGACGGGAGGAACTACTCCGGCGATTTTCCGCTTTGGCGAATGTCGTACCTGATCCTGCCGCACTTCCGGAACAAGTTTGAATATGAGATGGACTGGAGTTTTCAAAATCTCTTTGCCGCACCGCCGGAGCATGAAATCGCCTGGCTTACGTATCAGCAATTCAGCAATCTCGTTGGGAACTTGACGGATCTTGTTGTAAAGGAACAGAACTGGCAGCCGATCATTGATGAGATATGGAACAAGCGCCAACCGGAGGATTACAACGGCAGGAATCGCGTTCGCAGAGATTTTGTGCGCACGTGGACGCACAGCCGCACGATACCGACACTGTCGCTGGAAGAACTCAGAGAAGACGGCGCAGTTTCCAACGGGAACGTCCTCTATGACGCGGCAGATCCGACTGCGGATGTGGAAACAAAGGTTCTTGAGGAAGATAGAATTGAAGGATTCAAACGTCGGCTGAATGATACCGACAGAAGGATTCTCGAACTGCGTATGGAAGGATTTACGCAGCAGCAAATCGCAGACAGAGTCGGCTTTCAGGTCCCGAGCGCAGTTGCGAAACGAATCCGACATATTGCGAATCTGTTTGACGATTATGTAAGCAGTAATTAGGCAACCGCTCTAGAACAGTGACGAAGCATTAGGCGGCATATATATTTTTCGAAAAGTAAAAATATTTTCTGAAAACCGGAACAAAGGGCGCTTTCCTGTGCCCACATATTATGAGGGACAATACACCTCCGCAATTCTTTGCAGTCATGGCTTTACGCCGTGGCTGCTTTTTTCAGACCTTTACATAGCCCGCCTCGTCTCAGCGGGCAAAACAACGAACAAAGGGGTGAGATTATGTCACAAATCGAGACCACAGAATTGTCCCTCAATGATGTTTCTCCGATCGCTGAACCGAAAGGCGCAAGGAGAAAAGACCGTGTCTCAGAAATCGAAAGACTCACAGAAGAAAAGCAACGCAATGAAGCAAAAGCGCGGCGGCTGGAGAACGAGGTGAAAGCATTGACGGCAGAGGCGAAAGGCCTTCGCAGAAAAGAGAGAAATCACCGCATCTTCACCCGCGGCGGAATGCTGGAAGCGTTTCTTCAGGAGCCGCTGCTTCTGACGAACGATCAGGTTTACACGCTTTTGAAGATCGTTTTTCACAAGCCGGAGATCGATCGAATGCGAAGGCAAATGATTGAAGACAGCAAACGGAAGATCGCAGAGGAGGAGACCCGATGAAAGAGGGCGCAATTATACACCGCCCGGCGGTGCAGATGCGTTCTGCGAAGCAAAGAGCATCCCGCACGTTCATAATGCGGTATGCTTTTGGATTCTCGCAAACTCGAATCACAGGGCGCTGCCCTGCGTCCTTCGGACTACCCTAAACGAAAGAAGGTGAGGAGGATATCCTGCCCACATTTTTCAATTTCCCTTCGGCAGAGAAGTAAACGGCAGTCTGCCGTTGCCGGCGCGGCGTATCAAAGCGGCGAGAAACTGTTTTCGGAATTCGACGGAAGAACAAAGAATTATTGCCATAAGGCGTCGGAGGTCGTTGCAAAAGGAATCCTGCTTCCGGCAAACGCTCCGTCTGCATACGCAGACCGTCAGACGCTGTGGAACGCCGCCGAAAAGGTTGAGGGACAATGGAATTCGCAGCTCGCACGCGGCGTGATTATTGCGTTGCCGAGGCAGCTGCAGAAATCCGAATATGAAGCGCTGATCCGCGATTATTGCCGGGAACAATTCGTGTCCCGCGGCATGATCGCGGATTTTGCAATTCACGACAAAGGCGACGGCAATCCGCACGCGCATATCCTGCTGACGGTGAGAGCGATCGACGAAAACGGCAAGTGGCTCCCGAAAGCGCGCAAGGTTTACGATCTTGATAAAGACGGCAATCGCATACGCCTGCCGTCAGGCGAATGGAAAAGCCACAAGGAGAATACGGTCGATTGGAATGACAAGAAATATGCCGAGATCTGGCGCGCCGAATGGGCGAAAACGGTCAACTGCTGTTTTGAAAAACACGGGATTTCGGAGCGCCTTGACCTGCGCTCTTTCGAACGGCAGGGCAAAGATGCGCTGCCGACGGTTCACCTCGGTCCTGCGGTCGCACACATGGAGCAGAAGGGCGTTGCGACGGAAATCGGCGATTACAACCGGCAGATCAAGGCGCACAATGCAACGTTCACCGCGGCGAAAAGAATGCTCGCTGCGCTGAAAGAATGGCTTGCGGAAACTGCGGAAAAGCTCGCGGCACTGTTCGCAAAAGAGCAGGAACAACCGTCGCTGCTCGACATCGTGAATGCATATTTTGATCTGAGGAAGGATGAACGTTACGACTGGAACGAATACGCGAAGCGGAAAGGCTCGTTCGTCGATCTGAAACAGTTTGCCAGAATCGTTGCGTGGATGCGAGAAACCGGGATCACCACGCTCAAAGACTTCAACGCCATGATGGAAACGGAGCAGCCGATCGTCGACAAGATCAAGGCGAACGAAAACGAAATCGCAAAACTGGAGAAGGAGATCAGGAAGATTGATGCGTATGTGCGGCTGAAGCCGATTGCCGAGCAATCAAAACGCGGCTTCCGTTTTACCCGCGAAAAGTATGCCGAAGCGCACAAGAGCGAGCTTGGCGAATACCACAAGGCGATCCGTTATCTGAAAGCAAACGGCATCGTTCCCGCTGACCGCAAGAAGCTTGTCAGCAAACGAAAGACGCTGCAGGAAGAAAACGAACGGCTTCGCGCAGAACTTCAGACCGCAGGTCTTGATTCAGAGATGATTCGCCAGATCCGCCGCTGCGTCGATACCGTTCTTCACGAAGCGGATATTCCGGAAAAGAAGGAGGGCGTGCTTGCAAAGCTCAAACAATATGAAGCTGCCGCGGCAGAACAGAAAGGAAAGCCCGCGAGGGACGGGCTTTCTTTTCAAAGATAATCGGATATGAGATTGCCGTCAGAATCAATGGATGGCAGAAAGTGAGACGAATATGGAAACGTAACGAATGAACACATTGGAAGGACCGCATCTTTGGAAAACAACAGAATCGAGCTACTGCAAGACCCAGACTTTATTCGCTGTTCCGTGCTGATTGCGGAGCTGCTGCTGAAATACAAAGCGAAAGGAAGTGAAGACACAACACCCGACGGGGAACCAAACAATTCCCCGCCTGGGGATACATATTATTGCAGGATTCCAGTGGTCCAATACTTGTTTTTTCTTCCGATGTATGGTAAACTGTTCTTGCCATACAATTATATATTAGCACTCGGATAGAGGAGTGCGTTTTCTGTTGAAAAACACACGCTCCATCTTCATACGCCTTTATCCGGGTCAGAAGTAATTGTGTGGCAGCAATCGAGCTGTGTGTTTTCGAGTGCGCAGCTTCGGCTGCGCACTTTTTTGTTGTGCCAAAACGCAAATGAAAAGGGAGGCAAAGAAATGAAAAATCGACTGATCGCACTATGCCTTGCCATCGCACTTGTCTGCGCGTTGCTCCCGACGACCCTGCTGACGGCAAGCGCGGAAACCTACTCCGGCACCTGCGGCGGCGAGGGTGACGGCAGCAACCTGATCTGGACTCTTGACACAGAAACCGGCATCCTGAATATTACCGGTACAGGAAAGATGATGGTGTGGTATAACAGCGATCGGGAAGTCCCATGGTATTATGCTAGAAGTATAATAAAGTCAGCTATCATCGACAGTGGTGTAACGGATATCGGCATGAGGGCGTTCTGCGAATGTACCAAGCTGACGAGCGTGACAATTCCGGACAGCGTGACGAGCATTGGCTATCGTGCGTTCCGCGAATGCGCCGAACTAACGAGCGTGACGATTCCGGACAGCGTGGCAATCATCTCCTCTGAAGCGTTCGCCCACTGCGCCGGTCTGACGAGCGTGATAATCCCAGACAGCGTGACGGATATCGGCTTCCAAGCGTTCCTTGGTTGCGATGGGCTAGCAAACGTGACGATTCCGGCCAGCGTGACGCACATCAGTGATAATGCGTTTTACCATTGCCCCGGACTGAGGAGCGTGACGATTCAGAACAGCATGACGTTCATCGGCAATAAGGCGTTTGGATATTATTATAACTATGACGCTTGGAAGACAGCAAAGATCGATGGCTTTACGATCAACGGCTATCAAAACTCCACCGCGCAGACTTACGCAGAAGAAAACGGGTTTTCATTCATCTCGTTGGGGATTCCTACCGATCCGTGTGCAAATGGGCACACTTGGGGAGCGTGGACTGTGGGCGCGCCTGCGACCTGCACGACGGATGGCGAACAGATTCGTTACTGTACTGTTTGTAATGCCATTGATCCCGAGACCTTAACGATTCCGGCTACAGGGCACAACTTCGTAAACGGCGTCTGCACCCGCTGCGGAGCAAATATTGTCACTGTAACTCCGTCGGACATTAACGTGTTTTGTGAGAATATGTACCGCGCGGATCGTTTGCTGTGCACTGGCACGCCGGAAGCAGAGCAGCTTGCTTGGCTGACAAACGTAGAAACACCGTGTGGTATGATGCGCTCTGTATTAGCAGACACAGGCTTTGCTGATACTGCTGCGGCATGGAAGACGCTCACCACAATTTGGGATGCTGTTGACGACCCCTCTTCTCTTGCGGAAACACTCAGTTTCAGCGAGAAGGATATGTATTCCGCAATCATTTTAAACGCGCTTTCTGCCTCTGTTGAAATCGGTTATGCTGACCAATGCAAGGAAATCACAGCGCTATCAAAAGCAACAACGTCTTCCATTGCTGATTTGATGTATTCCGCATATAATCTGGACATACTGTCCAAACAAAGCTTTCAGGCGCTGCCGCCAGATCGTCAAGCAAAACTCATTGAAATGATTCCTGAGACATTTGAAAAAGTTAAGCAGCCCGATCTGACGTCAATCAACAAAGTCCTGAGTAATTGGGATATGCTGTTTAAAAGCGCCGACTGTTTGGAGACCCTTATAGAGCGAATTTGCACCTACTACAAATTCTGTGAAATGTCAGAGTCGATGAAGGTCGTGCTTGAGGACCTTTATGATACCGCAGTGAAAAACGGCGCAAAGCGAGAGCTGCAGCTTGCAATTAAGGATTGCATCAATATATTCAACGTTGCCTCGGCAGACATGGAAGAATTGTTGTTTACGGAATACTTCGTTACAATTGGCGGCAGATTCGGGCTGAGCCTTTGCTTTGACAAGCTGTGGGATTGCGTAAAAGCGAAAGCTTCTGTTGCACTTCCGCATCTGGCGGTTCTTTTGGCAGCATATAAAGGCGGAAAGCTGATTTCCAATCTGCTGTTTTCCTCTGATTCTTTGGTGGAACACTATTATACCATGCTGGCAACGCTTGAGTTTGAAAGCCTGGCAAAGGAAACGTTCAACAGCATGAAGCAAGCGTATCTGAACGATAAGAATGAAGATACAGCGGCGGCGCTGCTATCAGCAACAGACTTGCTTTACACGCTCTTTGCCGAGGATTGTGATAAGGCATACGCATACTGCGATACGGTCGACAATGCGGTGGCAAGCAAAATCGCACATATTTGGAACAAGTCGGATTATTCTGAAGTAAAAGCAGATATTCAAGAAACCAAAAACTCATCAGAGAATATGCATTTTATGTTCGGGATAACCTGGATCATCTATTTGCAGGAGGACTATCCGCTGCAATATGAATTGTATAAAGACAGACTCAATCAAACGCTCGAGTCAATGGAATCGGCAAAAAGTGAATATAGTATCCACTGCCCGGTAAATGTCTCTGTTTATGATAAAAACGGTTCGCTGGTAGCTTCGTTTGATCAGGGCAGAACCTTTGCGGACGGTAATTTGGCAATTATGACAGAAGGAGAGAATAAGCTCCTAAGATTCTATGATTCTGAAGACTACACGGTTGCCTGTTTGGGCTATGATACTGGAACAATGGATATTTCGGTAACAGAATACGCAAACAACGCAGCATATAGGAATGTGGTTTTCAATGACCTTCAAGTCGATAATGGATGCGAATACGTATTGCCACCTACATTGTCTACGGATGAAAGCGCATATGTAATCAAAAATGACGAGATAGAAATAGAAGCAGACTTTGATAGTCAGTCTGCGGCTGAAGAGATTGCACATGTCAAAATCAGCGGAGGAATCGCATTTTATCTAGGTGAGCCGATTACAGAAAGTGACCTGCCTGTCTGGTCGGTAATCCAACTTGAAGCATATCCGAATACTGGATTCTTATTTGATGGATGGGTGTGCGAAGATGGTAGCGTAATACCGCAGAATCCAAACAATGAATTAACTTCAGCAACAATTATACATAGCGGAGAGATTTGTGCTGAATACAAACCAGACCCCCAGAGTATCCGTTGTGTTATTGATGTCGGCGATGTTTCGTGTAAAAGCGGCGACACGGTAGCTGTTCCCGTAACGATTACTAATAATCCCGGATTTGCAGAGTTTACGCTCGTGGTTTCCCCTGCAGATGGATTGACACTGACAAACATTGAGAAAGGAAAACTATTCAACAACAAGGCTGGCACGTTCACGCAGGACGTTGCGCATCGTACTGTAAAATGGGCGAGTTCGGGAAACATTACAGGCGACGGCGAGCTGTTAATTCTAACGTTTAAGGTTGATACAGCTGCTGCAGACGGGAAATACGCGATCAGCATTGCACGTAAAGATGATGAGCCAACCAACTTTGCGAATGCGGAAGAGCAACCCATAAATGTCAGTTTTACCTCAGGCGAGGTAACTGTTAGAAATGCAAGCAGCGGAGACATCATCATCTACTTCACGAACGATGTCCACGGCGCATACGAAAACTATGCGTATGCCGCAGAGATCATGAAAGACGGTGACTTCATCGTAGACGCCGGCGACAGTATTCAGGGCTCTGTGGCGACCTCGCTGACCGACGGTCAGTGCATGGTCGACGTGATGAACGCTGTCGGCTATGACCTTGCCGCCCCCGGCAACCACGAATTCGACTTCGGTCTCGACCGCTTCCTCGAAATCGCAAACGGCGAAAACACCCCGTATATCTCCGCAAATCTCTGGGACAAGGTAAACGACAAGGCGGTCCTTCCGGCATATAGGATTCTGGAAGCCGGCGGCAAGAAGATCGCTTTTATCGGTATCACCACGCCGGAAACATTGGTCAAATCTACACCGACCTACTTCCAGAACGAAGCGGGCGAATGGATTTATGACTTCTGTAACGACGAGACCGGTGCGAAGTTGTATAAGGTCGTCCAGGCTGCTATTGACGCCGCAAAGGCGGAGGGCGCCAACTACGTCATCGCGATCGGTCACCTCGGCATCAACAAAGAGTCCTCGCCATGGACTTCCACCGAAGTTATAGCGAATGTCTCAGGACTCGACGCGCTGATCGACGGCCATTCCCACAGCACCATCACCGAGGTGAAGAAGGACAAGGACGACAAGGACGTTACCGTCGCCCAGACCGGCACGAAGCTTGCAAATGTTGGCAAGATGACGATTGCTGCCGACGGCACGATCTCCGCCGAGCTGATCGAGGTCAAGCACGGCGAGGAAGCCCCATTTGACGCAAACGTCGCAGAGGCAGTTGCAAAGATCTATGCAGAGGTCAAGGAGATCAGCGAGACGGTCGTCGCCAAGGCCGAGGTCAAGCTGACTACGAAGGATCCCGACACCGGCAAGCGTGCGGTCCGCAACTCCGAGACCAACCTCGGCGACCTGTGCGCTGACGCATACCGCGACTTCCTCAAGACCGACATCGCGTTCGTCAACGGTGGCGGTGTCCGCGCTGACATCGAGATCGGCGACGTGACCTACGGTCAGGTCATTGCAGTCCATCCGTTCGGCAACAGGGCTTGCGTCATTAAAGTGACCGGTAAGCAGATTTGGGAAGCGCTCGAGCATGGGGCGTCAGCCTATCCCAGCGAGTCCGGCGGTTTCCTGCAGGTCTCCGGTCTGGAATACACGATCAACCAGGCGATCCAGACTCCGGTCATCAAGGACGAGGCCGGCATGTTCGTCGGTCTGAAGGAAGGCGCTCCGCACAGAGTCATTAACGTAAGAATCGGCGGCGAGCCGTTGGACGTCAACAAGACATACACTCTCGGCGGTCACAACTACATGCTCAAGGAGTGCGGCGACGGATATACGATGTTTATGGGCTGTAAGGTGCTCCAGGACGAGATTGCGCTGGACAACGAAGTCCTGATCCGCTACATCCGTGATACCCTCGGCGGCGTCATTTCTAAGAACTCTATCTATGCAAATCCTCGCGGTGAAGGTCGTATCAGAATTGTCAATGAAGACCATATACACAGTTATACGACAGTAGTTATTACCGCGCCGACCTGCACGGAACAGGGTTATACGACGCACATCTGCAGCACCTGCGGCGACAGCTACGTGGATTCCTACGTGCCTGCGCTAGGGCATGCTCTTGTGACTGACGCCGCTGTTCCTGCGACCTGCACCGCGACCGGTCTGACTGCTGGCGAACATTGCACACGCTGCGATTATAAGAAGGCGCAGGAGGTAGTGGCGGCACTCGGTCACAAATGGGACGACGGCAAAGTCACCACTGCGCCAACCGCCACGAAGGACGGCGTGAAGACCTATACCTGCTCCCGCTGCGGCGCGACGAAGACCGAAGTCATTCCCGCGACAGGCGACAAGCCCTGCGACGGCGGCAAGGACTGCCCGTCTAAGAACTTCAAGGATGTGAACAAGGGCGATTGGTACCATGAAGCAGTAGACTTCGCTGTATCAAACGGACTATTTAACGGCATGAGCGCGACGACCTTTGAGCCGAACACCCCGATGACTCGTGCAATGCTCGTGACTGTCCTCTGGCGCTATGAAGGATCGCCGAAGGAAGGCAAGAATAGATTCACGGACGTAAAGAACGGTCAGTGGTATACGGATGCGGTTGCGTGGGCGGCAGCGAACGGCATTGTTGGCGGCGTAGGAAACAACAAGTTCGACCCGAATGGCAACATCACCCGTGAGCAGCTTGCTGCAATCCTGCACCGATACTCCGACGGCAAAGGCTACGATGTTTCCGCGCGCGGCAGCTTTGCAGGATTCCCCGACAGGAACAAGGTCAGCTCGTGGGCAACCGACGCTTATGCTTGGGCAGTCGGAGAAAAGCTGATTACCGGCAACGACGGAAAACTCGACCCGCAGGGTAACGCGACGCGAGCGCAGGTCGCAACGATCCTGATGCGCTTTATCAAGGGTGTGAAGCCTGCTGTGCAGTACGACCCGCAGGGGCACACTTATGAATATGTCCGCGGCATGTACTCTTGGGAGGAAGCGCAGAAATACGCCAAAGAAAAGGGCGGCTATCTGGTGCGCTTCGACAGCGAGGACGAGTTCAAGTACGTGACGAAAGAGATCACGAAGAAGGGCTATCAGGAGACTGGCTTCATCATCGGCGCAAGAAGGGCTGAGGGCAGCAAAGATTACTTCTTCGTTGACGGTGAAGACAAAGCGGTCGGCGAAAAACTGAACACAGCTTCCTCATGGACATCGTCATACTGGGCAAGCGGTGAGCCGACCTACGAATGGGATGGCGTACAGGAGTGGATCGTAACGGTTGAGTATAAAGCGGACGAGGCCAAATGGACGCTCAACGACGTTCCGGATAATGCGACCTATCCCGCCGACCCCAACAGACACGGCTTTATCATCGAGTACGAAAAGGATCGGCAACTGGTTGTTGACGCGTATGCTACAAGCGTCTCGCTTATTGATAACAGCGGGAAAGAGTGGACGTTTGAGTATAGCATTCCGGAAATCAGGATTGGTGGTTCTACAATAGAATCGCTGAACAAAATGCTATATGATAAACTGTTTCCGCAGATTCAAGAACGCGTTAGCGCAACGCAAGGCGGCTTGAGGTATTCTGAAATATCATATGACTGGGCGGTGCGCGGAGACGTCTTGTCGGTTTTGATCTACCATTTGGACTGGTATGATTATCCGGAATGGGACGTATATAATATCTCTGTTCCCCAAGGAAGGATATTAGGCAAAACGGAACTGATAAATGCGTACGGTATGACAGAGGAGTCCTATACTGAAAAAGCTCGGCAATCCATAGCTTCAAACTATTTGGACCGATATAATCAATACTATGAAACCAATGGCGCAACTGCTGATTTCCTCGAGCAACTGAATAAAACAGTAGATGAAAAAACATAGCCAAAGCAGCGCCTTTCATAAACCAAGCTGGTGAATTATGTGTTGTTGCAAATATTTACTCACTTGCCGAAGCTGAATACTATCCGAGAATTTGCAATCTTGAGACTTATGTTTTGTCTCCGTTATATGCCGTCTATGTAGCGCCTTGATTTCCAGTGATGATTGTGGGATCAATAGTGGCTGAGCCCAAATCTACGTGAGACGAATGCTCTTATATTGAGACCGTTGCGCACGCAAAATAAAAACAACTATACACCGAGAACCACAGCGCCTGCTTCACTGCGAAGCAGGCGCTGCTTGCGAATTTGGGACGAATACGCCAAATTGGAAAGGCAGGCAAGACGTTTTTCCAATGCATATAGATTGGCACTTGAAATAATTTATGTCATCGTCTATTATATAATTGAAAAATGAAATACTGCTAACAAAACGCAAAACAGAAATTGCACTATGATTCAAACGGAAAGGAGCGGACGGCTTTGGAGAACGCGTATATCTATACCCGTGTTTCTACGCTTATCCAAGTGGATGGGTTTTCGCTTGACGCGCAGGAGGAAGAAATCAAAGCGTTTGCCAGGCAGCGGGGCATCAATATCGTGGGGAAATACTCTGATGAGGGCAAATCCGGCAAAAACGCCGAGCAGCGCCCGGCCTTCAATCAGATGATGGACGATATCCGAAGCAAGAAAGACAACATAAGGTATGTTCTTGTGTTCAAACTGTCCCGTTTTGCCAGAAACACGAGCGACACGGCGAAGTATCTGCAGGAGCTTGCAAGCTACGGCGTCGGGCTGTTGGGCGTTAAGGACGGAATCGACACGTCCACGGTGACCGGCAAGATGATCGCAAATATTATGGGCGCGGTCGCCGAGGTCGAGCTTGAAAACATCCATGAGCAGACGCTTGCGGGCAGACAGCAGAAAGCGCGAAGCGGATTGTGGAACGGAGCGCAGCCTCCGTTCGGGTATTCTTTGGAAAACAAAAAGCTCGTACTCGATCCGGCAGAAGCCGAGATCGTCAAGGAAATCTTCCGGCTCTATACGGAGGAAGGACAGAGCATTCAGTACATTGCGAGAAAACTGAACGACGAAAACGTGACGCGGGAACGGCGCGGAAATACGAAATTCTCCGGCTTTACCGGCAGGGCGATCCGCGGCATCCTGAAGAATCCGGCCTACGCGGGCACGATCGCCTACGGTCGGCGGCATACTGTGAAGGTCGAAGGCACGAACAACGAAACCAAGGTCGTTAAACAGGACGACGAGAGCAAGATCATCATGGCCGACGGTCTGCACGAGGCGATCGTATCAAAAGAGACCTTTGCCAAAGCGCAGAGTCTTCTTTCAAAACGCGCCGCGCACAGAAAAACCAGAAGCGACAGCACCAACGTTTATCCGCTGACCGGGCTGATCATTTGCCCGGACTGCGGCAAACGCCTCTATGGTTATTCCGCGCGCCAGAGACCGAGAAAGAACGGAAAAGAAGGATTCTACCCGCGGTATATCTCCTACCGCTGCATTTCCGGACGGGATCTCAACGGAATCACTTGCTCGCTGGCAAATAAGTATTACAGCGGCACCAAGCTGGAAAAAGAGGTGCGTGACGTGATCGCCGCGATGGTGACGATCCCGGAATTCGTCGAATTGATTTCAAAAAAGATCGACAGAGAAACGGATCTCGAACTGCTCAAAAAGAAGCGGGACGGCGTCGAAGCCGAACGCAGAAAATACGGGAACAACCTCCTGCAAACGGAAAAGCGGATGTCAGAATTGGACGCGGACGACAAACATTATGAAAAAATGGTTGACAGTTTGACCCGTGTGTTAGATGATATTTATGACAAGCTCGACGACGCGAATTCGCGGCTGGAGGAAATCAACGACGAAATCGCCATGGTAGAAAAAACTGCGATGACAAAAGAAGCGATTCTTGAAATGCTGGAAGGATTCCGAGAGTACTACGACGTCATGACGCCGGAGGATAAAAAGGAGCTTCTGCGGGCGATGATTTCCTCGATCGAGATCAACACACCGCAGAGGGGCAAACGCGCAGACGGGCAGATGATAAAAACGATCCACTTCTCTTTCCCGGTAACCTATGACGGCGAAAGCGGCGCGCTGTTTGTCAGAACTACCGGCGGCGAAGATGAGACAGTCGTATTGATTACTCGAGCCGGGTCGTGACTACAGATTATATGGATTATGTAATTAGAATAGCAAGGGAGAATCATAGCACAGGAGGATCAGATGAATGGATTATCGTATAATAACCGATGAGAAAGATGCCGCAGCTTTTTTAGCGGAAGCGAACGGATTGCATGATGGATATATTGTCTCAGTTAATTATCAACATCAAGGCTATACCTGGGGCAATCCAATATATATTGACCCTGAAAAGACAAAGCTGGTCCTTTGTGTCATGGTTACGAGCATCTATGATACGCTTGTTGAAATTGTTTTTGAAAGCATAAAGGATTTTCAAATTAAAGATGCCGACTATGAACTACTGGATTCATCGATATCCTTTTCGAAGGACGGATATGTAACTTGGTGTGGGGATCTTTCGACTGAACCTGACTCTTTACGCGATTCCAATTTTGTTATTTCTAAGGTGATGAAGTGGCGAATCGTTTCGCCTTGACGGCTTCTATCCTTGTTTTCGAACAGATTCTGGTTAGACTTAATATCTTCGCTATTGTCTCTACCGTTTTAGAAATGGTAACTAAGCCACGAGGACGGTTGAGTTATCAGCGTGAATAGACACCGTTTTATTCACGCTATTGTCCCAAGGCACGTCGAGACGGTATGCTGCTTGTACCGTCAAAAGAAAGATTTCATTTCAGTGCCGCGCGAACCGAAGAAGGCGGATTATCTGAAAAACAGATGAAGACAATGAACAAATCTGGTTTTGCGGAGAAGAAGGAGAATAAATGGATTACAGAATGGAGGATCTGACAAAAGAAGACACCGCATATATCGGCAAAAAGATCAATGAGATCGTGCCGCGCGAAGTTGACGCGGAGGCCGAAGATTTCGTTCTCAAGGTCGAGAACGAAAACGGCGAGATCATCGGCGGTTGTATCGCGGAGGCATACGAATACCACTGGTCGAGAATGTTTCTTGAAACGCTTTGGGTGGATGAACGCTACCGTCATCACGTGCTCGGCTCCATGATCATCCGCGAAGTCAAGCGCATTGCAAGAGAGAAGGGCTGCCGGGTCGTGACGCTCGGAACCGCCAGCTATATGGCAAGAACTGTTCAAAATAGTGTTGGAATAAATGGTTTTTGCGCCTGTCGAGGTATTGAGACAGTCGTATTGCTGACGCGGCGCCGATTTATCAAAAGGGGGATTTTGAGGGGAACGGCATGCGTTTGCGCGGAGGGAATCCCGCTTGCAGCGACGCCTTGCTTGACAATCGCGCGGAAGAATGCTATAGTAGGATAACCAATTCCGGAGGGAGGTGGAAATGATATGAAGAAGACTGTCAGATGGATTTCGATCGCTTTGATCGCGGTGCTCGTTCTGGGCATGTTTGCCGCTTGCGGCGGTGAAGAGAAGAAGGGCGACGTTCTGGAAGGCACGTGGAAGACGGAGACCAACGAGGTCGACGGCACCTGGACCTGGACGTTCGACGGCGCAGGCAAGTGCACGCTTTCTTGTGAGGAAACCGGCATTAACATGGAAGGCACCTATCAGCTTGACGAAGAAGCCAAGACGGTGACCGCCAAGATGGAGCTTTGGGACAGCGAGAAGGTCTATGCCTACACGCTGACCGACACCACGCTCGACCTCGAGGAGACGTATTCGAGCTATCACCTTACGAAGCAGTAAGCGTTTCCCGGTACTTATGAAAAGCAAAACGCCCTGCAGGATATTTCCTGCAGGGCGTTTCTGCGCATGGGTCATTCGGCGTCGAGCTGAAACACGACGGAAAAAGAGCCGTCGTCCGAAAACAGCATCGGGATCCGCTCCGGCGTCACGACGTTCACGCCGACCTGCGCGGTCTTTCCGTCCGCCGCCGCGAGCCCCATGCCGATCACGACGGACTGCCCGTCCACCGTGAGCTTCAGCTCATGCGCGGCGTCGTAGCGGACCGGCACGCTGCCGTTCGGGGGCAGCTCGCCGCTGAGGAAGACGTAAGTTCCCGCGTGCTCTCCCTCCGGCAGACCCGTCAGCTCCGCCAGATATGCGTCGAAGTCGATCACGACGCTTTCCCCGTCGCCGGAGAAGGTCATCGTCCCATGCTCCGAAACGAAGGTCCCGCTGTGCGCGGGCGGGAGCGGCGTGTCCGGCTCGTAGGGGACGTTTTCATGCGCGCACGCGCAGAGGCACAGACACAGAAGCGCAGCAAAAAGAAACAGGATCGTCTTTTTCATCGTTCTCCTCCGGTTGATGATGGTGCTATTACTATAACAAAAAGCGAATAAGAATGCAAGACGGGGCTTGTGGTTTGCGGCGGCATCGTATATGATATAAGCAGCAGAGAATCACGGCGGACGCGCCGTAGAGACAGAAAAAGGAGAAACGACATGAAAAAGATCATTTTGGTACTGCTGGCGCTGACGGTCGCACTGTCCCTGTTCGGCTGCGCGGCGGATCGGAAGGCCTCGCACCGCGAGGAATCGGACGACGAAGAACGCGAAGAACGGATCGACGACGATTCGGACGACGACGACCGGACCGACGACGAAACCGACGCGCTGCCGGAGATTGAGGCGAATTGGAGATACGACCTGATCTCCGAGACGAGCGAAGAGGAATACACGCATGACGACGGCACGGTCCTCGCGACGGGGACCTATGAGCGTCCCCTTCTGGGACTTGCCTGCGACAAAGTAACGACGGAAGCGACGCCGGCGGAAATGCAGCGCGTCTGCGACAGCTTCAACCGATTCTTTGACACGATCTACAACGTGCCGGAAGACGACGACCGCTATTACTACTGCTCCGCAGCCGGACTCGGCGAGATGGCAAAAGAGTGGTACGACACGATGAGCGAAGACTCCCGCCAGTACTTTTCCCCGTACTTCTACGATATCACCCTTCCGATCTGCCGCATCGACGGAGATCTGGCCGAGGTCCAACTCGGATTCAGCACTTATACCGGCGGCGCGCACGGCGGCAGCGGCCTGACGGGATATCATTTCGACCTGCAGACCGGAGAATTCTTCGGACTTGCCGACCTCACGGACGATCCGGAGGGGCTTGCCGCGGCGGTCTCGGACGAGATCATTCGGCAGATCGCAGACAGCGGCGAGGCGGAGTATTACTTCGGCGGGTATGAGGAGACCATTCGCAACCGCGGCGATTACAATTTCACGATCGGCGAAGACGGACTGACCTTTATTTTCGGCGAGTATGAGATCGGGTCGTACGCCATGGGCATTCTGGAGTTTACGGTTTCTTACGACGTGATCGCGCCGTTGCTGAACGAGAGAGGCGTGCGTCTGCTCGGACTGTGACACGGGATCAATGCCTGACTCGCTTTGGAAGGGGCAAAGGAAGAGATATAAATGAAAAAGGTCAGAATCACGGTGATGCGCATGGCGCGCCATGACGATTTGATAAAAGAATATGAAAACCCGATCGAACACGCCTGCCGGATGCGGCTCGGGCAGACGTTCGTCGCAAACGGCTGGCAGAAGCCGAAGGGCTTCTGCGACAGCGCGTGGGATACGGTGTCGCCGTTCGTGATGGCGCTGTCGCACGGCGCAGAGGATTTTTATGACGGATGGATGAAAAACAAAAAGGCTGCGATGATTTCCTGCAACGACGGATTCCGTCCCGTCAGCTTTCTCCTTGAGGCACTGGAAGAAGACGCAGATTGACGAAAGGAGAAGGAACATGACGGATTATTCGCTGCTGATGCAGCAAATGGAGGCGCTGGCGGAGATCTCGGGAGACGAGATCTCCGTTATGGCGAACGTCTCCGCGCTTCTGTATCAAGCCATGGAGAACGTGAACTGGGCAGGCTTCTACCGCGTGAAGGACGGCGCGCTTCTGCTTGGGCCGTTTCAGGGGAAGGTCGCCTGCGTCAGGATTGAAAAGGAGCGCGGCGTCTGCGGGACCGCCTGGGCGCACGATCGCGTGCAGGTCGTCGACGACGTGCACGCCTTTCCGGGGCATATCGCGTGCGACAGCGCGTCAAGGTCGGAGATCGTCGTGCCGATTCACCGGGACGGCGCGGTGATCGCGGTGCTGGACATCGACAGTCCCGTTCCCGCGCGCTTTGCCAAAGCCGACGTCGAGGGACTGATAAATCTGGCGGCGGCGCTGGAAAAGATTATCGAATGAAACAGGGAAGAAAATATGAAGACGATTTTTGACACCTTGAATTTGCCGCGCTTTCGGGAGTGCCCTGCGCTGTTCCTCGGAAAGAAGGATCTTTCCATACTGCAAGCGTGGATCGACGGCTATATGGACGCCTGCGACGATGCGGGAGAGGAAAAACGCATCGAAACGCCGAACGGCGTCCCGATTTGGCTGCTGCGCGATTATATCGCCTGCATGGAACATTCGAAAAGCACCGGCGGGATCGACCATATCCTGCGGAAGGCAGCCGACGGGCAGGAGGATCAGGCGTGGGGAAAATTCTTTGCGTATCTGGACGCGTTTGAAGCCCTGCGCGTGCAGAACGTGCAGACGATACAGATCACTGAGGCGATGGCGCGGTATGCGGAAGAGAACAAGCCCGTTTACACGATGAACGCAGAAGGGAAATGGGAACCGTTTCCTTTTCGGGGACTGGTGTTTCGGAAAGCCATGCTAAACGGAGAAATCTGCCGGATCACACAGGAACATCTCGGCGAAGGGCAAGAACGGCCGTTTTTCGGGAGCGTCTCCGTTATGACGCAAAAAGACGTTGACGAACAATTGGAGCGGTACTTCGGCGAGGTCAACTGGGAAACGGAAGGCAAGAGGGACGCATGAAACAGGAAAAAACGAACGCCATGCGGCAGCTCGACCGGAACAAGCTGCCCTACGCCGTCCACAGCTACGAGGGCGGGGCGCTGAGCGGCACGGAGGTCGCGCGGGCGCTGGGGCAGGACGTGAGGTGCGTGTTCAAGACCCTTGTGACGGTCGGAAAAACCGGCGGGCATTACGTGTTCATGGTGCCGGTCGCGCAGGAGATGGACCTCAAAAAGGCGGCAGCGGCCGTCGGAGAGAAGTCCGTTGCCATGCTCCCGCAGAAGGAGCTGCTGCCGCTGACCGGCTACGTCCACGGCGGGTGCAGTCCGATCGGGATGAAAAAACAGTTTCCGACCGTGATCGACGAGACTGCCGCCGCCTGCGAGCGGGTGTTTTTCAGCGCGGGCAGGATCGGCCTGCAGATCGAGACCGCCCCGCAGTCACTGGAGCGGGTCGTCCCGCTGGTCTACCGCGACATCGTTTGCAAATAATCTGCGAGAAAGCGCAGCGCCCGTAAGGGCGCTGCGCTTTCGCTCACAATGACGCGGCTATGCCGCTGCCGCGAGGTAGTCGGCGGCGGAGGCGCTGTAGTTATACAGGGCGCGGACGAGGGCGGCGAGGGCGGCGTTGCTGTCGTTCTGCTTCGCCTGCACATAGGCGCTGACGCTGTAGGTCAGGGTGCTGCCGACCTGCTCGGAGTCGCGCTCGAAGACGAACTCCACGGTATCGCCGTAGTATTCCGCGCCGATATCCGCAAGGACGATTTCGTAGACGTCCGTTTCGCCTGCCGCGAGGGTAAACTCCGTGAGGATGTCCGCCCGGCCGCAGCCGGTGATGTAGACGGTCAGACCGTCCACGGTATCCGCGCGGAAGCGGACCGCTATATCCACACTGTCGGTCAGCGTCAGACCCGCGGAGAGCCAGTAGACGTTTTCGTTCGTTTCGCCGTCAAACGCCGCGCCGCAGCCGGTCAGCTCGGTGAACGTGCTGTACGCCGTGTTTTCGACCCCGGCGGTGACGGGAGCGTCGGTGCGGTAATTCATGTAGGTCTGCGCCGCTTCGCCGTAGGCGAGCAGGTCGGAAAGCAGCGCGCGCAGCTCCGCACTGATCGTCTCGTCCGCGAGCAGATTCGTGCAGTAGCGCTTGACGGAGTAGTTCTCAATGCTGACGCGGACGGTCTCTCCGTTCGCAGAGGCGCAGAGGGTCGCGGTGATCTCGTCCCCGATGCACTGCGGGGTGATGCCCCTGTAGGTGAAGACGTATTTGCCGTCCTTCACCGCATAGTCCTCCAGCGTGTCCGTGCCGTTCGGACCGGCGAAGACCATGCGGACATTCGAATAGTTCGCGGAGACCTGCGCGGTAAAGACGAGGTCGAGCCTGCCGTTCAGCACGAGCGCTGCCGAGCGGATAACGAAGCAGTCCGGCACGGTGGTGTAGTAGGTCGTCTCGTCCTCCGTGCGGGCGTAGACAGCGTAGACGGTCGCGTCCTCGGTCGGGTAATAAACGCCTTCGATCAGCGCAGCCTCGGTGCTTTCGGGGTTGATCGGACTTGCAGACCAGCCGGCAAAGGCATAGCCCTCGACCGGGTCGCAGGCGGCGGGCAGGGTCGTTCCGGCGTAGCCGTTGACGGTCACCGGCTCGCGGTCCACGCCGACGACGTTACAGGTGATCTGATAGTCCAGACCGGTGAAGTCGGTCTGATAGCTCTCGCCGCAGCGGCCGCAGGTGTAGGTCGTATAGCCGAACGCCTCCTGCGTCGGCGGCGTGACGACGCCGTCGTCATAGTCGTGACCGAGGGCGGCGACCTCCGCGCTCGTCCACGCTTCGCCGCAGTTCAGGCAGGTGCAGGTCGTGAAGCCGGCTTCCGTGCAGGTCGCCGCCGTCACGTCCTCGCGGACGTTCGCGTGCGTGCAGCCTGCGACGTCCGGCGCGGTGATGTAATAATTCACCGTGTGCCCGTTGTCCTTTTGGTAGAGGGCGACTGCATGGGAGGTGCTGTTGCTCGGGTTATAGTAGGCGAAGCGGTTGGAGGAAGATCCGCTGTTATACAGGAAATTGTAGATGTTGTTTCCGGAGACGTTGGCAATCGCCGCCGTGCCGGAGGAGATCGTGACGCTGTTCTGATAGACCGTGCTTGCGTTGACGTTGATGCCTGTGCCCGAGCCGGTGCTGCCCATATATTTGCTGCAGGGCAGGAGAATGGAGTAGTAATTCGTGCCGCTGATTTTGCTGAATGTCACGGCGGCGGCCTCCACCTCGTTCGAGGCTTCGATCCTTCCGCCCGATATGCTGACGCTGATGTAGTTGCCGGCCTTGTTCAGCGCGGTGGAGGTGGAGGCAAAGGAGCCGTTAAAGGCGATGCCGCCGTCCTCATAGACGATCAGCGTTTTGCCGTTTTGCAGCGCGGCGTCGGAAGTCACCTTCACATAGTCGCCGTTGCCGGCGAAGAACTCCGAGCGGACGTAGACTGCGTAGAGGGTCGTGTCCGCGGTCGGCTTAAACGTGCCGGTGAGGATGCCCGCAGAGGTGACTTCATTCAGGATCTCCGTCCGCGACCAGCCGGCGAAGGTGTAGCCCGCGGGGACGATGTCGGTGGTCGGCAGGGTCGTGCCGAGGAAGCTGTTGACCGCGACCGGCTCGCTCAGATGCCCTAAAATGCTGTAGGTCACCTGATACTCAATACCGAACGGATCGGTATAGGTATCAACGTAGGTGTCGCCGCAGACCGTGCAGGTGTGAGAGGTGTAGCCGTGCTCGGTCGCAGTCGGGGCGATGACGGTCGAAACGTAGCTGTGACCGGTCGCGCTTTCGCCCGCTGCGACCCACTTGTAGCCGCAGGTCGGGCAGAGGTAGGTCGTGAAGCCCGCCTCCGTGCAGGTCGGCGCGGTCGGAGTACCGGCGGCGTTTTCGTGATCGCAGACGATCGGCGTGCCGGTATAGAGCAGCGTGCCGTCCACGCCCGCGACCTTCTTATACAGCGCGACGGAGTATCTGCCGTCGCCGGATGAGTAGTTGCTCGCCGACTGGAAACAGAACTTCTCGGTGTAGGTCGAGCTGGTGGAGTGGACGTAGAAGCAGAAGTAATAGGTGTTCGTGCCCTCCGCGTTATAGATGCGGACGAAATAGCCGGAGGAGCTGCTCACAATGTCGATCTTCGTCAGATAGGGTCCCTTGCCGACGTCGCGGGTGGAGAGGGTCGCGGAAGAGCCGAGGTTGCCGAAATACTTACCCGCGCCGTCCTGCAGGCGCATGCCGTAGTACGCCGTGCCCTCGATCGGCTCGATCTGAACGGCGCAGGCGTCGGTCGCGCCGTTGCTCGCGATCGCGTTGCAGCTCGAGTCGAGGAAGCTGAACGTCTTGTCGTTCTCGTTGACGTTCGGCGCAGCCAGACCGCCGTTGAAGACGTAGGCGGTGGAGGTGTAGTAGGGATTGACGGCAATCAGGTAGCTGCCGCTCTCTTGCAGCATCGCCGCGTTCGTCACGCGGATATAGCGATCGACGGACGGCGTGCCGTTGTGGTCGATATGGCGGAACAGCGCGTACAGCGTCACGTCCGTATAGGGCAGGGCATAGCGCGTGCCGGGCTGCAGGCAGGGCTCTGTCACGCCCGGCGTCGCCTCGTGGGTCGCAACGGGCGTCTCCGTCCAGCCGACGAAGTCATAGCCGTCGTAGGGCGAGGTCGGGTGCGGCAGGGTGGCGATGTCGTCCGCCGTGCCGGTGATCGGCGCGCAGTTGATGCCCGAGAAGGACAGGGTGACCTGCGGCTTCGGGGCAAAGGTGATCGAGACGGTCACGTCCGTCGTGCAGTGGACGTAGATATGCGTGCCGCTGACGGTGACGGTGCCGTCGCCTGCCGTGACCGTGACCTCGGCGGGATAGTAGCCGGAAATCGGGGTCGTCGTGATGTCGTAGGCGTCCACGCTCGCGCCGCCGCACTCGGGGTTCGTGATGTTGACCGTGACCGTGTGCGGCTCGATCAGCCGCCAGGTCGAATTCACGGTCTGCGGCGCGTCCACGCGCCCCTGTCCGGGATAGCTGTCCTCGGAGGAGACGACGATCGGATAGGCGGGGTAGTCGGATTCGTACGGGTCGCAGATACCGACGGAATTCTTTGCGGCGGCGACCGCTTCGGCGACGTTCTTGTCGTCCAAAAGGCTTCCCGTGATGGAAAGCATGTACTCTTTCTCGGCGGCGAAGGTCACGGACTGGGAGTAGCCGTAGACGACCTCCACGCCCTTTTCACGCAGCGGCGCGAACATGCCGTCCGTCGCCATGCCGAGGCAGATGCCCATGTAGAGCATGTTGTGCGGCGCACTGCCGCTCATGTGGTTGGCAAGGACCGTGCCGTTGACGCCGTACAGGTCGCCGGAGTAGACGACGTCGGAATAGGTGCTGTATTCGCCGGTATGCGTCGCCTGATAGTCCTGCGGATCCAGCAGCGCCTGGATCGCGGTCATGCTGCTCGTTCCGGCGTACAGCCACAGATAGGAGGTGTTTGCGCGCGAGGTGCAGTCGTCGCCGCTGGCGTAGTCCGTGCCGCCGTGGGAGTCGAAGATCACGAAGCCGCAGGACTCCAGCGCAGAGGCGATCGTGTCGGCGGTTGCGCTCTCCATCGCGTAGCGGACCACGCTGCCGCCCGTCGCCGCGGCGAGGGCGTTCGCCTGCTGCAGATAGTAGGGCGAATAGCTGGTGAACGAAGAGTCCGCATAGTGGGAGCTGCTCTCCCAGCACGGCTGGATCAAGCCGATGTTCCACGCCGACGGACCACCGCCGCGCGTCACGGCAGCCGCGGGGACGTCGTCGAGCGTCAGAACCTGCGGCGCACGGTATCCTGCCCGCGCGCCTGCCTTGTCCGCCTCAAGGGCGGGAGAGTAGCAGCAGGAAATGCCCGTTTCGTCGTCGATCCAGCGGATGAAATCGCCGTTGGCGAGCAGACTGCCCTCCCGCGCCGTGCCGGACGCTTCCACAAGGGCGTAAACGTCGGCAGAGATCGCCGCAAAATCAGCCTCCGACGGCGCGCCGTCACGCTTCTTCACGCCGTCGCGCAGTGCGAGAATCTGTTCCCAGAGCAGGTCGCCGGCAGCGGGCGCATGTTCCGCGTCCTCTGCGAACGACGCCGGAAGAACGGACAGCAGCATGACCGCCGCCAGCAGACATGCGATCAATCGGTATGTATGCTTTTTCATCTACGAAGCGCCTCCTCCGCATTTTATAGAATAATTATACAACAACCGTTCGGGCAATGCAATCCTTTGTGGGGAATTTGTACAAAAAACAGGCGGTGAGCGGATGCGTTAGGGGATAGGATACAGCGGGTCATTGCAAGACCGCGCAGCGGTCGAGGCGCAACTTGCGGATATTCCGCGTAGGGCACGCGGCGCGAGCCGTGACGGAAGGAGGCGGCATACAAAACAGCCGCGCAGGCGGTTGTGCCTGCGCGGCTGTGCATGTCCGGGTTACGCCGGCGCGTCGCCGACCGGGTCCGAGACCGGCTCCAGCGTGCGCACGTTATAGAACTCGTCCATCTCGTAGATACAGAGAACCTCGTCGATGAAGAGCGCCGCGATATAGAAGTTCGGCTGCCCCTCGAAGACCTTCAGCACGGTCTTGTCGCCGTTCGGATCCGCGCGGACCAGATCGTAATTCCAGCCGCCCTCTTTTTCATCGGACCCCGCCGCGCCCGGGTAATCCTCAACGATGACGTAGTAGACGGAGCCGTCCAATACCGCCGCGTCCCAGACCGCGCCGGACTGATCTTCGGCGACGATCTCGTCGTAGCGGTTGATCAGCAGCAGCTCGGTCGAGCTGACGTCGGAGCGGAAGCCCAGTAGGATCAGCCAGCCGTCTTCAAACGACGGGTCCCACGCTTCGCCGAGCTCCTGCCGGTCTTCGCCGCGATAGTCCACGGAATAGACGTTGACGCCCCACCAGTCCTCGTTTTCATTCCAGCCGAAGTACAGACGGTGGTCGGTCACGCCGATCAGCCGCGTGAAGATCTCGTCGTTCGGCTCTACCGTGAACAGCGTCTGTAGCTGTTCGGCGGCGGCGTTCGCGCGAATCACGCTGCCGTCTTCACGGAACATGATGTCGACGGTGCCGTTGGTGAAGTGGTTGCAGCTAAGGTCGTCGGTCAGGACAAAGACGGTGTCTTCTTCCGGCTGCTCCTCGCTCGGCTCGGTCGGCGCTTCGCTCGGCTCTTCCGTTTCATCGGGGAGATCTTCCGTTTCCGGCGCGTCGGTCTCCTCCGACTCGCCCGACCGGTCGTCCTCTTCGTCCTGCGCCGGCTTCTTGGGCGCAGAGCCGCAGCCGATCAGCAGCGCGGCGATCAGGCTGAGGATCAGTAAGAAAGCAATCAGTTTTTTCATTTTCATATCTCCTGTTTCGCTTTTTCGTTCCGCAGGCTCACGGGTTGAGCGTGACTTCCATCAGAACGGGATTGTGGTCGGAATAGACAAAATCTTCATCCAGCGTTTTCACAGAGTTCAGACCCACGTTCGGCGAGAGGATGAAGCCGTCGATCACGTAATACTGCGTCAGCTCGCTGTCGGGATCGTAGGGCTGATTGAGCAGACGGCAGGTCGCCGGCTTCTCGTCGTAGGCGTACCGCCAGCCGGTCGGCAGCCGGTCGAGCTGACCCGCCGCCCATCCGCTCGTGTCTTTCAGCGGGTAGGTGAGCTGCGTGCCGGGGAAGCACTGGTTAAAGTCGCCGCCGGCGATCACGAAATTGCCCTTCTCGTATTCCTCGCGGAGATACGCCATGAGCTGCTCGGTCTGCGCGGCCTTGCCCTCGCCGTCGTCGTATGCCTCCAGATGGAAGTTGACGAGCACGAGCTCGCGCCCGTCCATGTCCTCGAGCGGAATGCGCGTGACGAGCATGCAGCGCTTCAGATTGGCGATGCGGGTCGGCCACGAAAAGGGACACGGCAGACTGTAGCGCGTCGCGGAGGAGATGTCATAGCGGCTGAAGGTCGTGATGCCGGAATGCACCTTGCCGATGGTCTTCGGGAGCGGATAGGGAACGTAATCGCAGGAATAGTTCAGCGCAAAGCGCGTCTCGTAGTCCTCCAGATCATGCTCGTACTGCAGCCACTGGTTCAGCCCGAAGCTGCGGTCGGAGTCGGTATCGACCTCCTGCAGGAAGATGAAGTCCGCGTCCGCGCTGCGCAGGATCTCCTCGATGCCGAGCATGTTGTCGCGCACCTGATCCTCGGACTCGCCGCGGACGCCCTTGCCGCCGTCCATGAAGAAGTCGGCGTCCTCGCCCAGCGCGGCGTAGCCGGTGTTCATCGTGAGAACGGTGATCGTCTTCTGATCCAGCTTTTTCGACACGTTTACCGCGCCGCGCTCGGCAAGCTCGGCGTGGGCGGGATTGTACTCCGCCAGCGTCAGGTAGCCGAACAGACCGGCGACTGCGATCGCAAGGGCAATGACGATCGCGAGCAGATACTTGCCGATCACGCCGAGAACGCGCAGCACCTTTCGCCACAGCGGACGCTGCTTCTGCGCCGGACGCGCGACGACGGTCGGCGGCCCTTCTTCCTCCGGCGCGGCAAAGCTCTCGATCGGATAGAGCGCGGGAAGTTCTTCCGGCAGCGGCTCGGCGGGGGCTTCCGCGTCCGGCGCGCCGAATTCGCGCAGAATATCGTCCAGCGGCGCTTCGCCGGACGCCTCGTCCGTCATTTCGTCTTCCTGCCGGGCTGCGGACGGAAACTCCGCCGCTTCCTCCGGCGCGGGTTCTTCAGCTGCGGGAAGCGGCTCGGCCAGCGCTTCCTCCTGCGCGGGGAACGCCGTTAGATCGCCGTCGGACGCTTCGGGCGCGTCCTCAGCGATTTCGCCCAGCGGCGCGGAGAATTCGCGCAGGATATCGTCGACGGACGGAAGCTCCTTCGTCATATCCGCCTCGTCGGACAGGGGTGCATCGGTCACGTCATGTTCGCGGAGCAGATCGTCCTGCCCGGGGGGATTGAACGGTCGATCCATAAAATGCGCCTCCTTGTTTTGTACAAGATTTCTATGTAAATGCGAAAGAGACAGGGATCCTGTGTAGATCTTATCATACCACGCAATTGTGTCAAACGCAAGCCTTTCCGGCGGATCCGCCGCGGGAAACGGATGTTTCCGCACGGCATTTCAAAACTTTACCGCAAAATGCGAAAAAATGCTTGCATTTTCAGAAGAATGTGCTATAATAACCTCTGCACGGCGAAATCACGCGCCGCGTACCCCGAAATGGGCCTTTAGCTCAGCTGGGAGCCCACGCGGAACGGTTTTTGTCCTGAAACTTGATCCCGCAGCCGACACCGGATTCACAACCCGAGATTTTCGGATTGCGAACCTGATGAACGCAGCGGAGTCACAACCAATCGAATATAGGGGCCCATAGCTCAGCTGGGAGAGCGCAAGGTTCGCAATCTTGAGGTCAGGGGTTCGATCCCCCTTGGGTCCACCAGTATAAAAACGGCAGCCTTTTGGCTGCCGTTTTTGTACTGGTGGAGGTAAGGATTCGGGGAGAACGCCCGGTTCGAACACAAGGATTTCCTGCTGCTTTGCAGCAAAAGCGCCGCGCAGCGGCGGTGCGGCGACCGCCGCAAAAAACCGCAGTGTCACGGAGGCGGCTTGCCGCCGGAGTATCCCTCCTCTTACTGGGTCCACCAGAAACGGCAGGTTTTGTAATAAAACCTGCTGTTTTTCAGACTTTTATTGTTGATTAACAACGAGTCGATTAATGACTAACACCCTTTGCCAGCAAACTCGTTTTAGTACATACTGTGTTCATAATTGCATCTATGTATGTAGCTGCACATCTTCATCAGCATACTCGAAAGGCCTTGGACTGCTGCTTACTATGCACAGCCGCCGTGTTTTCGTACTGTATTACTGTAAAACTGTTTGGGCGTACGCAATCAGATGGGTATAGGCTAGCGCGTGTGTACAGTATGTGTACGTATAAAACAAGGGGTAGCAAAACTGTAACGAGTATGCTATGATTCAATAGTAGAAGCCTAGTACAAGTAGATTTGTGTAATTAGAGCGCGCAAATATTGCTATCGTTGGGAAGTTAATCTGTGGCGTATTGTCACTTTGTTTCGGGGGAAAACAGACATGCTGAATTATGCAAACTTAAATGATGTCGAATTTGAATACTTGTGTCAGGACATCATGCAGAAAAAGCTCAACGCTGAATTACACAGATTTGCCAAAGGCAGAGATGGCGGTATTGATTTAACTGATAATGTTTATACAAAAAACATTGTTGTTCAGGTCAAGCACTATGTGAAATCTTCTGTTTCTAACCTTATCGCTGCATTAAAGAAGGAAACCGAAAAAGTAGCTCAGCTTTCTCCGAAGGAATACTATGTCTGCTGTTCCAAAGAATTATCTCCGAATAACGTTAATGATATCTACCAATTATTCTCAAAGTATATGCAGACCCCATCAAATGTCATCACGCTGACAGAGATAGAGTCTTTTTTATGCGACCCTGCAAATATTGAGGTTCTCAAAAAGCATTACAAACTTTGGATTGAGGCTACAGGAATACTACAAGAGATCGGGAACACAAGTGTTTTTGTTGATTGCGAAGCCCTTCTTGCAAATATTGAGAATGAAAAGAAACTATTTGTTAAAACGTCTGCGTTTAGTACGGCAGTAAAATGCCTGCAAGAGGAAAGAATACTTTTTATTACAGGAAATCCTGGCGTCGGAAAAACGATTACCTCAAAAATGATTGTGTTGCATTATGCTGCGAACGGATATAGGGTGCGATTTTCCACCAGTGTCTCTAACCTTGCCGAGCTTAAACAATCGTTATCTCGGAATCCGGAAACTAAAGAGATCATTCTCGTTGATGATTGCTTTGGACAGGCATATTATAATATGAAAGAAAGCCAAAACGACGAGCTCCTTTCTTTGATATACTTTGTTAGTGCCTCCACAAACAAACTGTTGGTTTTGAATTCTCGGATCACTATTCTTCAAGAGGCTAAAGAACGAAAGCCGGAATTGCTAAAATGTTTTGAAGGAAACCATTTCAGGGTTTATGTGTTGGATATGTCTGCCTTAGATGATGTTGAAAAGGCAAAGCTCTTCTATAATCACATTTCGTTTAACGGTATGGATAAGGATTATTTTTCTGAAATAAAGAAGGGCAAGCGATATATTAACATTATTCGACATGCAAACTATACGCCTCGAATAATAGAATTCGTTTGTAGTCCAAACCGATACAAAAGTATTCCTTCTTCACAGTATTATGATTATGTGATGCAGCAATTAAATAATCCAAAAGAAATATGGAAAGACGAATATGAGCGCAGACTGAAAAAGGTTGATCGGCTTCTCCTTTTGACAGTATATTCACTATCCGACTCGGCGGTTGATGAGAATTTAGTAAAGAACTGTTTTGAGAGAAGATTGTGTTAGAGAAGGACATTGACACAACAATTAATCAATACGAGGCATCTTTGGCAAGGCTTTTAGACGGGTTTGTTCGGATTGTTTCTTTTAGATCAGAAAAAAGAATCGCAATGGTTAATCCGTCAATTAACGATTATATCGATGGACGGCTAATCGCAAGCCCGTATGAAAGAGAGCAGCTAATTGCCCATGCTTCTGCTATTCAGCAAAAAAAGCGGTTGATGACCGAATCTGAGTTCGAGACATTTGCGCAAACGGCATTGAAGAATCGCGAGATTGACCGATACTTATTTGACAGCAAAAGGCAAAAAGAAGCATTCATTGCGTACTATTGCTGCAAATACAACATTCTCGATGATGTGTATATTGAATACATTCAAGCATTTTTAAATGCACCTTACTATTTGCGGATCTATGGAGTTGATTCAGTAGCGCCGATAAAAACCGTACGGCAGATTTTTCGCAAAGATATCTGCCATTTTTATAAGATTAGCGAGTATTTGGGCGAAAACTTTAATTTGGACAATATGCTTGACTCATTTGTTCTTGAGGAAATGGTTGAGCTTATTTGTTTGATTGATCAGTTCTTTACTGGTGATCGCCGAGAGTCTTTCGTCAATACTGCCTCAGAGCAACTCCAATATGCAATTCAAGCGTACTGTGATAATTTAGACGTTGATGATTATTCCCCAGATATTGACTATGCACTTGAATCCGCACGCTATGATAACGGCCTATATGAAGGAATAGATATTGAGAAGGCGGCATCATATATTTATGACGAGATTATTTCAGATGCCATAAGTGAAATAGATGACCTGCTGTCAATGCTTCCAGAAAATATCGAGAATCATTGCAATTATACAGAAGGACTATCTTTTTCGGTTGACGGCGTTAACCAGTTGGTAAAGTCCTATCTAGCTGATGATTATGATTACGCGGATTTTGAAGAAAAACATTTCAGAGGCGATGATCATTATGACGAAATAGATTACATTTTCGATCGTGATTGAATTGCTAGTACAACAATTGCGGGTAGTCAAATATGAGCGAAGATCAACAAGGAGAAACGTATATTGTATTTTCCAATAACAATTGTATAATGATACTAGTCAGATGTTTTTTGTCCCTTATTAGCATTTTTATTATTTTCACATCCTCATTTTCGATTACAGTGTCACGAAAAATCAGTGACAACTTCCGCGTGGAGTTTTGCCTGAAAGGCAGGGATTTTATAATGATTCTATTTTCGTTAATGGGTATTCTGGGGATGGTTCCTACCGGTCTACGTGGGCGTTGTAGCAGAAAACTGTTGGGGTGTAAAATATAAATTTGCGATGACATATTGGAACGTCCGTGAGGTTCGATTCCTCAAACGCCCACCAAAAAACGGCAGGTTTTGTAATAAAACCTGCCGTTTTTCTAACTTTTTCAGATATTTTAGTTTTTGGGTGTTCTGACTGCTGCCCCACTGGGTTCACAGCCCGTTTTCGCCCGGTTCGCTGTTCGCAGGCAGCGAAAATTTCAGCAAATCATCGTACATAAAGTTGAACTCGATCTCCATTTGATAGTCGCGCCCGATGGTCACTTTCTCGATCAGATTGGCGACGATCATCTTCTTTTCGGGCAAGGAACTGTGATCATAAATATCCGCCCAGGAGAGCAATTGCGCGTAGTCTTTTTCGACTTGTTTGGACGAGGAAACGGCGGTTTCATACCGCGCGTTCGCGGCTTGCGTTTCCTCCTCCGCCAGAGCGATCTTCTGCGTCGTTTCTTCGATCAGACCGGTCAGCAGCTCGGCAGTCAGCTTGCTCTCTCCGCGGATCACCTTGATGGTCTCGCTGCGGTACTCTTCCAATTCCGCTTTCAGCGAGGCGAGCTTCTTTTTGGCACTGTCCGCGGTGGTTTTTGCGGCCTTGATTTCCTTCTTGTGCCGGCGTTCCAGGACGTCTGACTTCGGCGCGCCTTTGATTTGCGCGAGCTTCAATCGGAGGATTTCGTCAACGATCCGGTCGACCTTGCTCATTCCGTAGCCGGACTGCCCGTCGCATTCGCCGGGATGGCGCACGTTGTAGTGGCACTGATAGCGAATCTTCGGGATCTTTCGCTTGACGCCGTCAATGACCTTCGTGGTGCTGCCGCTGGTGGTCAGGGTAAGCCGTCCGCCGCAGTGGGCGCAGTAAACCTTGCCGGCTAAAAGCGCCTGCCCTTTGCTGTTCAGCGGATAGGCGTTTCTGTGAGTGACGCGGTCGGACATAATCTCCTGCGCCTTTTGGAAGGTGTCTTCGTCAATGATCTGGAGTTGCGGGATGTGTTCCGAAACGGCGTCGCCGTTGATGATATACCCGGTCAGCGCCTTGTTCTTCAAAACGTGATTAATGCTGACATTCGGGAAGCCGTGACCGCCCCGCCCGCTGATATTTCGCTCATGCAGGTATCTTGAAATGCGCAGCGAGCCCATCCCTTCGTTGACGTACTTCTGAAAGATCAACCGCACAACGGCGGCTTCTTCCTCATTGATCTCAAGGTCGAGAACGGAGCGATTGCGCTTGTTTTTGCGTCCTTTGTCGACCGCCCGGTAGCCGTAGGGAACGCTCCCGCCGGTATAGTGCCCTTCCTCGGTCAGCTGCCCCAGCCTTGTTTTCGTGCGGATGGAGGTTTTTACGCTTTCGCCGGACGACTGCCAATAGCGGATATAGTTCATCAGCTTGTCCACGTGACTGTCAAACCGCTGCTGTCCCTCGGTCGCGCTCCAGACTTCGATCCCGTGCTGCACGAACCATTCGACGACAAACGGCGTTTCATCGTCGCGCCGTCCGAGGCGGTCGAACATAAAGACGAGAAGAATGTCGTATTCTCCGTTCACGGCTGCCGTTTGCAGATCGACGATCGCGTCGCGGTCTTTTGCCGAGACCTTGAAGCCGGACACGCCCTTTTCGGAGAATTCTTTGAGAATCGTCCATCCGTGACTGTCCGCAAACTCCCGGCAGGCCTGCTTCTGCATCGGAATGTCGTTCTGATCGACCTGCCCGACCGTGGAAACGCGGTACAGCGTGTAGACCCGTTTTTTCTGTTCCATATTACTCACCTCCGGATACCATTATTGTTTGGACTCGCCGCTTTGGCAAGGATGCGGGAGAGGCTCGTGCAGGAGCGTAGCCATCAGCATTTCTTCTATGGTTCGGAGCGAAATGGCCTTCTCTTTATCCGTTGCGTATTTGATCGTCACTTTGCAGCCCTGGATTTCCATCGTTTCGATTGGTGAATTCATAATAGTTGAACCTCCTCAAAAATATGTAAGCAGACCGGCAGAAAAGTCCGTAACCGTCAGAATCAAGAAAGCATATATTGTTCGCTGATCGACGGTATATGAAAGAAACGGATATTCCGAACTTTTTGCGGTCTGCGCTATTTTTGGGAAATTCACAAATTTGCCCCCGGCGCCCCTGTGAAGCGGGAAGTCATCAAGCTGCGATCTGCTACCGCAACACGGGAATCGCACCCCTCCGTCGTTCGGACCGAGCTGCCCAATGCAGTGACGCGTTCAAGGCAGGAGTATCATTATTTCTTCTGGCTGTCATCGCCGTCCCGGTAGCAATCCGGCACCTGCAGCAGGTTCTTCCGCTCGCTTCCCTTTTGGAAGGTCGTCGCGCACCCGACTGTCATGGCTCACGCTTTCGCGCCTCGTCAGAAGTAACGTACTTGATGAAATGCTTGTTCAATTTTCAAGGTACAGTGAGGGGGGAAAAGAACCTCCCTCACTATACACACAAAAAAAGGTCGTTTTGGGGGGTGTTTTTTCAAAAAAACTTTTGAATTTTTCTGCGGGCAGTATTTATGCTCTCAAGAATGGCCTTGTGATCGGCGATGCTTTCCCGCGTTGCAATTTCACGGGATGATAATCCTTCAGAAAACATCTTCAGCCGTCTGCGCTGCCGATCTGTCAAGATTGAAAGCGTTGCCCGAAAACGCTCTCGGTCAATTGTCGATACCAAGTCTGTTTCAGGGGTTTTGCCGTTGCTGAATTCCGAACCTTCGTAAAGGATTGCATCCAGCGAATACGTATGCCTGCGCTCTGCCACTTCCTGCGCGTGTTCCGCTTTGTCAGCTTCTGCGAGGAACGCGGCAACCTCACCCGACACCTCAACTTCAGAGGTTTCGCCGGTGACGAACTTGTATCTGACTGTCTTGCTTTGCCCTCCGCTGCCGGCGGGCGAAGTGCTCTTGTTCTGTGCGTTCATCGTGTAATCTCCTTTGTGTTTTTTGAATTGTTGAAAAGTCAAAAAACGGAGATTACGGGTACGCTGCAGCGTCGCAGCGCCAGGTTTTACGCATAAGAAAGGCTCCTTTCGCGCGAGGCGGAAGGGGCCTGATTTATAGCATCGTATGATGGGCGGAGTATAAAAAACACCGTATGAAAACAGAGCATAGTTGCCTATGCTTGTCCATCATACGGTGCCCGGGCAGTCTCGGTCGCTTGGACCGGCTCCGCTTACGCGCTATAATGTTCGGTCAGTATTCTATTATGGGTTTCTTTCCTTGAGTTTGCCGTAGCCCTTTTGTGTGCGGAAATATGCCAGACTCACAATGGCAGTGCCCTTGCACTTCGGACATTTTACCCGAAGATGCCCTTGGGCGTCGCTGAATACGTGCGTTAAGGGGAAACCACAATAGGGGCATTTGACTACCCGTTCCGTCAGGTTGACACATTCCTCGGTCGAGATTCTCATAAAATACTCAACCTTTTCCGGAACGGGGGCATTCTGAAACTTCGGCTTGCGGTTAGCTTCCATATACACCGCCGATCATCCTGACCCATCTGCGCTCCGAAAGATCTCCGAAGCGTGTGGAATAGCGCGGTTTTTGCCATTCATTTTACATCACTCCCTGGTAATTCTGTGCGCTATTTGCGAACAAATGTTTGATTATGATGTCATTATAATCCGGTCAGAGCGCCTTGTCAATAGTTTTTTAGCGAAAAATTTTTCCTGTCAGTTTTTGCGGACACATAGCGCGCCGATCGGTCGAAAACGCTGGTTAACCGGAGATTACGCAAAAAAGACGATGCTGTTATCCAGCGTCGTCTTTTTTATATTTTTATTTATATTTTAAATGTATTTTTGTGAAAGGCGAAGAGATTGGGTCAATCCTTCTCGGGCTGGGCGCTGACGTGATAAAGCTCCACATTGGAGTGCATGACGATCTGCGGAGGGATCATGACGAGATTCTGCTGTTCGTGATTCTGAATGAAACGGAATAACGCCCTGACGGATTTTCGTCCCTGCAGGAACGGGTTCTGGAAGATCGTAGCCATTACGATCCGGTCCTCAAGCGGCTGTTTCGTCTGGCTGAACAAGTCCGTCGTGACGATCTGCATTTTCTGCTCCCGGTTGAGATTCATCAGAAGCGGACAGGCGTAGATCGAGCTTGCGGAGGTGATATATAACCCTTGGTAGGCAGGCGCGTGGTCATAGATCGCGGCGAGCTGATGCCGGACCAGATCGGGACGGTCCTGATGCTCGAAGACGTCAACTGCCTCAAAGTGGTTTTTGGCTTCTTCCATAAAGCCCGCCAGATTGAGTTTATGGATGTGGATTGCGCTGGCGCCGGTCAGGATGGCGATACGCTGCTTGGTGCAGGTCAGCGAGAGCAGCTCGGCAGCGATACGTCCGGCGCAGAAGCCGTCGGCGCTGACGAAGGACACGCGGTTCTTCCGGGGAATGTCGTTGACAAGACAAACCATCGGGATATTCGCTTCTTCCAAAGCGGAGAGCGCATCTGCGCAAGGCTCGTGGGAGCCGGAAAGGAAGAGGATCACACCCCCGTAATTCCTGTTCTTGAAATCAATGATGGCCTCTGAAATGAGTTCTGCGCAGTCCTCGGCGTTCTTGTGCGGCATAATCCGGATATCGCTGTAATACTTGTATTGCGCGATGGCGGAAAATTCGTGAGAAATGCCGGAATAGATCTCATCAAGGAACTCGGGGATCGGGCAGCAAAGAACGACGCCGATCGTGATCGGAGAACGACTGAGCATTTGTGCGGAGGGGTTCAGCTCAAAGTTCATTTCGGCGGCCTTCTGTAACACGCGCTCTTTTGTAGCGGGACTGATCCGTCCCGTTCCGTGCAACGCGCGGTAGACAGTTCCGACGGAAATATGCAGGCTTTCCGCTAAATCGTAGATTGTCGTTTTCTTTTCAGCCATAGAAAAACCTCAATCGAAAAAGTAACATAAAGTTTACACCATATATAGTACTACACAAGAGGCGCAAATACAAGTAAAAAGTGCGAAAAATCAAACAAATCAAAAAAATCCGGGAAAGAGAAAAAAGAAGGGAAAGATGTGTTGACAGCACAGAAAGACGGGAGTATAATAAAAGTGCGTTACCGATAACGCAAAGTATACGAAACAGAGGGAAACTCATGATCGACGATTATAGAATGCGGATGGAGATCATCGAAACCTGCCGATGGCTGCGCAGAGAAAAGTACGTATTTGGTACTTGGGGAAATGTCAGCGTGCGGCTGGAAGACGGCAACATCCTGATCACCCCGTCGAAAATCGACTACGATGAAATGCAGCCGGAGGATTTGGTCGTCCTTTCGCCCAACGGAGAGGTCGTTTCCGGATTTCGGCTTTCAACCTCCGAACGGGAACTTCATCTCGGGATTATGAAAAAGCGTCAGGACATCAACGCGATCATTCACTCTCACTCCACATACGCGATGGCGGCGTCGTGCCGCGACAGAGGTATTCCGGCGTTCTCCGACGAGATCTGTCAGTTGATCGGCGGGCCGATCCCCCTGACGTCCAGGTACGTCACCTCTTCCAAACACGTCGAACTCGGGCAGGTCGCAACGGATTCCGTGACGAATGCGAACGCAATCCTGATCCGCAACCACGGCCCGATGTGCTTCGGGCGTACGCTCAAGGAAGCAAGGGTTTGCTGTCAGATCCTCGAGAAGTCCTGCGAGATCTACCTGCATCTGCTGATGGCGAGCGGCGGCGTGACGCGCATTCCTGATGAAGATATCGTCGGCGGACGAGACTATTATCTTAATTTGTACGGAAAGTCTTAATTGGAGGCGATAAAAATGAGAGTAGTAACTTTGGGCGAAATGATGCTTCGGCTGATGCCGAAAGGCAATCTGCGGTTTGAGCAGGCGACGGAGTTTGACGCTTACTACGGCGGCGATGAATCCATTGTCGCGGTTTCTCTTGCGCGGTTCGGTATGGACAGCAGGTACGTGACGAAGCTGCCGAACAATCCTCTGGGACAGATCGCGTTCAACAAGCTGCGCGAGCAGGGCGTGGATACGAGCTGCATCGTTCGCGGCGGTGAGCGGCTGGGACTGAATTTCTATGAGAACGGCGTTTCGATGCGGCCGTCCAAGGTCGTTTACGACCGCAAGCATTCGGCTATATCGGAAGCCGCCGTCGAGGAGTTTAACTTTGATAAGATCTTTTCGGAAGCTGACTGGTTCCACGTTGCGGGCATCACCCCTGCAATCAGCGACTCGGCTTCCGCTCTTGTGCTTGCGGCGGTGAAGGCCGCCAAACAGCGCGGCGTCACGGTCAGCGTCGATCTGAACTACCGCAGCAAGCTGTGGAGTCCGGAAAAGGCCCAGAGCGTTATGATCCCGCTGATGGAATACACCGACGTGTGCATCGGCAACGAGGAGGACGCGGAAAAGTGCCTTGGCGTGAAGGCGGGCAGCACGAATATCAATACGGCGTCGCTGGACATCGAGGGGTATCAGGAGTCTTTCCGCAAGCTGAAAGAGCGATTCGGTTTCCGCTTTATCGCTTCGACGCTGCGTGAGAGCTTTTCCGCCTCGGACAACGGATGGTCCGCGCTGCTGTATGACGGAAACGAGTTCTATCATACGAATAAATATAACATCCGACTGGTCGATCGCGGCGGCGGCGGCGCATCCTTCGCGGCAGGTCTGATCTACAGTCTGCTGAACGGGTACGACATCCGAAAGGCGGGAGAGTTTGCGGTTGCCGCCTCGGCGCTGAAGCAGACGATCGCCGGCGACTTCAATCTGGCAACGCTTGACGAGGTCGTTTCGCTGATGCAGGGCAATACGTCCGGCAGAGTACAGAGATAGGAGATGGCGATATGATAGTAGACCATATTTCCAACAGAGAACAGTATTATTGCCTTGGCGAAGCGGTCCGTGCTGCGCTGGATTTCTTTGCGGGCGTCGGTGACGCGCCGCTGGAAAAAGCCAACCTGCAAATCAGCGACGACGTTCTCGTGAAGGTTCGCCCGATGATGACAAAGCCCGAGGAAGCGTGCTCGTTTGAAGCGCACAAGGTCTATGCGGACATTCATTTCCTCGCCTACGGCACTGAGCAGATCGGCTACAGCGACATTCGCAACATGAAAGAGCTTTCCTATAACGCTGAAACCGATATGGTGTCGGTAACCGGAACGGGCGACAAGATCACTCTCCGCCCGGGGTATTTCCTGATTGCGCTTCCGCAGGACGCGCACATGCCGTGCATCGCGCCCGGCGAGCCGGCGCAGATCGGAAAAATGATTGCAAAATATAAGGTATAAGGAGAACAGCCATGAGAAAAGCAGATCAGACTTTGAAAGAATACGTGATCCAGCAGACAAAGACAGCGGGCGTTCTGCCGTGTATCAAGCTGCATCAGAAGGATGACTACATCGCGTACGCGCAGGCAATGTACGACGGCGGTGCAAGAGTGATCGAGGTCACGATGACGACGCCCGGCGCGCTGGAAGCGATTGAAGCAATTTCGAGCCATTTCGGCGATGAACTCTTATGTGCGGCAGGCACCGTGCTGGATCCTGCGACGGCGCGGGAAGTTATTCTGCACGGCGGCAGCGTGATCGTGAATCCCTGCGTGATCGACGACGTGATCGATCTTGCGGGCAGATACAACGTGCCTGTTTTCAGCGGCGCCTTTACCGCGACGGAAGTATTCAACGCGATGCGCAAGGGCGCTGCGATGGTCAAGATCTTCCCCGGAGCCCTCGGCGGCCCGAAATATATGACAAATCTGAAAATGGTTTTCCCGGAAGTCAACCTGATCCCCTCCGGCGGCATTACCCCGGACAATGCAGCCGACTTCATCCGCTGCGGCGCCTGCGCGGTCTCCGGCGCGCGGACGTTTATGGACTTTGACAAGATCGCCAAAGAAGGCCTGAGTTCCATTACCCGCCAGGTTGCGAAATTCGTTGAGATCGTCGCGGAAGCGAAGAAAGATGTACCGATGATTCCCTAATTCGAACGATACCCCAATTCGAGAAAGGAGAATAGAAAATGAAGGTGTTTCATGCAACTGCTCCGAAGCAAGGCGCCTTTATTGAGGTCGATACACCAAAGCCGGCTGCCGATCAGATTCTGGTAAAGATCTGCTATTGCGGTGTTTGCGGCACGGATTATGACCTTTTTTCCGGTGAAAGCAGTTTTGTAAAAACAGGGAAAGCGACTTACCCGATCCGCCTCGGACACGAGTGGTCGGGCATCGTTGCGGAAGTCGGCGATGCTGTGACCAAAGTCAAGCCCGGCAACCGCGTGGTCGGCGATAACTACGTTTCCTGCGGAAAATGTGCCGCTTGTCAGGCGGGAGATTACAACAATTGCACGGGCAGGATGCACGTCGGCACGATCGATCCCTGCTGGAACGGAGCGTTTGCGGAGTATTTCCTGATGCCCGAGCGTCACGTTTACAAACTTGCCGACAACATCAGTCTGAAAGAGGCAGCCCTGTGCGAGCCGCTTTCGGTTGCCTACGGCGGAACCAAGAAAATGAATATCCGTCCGGATTCCATTGTCGCCGTCATCGGCACCGGACCGATCGGCCTATCAGCTGTGGCGCTGGCGGTGCGCGAGGGCGCACAGGTCTACGTGCTCGGCAGAAATGACAAGAAGCTTCAGATCGCTTTGAAGATGGGCGCTTCCGGCATAATCAACGTTCAAAAGTGCGATCCGGTTGCGTGCCTGAAAGAGAAAACCGGCGGTCGGCTTGCCGATTACATACTGGAATGCTGCGGCAACGAACAGGTGCTGAATGAAGTGATAAGGATCGCTGCGCAAAAAGCAGTTGCGGCGTTGATCGGCTTTTACAACAACGCACCGAAAGAGGTTGATTTCAGTACGGTTGTGGAAAAGGAAATGACGCTGATCGGCATTATGGGAGAGTACGGCAATCTGGAAGCTGTTTCAAAGCTGATGGCGGAAAAGGATATGAAACTCTCCGAAATGATCACTGCAGAGCGGCCGTTTGACGAGTGCGGAGAAGCGCTGTCTGTTGAAGACCGCAGCGGCGTAGTGAAAACGATCATTAAGATTTCGGAGGAACCCGCCTTATGAAAGTAGCAATTTTGGGCCGACAGAATCCGTTGTTTTTCCGGGAGGTAATGAAAACCGCGATCGAAAACGCGGGACATCAGGTCGACATCGCCGATATGCCGACCAGAAACTTTCTGGATTTTGCGCACGAGCTGAAAGGATATGACGCGCTGATCACGTGCGGTGAAAAACTGCCCACGGAAGCGGTTCGGATGCTCGGCACGGGAAACGTCAAACTGATCTCCCGATGGGGCGTCGGCACGGACGAGATCGACAAGGAGGAAGCGGCGCGCTGCGGCATCGCCGTATGCAACGCGGCAAACTCTCTGTCTGTCGCCGTTGCCGAGTGTGCGATCGCGATGATGATCGATCTGCTCAGGGAATTCCCGGCGCGTGACGCCTCGGTGCGGAACAATGACTGGAGCTGGTTCTTCGAGGGAAAGCTGAGCCATCAGCTCGAAGGAAAGACCGTCGGTCTGATCGGCTTCGGCAATATTGCAAAAGCGTTGGCAAAGATGCTCGGCGGTTTTGACTGCCGCATCATCGCCTGCGACGAATACTACTGGGACGAAGCAGCGGCAGAAAAACTGAACGTCACGAAAGCGCCGCGCGAGGAGATCATTCGGACGGCGGACGTGATCAGCCTGCATCTGGCGGCGACGCCCGATACCCTGAATATGGTCGACCGCGACTTCCTGACGAAGATGAAAAAAACGGCGATCCTGATCAACACGGCGCGCGGCGCGCTGGTCGACGAGGAAGCGCTGGCGTGGGCGCTGGAGACCGGAGAGATCGCGGCAGCGGGACTTGACGTATTCAAGAAGGAGCCGCCGGAATTGGACAATCCGCTTCTGAAACTCCACAACGTGATCCTTCTTCCGCATTCGGGCGCCGGTTCTTATGAGTGTTTGGAAAAGTCGTCTGCCATGGCGTCCGGAAACGTGATCGACTTCTTTGCGGGGAAGCCAGTCAAGACGATCCTGAATCCCGCCTATCGGGATCACCTCGGGAAAAAGTGAAATGAAGATCATTCAGACAACGTATAAAGACAGACCGGCTCTGTGTGTCCACGGAGCGCGGCTCACCGCCACGTTTCTGCCGGAGGACGGCGGAAAACTGGTATCACTGTGCGGCGACGGCCGCGAGCTTCTCCAGCAGAGAGAAGGCGCGGCATATCGGCGGCTGTTCCCGGATTCGGACTACGTTCAGGCGGAGTGCAGCGGGTTTGACGATATGTTCCCGACCATCGATCCATACACACCGCAGGACGGTCCGTTCCGCGGCGTGACATATCCGGATCACGGCGAGGTCTGCCGGCATCCGGTCGAATGCGAAACGGCAGGCGGCTCGCTTCGGTTCACCTTTCATTCAAAACGCTTTCCCGTTCGGTTTACGAAAACGGTCACGGAGGAGGAAAGCGGCGGCATCGCGATCGACTACGACATCGCGAATGACGGAAATGACGCGTTTCCCTGCCTGTGGGCGGCGCATTGTATGCTGAACGCTTTCCCGGATGCAAAGATCGTGACACCGTTTGCGCCCGATGCGCCGATTCGGACAATGTTCGGCAAACAGCTCTCCCACGAACGTACCCTTCCTCAACAGCCGGATGGCGAGAGCTATAAGTTTTTCTATACCGATCCTATGCCGGACGGCTGGTGCGGATACCGTTATGCCGACGGAAAAACACTGATGCTCCGTTTTTCCAAAGAGACGGTGAAGTATCTCGGAGTCTGGATCAACAACGGTTCGTTTGAAGATATGTATAACATCGCATTGGAACCATGTACGGCGCCGTATGACCGACCGGATGCGGCAGAACAGAGCGGCTGCGCGTGCGAGATTGCAGCGAACAGCTCGCTGCGCTTCCGACTGACGCTCGACATGGAGCAGAAGGAGGGAACATCGAATGATTGAGATCGCACAAAGGATCCAGGCATTGGACGTGCCGGAAAACTGCCTCGGCGTGATTTTTATGGGACAGGCGGGGTTTATCCTGAAGTCCCCCCGCGGTCAACTGCTTGGCATTGATCTGTACCTTTCGAGATGCTGTGAGCGCTATTTTGGTTTCAAGCGCCTGATGCCGCAGCTCCTGCAGCCGGGCGAGGTGGAATTTGACTTCCTTGCCGCGACGCACGCGCACTACGATCATTTTGACGTTGACAGCATCCCGGAATTGCTTGCAAACAGCAAGACGCACCTGTATATGGCTGCCGACTGCGTAGCTGAGTGCGAACGGCTGGGCATTGATCCGGGTAAGTATACCGTCCTTGAAAAAGGCATCGCCGTGAATGCGGGAGAATTTCAGATCCTGCCGGTTCGCTGCGATCACGGCGAATTGGCAAAGGAAGCGTTAGGACTGTATATCACGTGCGGCACCAAGTCGTTCTATATTGCCGGCGACACGTGCCTGCGCGAGGATATTGCGAGCGAGATGAGTGAATTCCCGATTTCGCTTGCCGCCGCGCCGATCAACGGAGCATTCGGAAATATGGACTCCAAAGACGCGGCAAAGTTTTTCTCCATCCTGCGGCCGGAGTGCTGTGTGCCCTGCCATTACTGGAATTTCGCGCAGCATCTCGGCGATCCAAACGAATTCCTGGAAGAAATGAAAAAGCAAGCGCCCGAGCTCCCGGTCATGCTTCTTTGCCCGGGTGAAGACATCTGCATTTAGGTCAACAACCGTTTCAACACGCAAAAAATCAATTTATGAGGAGAATGCAACATGAAAAAACGGATACTCTCTGCGATCCTGAGCATCGTCATGATCCTGTCCCTCGTAACACCGCTTTCCGTCTTTGCTGACACGCCGACGAACACCTTCAACGGGACTGTCATCCCGTTCAGCGACTGGGCGGACTGCGGCATCGGCACCTGGAAGGAAGAAGACGGCGTTTTGAAACCCGCTTCGATCACGGAATACAACATGCTTCGCTTCAGCACGGCGCTTGGTCAAAACTACGTCGTAGACATGGACGTCAGGCAGCTCGATACCACGTCCGGCTGGCAGACGATCCAGCTCGGCTTCGACGTCAATCCCGGCGAGAACTTCACCCAGAGCGGCCTTGTGCTGGACCTGCATAACGCAGGCGTTGCCCGTGTGATCACCTATGCGGACAAGGACAAGGCGGACGACACCCTCGGCAGTTACAACAATCCCTACGGCGGCAACGGCTCCTACGTCGGAACGTCCGACTGGTTCCACGTCACCATCGCCCGGGAAGGCAGCAACTACACGGTACAGGTCGGCGAGACCGTCCTGACCTTCACGACAGACGCCTTCAACGGCGGCTATCTGGTGCTTGGCTCCGTCGGCTCCCGTGAAGTCAACTACAAGAATGTAAAGATTGAGACGGTAGAAGAAGCGCCCTCTAACACCTACAACGGCGAAGTGATCCCGTTTTCCGACTGGGCGGAGTGCGGCATTGGCTCCTGGAAGGAAGAAGACAGCATTCTGAAGCCCGCGTCGATCACGGAATACAACATGCTTCGCTTCGGCACGGCGCTCGGTCAGAACTATACCGTGGAAATGGACGTCAAGCAGCTCGACACCACGTCCGGCTGGAACACCATCCAGCTCGGCTTCGACGTCAACCCCGGCGAGAACTTCACCCAGAGCGGTCTCGTTCTGGATATGCACAACGCCGGCGTTGCCCGCGTCATTACCTACGCGGATAAAGACAAGGCCGACACAACCCTCGGCAGTTACAACAACCCCTACGGCGGCAACGGCGCCTACGTCGGAACGACAGACTGGTTCCACGTCACCATCACCCGCGAGGGCAGCAATTATACGATCGACGTGAAGGGAACGAAACTGACCTTTACGACCGACGCGTTCAACGGCGGTTATCTGGTCCTCGGCTCCGTCGGCAACCGCGAAGTCAACTACAAGAACGTGAAGATCACGACGGAAGAGGAAGCGCCCTCCAACACCTACAACGGCGAAGTGATCCCGTTCAGCGACTGGGCAGAGTGCGGCATCGGCACCTGGACGGAAGAAGACAGCATCCTGAAGCCCACGTCGACATCCGATTTCAGCATGCTCCGCTTCGGCACGGCGCTTGGCCAGGAATACACGATCGATATGGACATCAAGCAGATGGACACCATGTCCGGCTGGCAGACCATCCAGCTCGGCTTCGACGTCAATCCCGGCGAGAACTTCACGCAGAGCGGCCTCGTGCTGGATATGCACAACGCCGGCGTTGCCCGCGTCATCACCTACGCGAACAAGGACAACGCCAGCGGCCCGCTCGGCAGCTATAACAACCCCTACGGCGGCAACGGCGCCTACATCGGAACGACCGACTGGTTCCACGTCCAGATCACCCGTTCCGGCAACGACTACACCGTCAAGGTCAAGAACACGACGCTGACCTTCACGACGGGCGACTTCAACGGCGGCTACCTGGTGCTTGGCTCCGTCGGCTCCCGCGAAGTCAGATATAAGAACGTAAAAATCACGGCGGTGGAGGAAGCGCCCTCCAACACCTTCAATGAAGAAGTGATCCCGTTTGCCGACTGGTCGGAATGCGGTATCGGCGCATGGAGAGAGGAAGACAGCGTGCTGATCCCCGATGAGATCTCCGATTTCAGTATGCTCCGCTTTGACACCGCCCTCGGCAAGAACTACACGATCGATATGGAAGTCAAGCAGATGGACACCACGTCCGGCTGGCAGACCATCCAGATCGGCTTCGACGTCAACGCAGGCGAGAACTTCACGCAGAGCGGCCTCGTGCTTGACCTGCACAACGCCGGCGTTGCCCGCGTCATTACCTACGCCGACAAGGATAAACCCGACGCCACCCTCGGCAGCTATAACAATCCCTACGGCGGCAACGGCGCTTACGTCGGCTCGACCGATTGGTTCCATATCACCATCACCCGCGCGGACAACGACTACACCGTAAAGGTCAAGGGTACGACGCTGAGCTTCACGACCGACGCCTTCAACGGCGGCTATCTGGTCCTCGGCTCCGTTGGCTCCCGCGAAGTCAGATACAAGAACGTTAAAATCACGGCGGAAGTGTTGAGTCCGGAATACGAACTGAGTGCATGGGACTGGACGGACTACACCGCCGCCACCGCGACCTTCGTGGATAAGAACGGCATCGGCGGCCCGATCACGGTGGACGCCGATATCACGAGTGTTCGCACCGAACCGACCTGCGAGGAAAACGGCAAGATCGTCCACACCGCGAGCGTTATCTTTGAGGACACAACCTACACGGATACCAAGACCGAGATCCTCCTCGCGATCGATCACGACTATGAGCTGAGCGGCTGGACGTGGACGGGATACACCGCGGCAACTGCAACCTTCATCTGCGCCAATGACGCAAGCCACGTGCAGACGGTGAACGCGACGATCAACAGCGTACGGACAGAGCCGACGGCGGAGGCGAACGGCAGCGTGGTCTATACCGCGAGCGTCACCTTTGAAGATGTGACATACACGGACAGCAAGACCGAGATCCTCCCGGCGCTTGGCCACGACTACGTGCTGAGCGGCTGGGACTGGACGAACTACACCGCCGCTGCCGCAACCTTCACCGACAACAACGGCGGCGATCCGATCACGGTGATCGCCGACATCACGAGCGAGCGCACCGAGCCGACCTGTGAGGAAGCCGGCAAGATCGTCTACACCGCGACGGTCGTCTTCGACGGCACAACCTATACGGACGTCAGGACCGAACCGCTTGGAGCGCTTGGCCATCACTGGTATGAACCGACTTACACCTGGGCAGAGGATAACGGCACCGTGACTGCGACCCGTATCTGCGAGCGGGATGAGAGCCACGTTGAGACCGAGACCGTGAGCACGGCCGGCGAGATCACAAAGCCGGCGACCTGCACGGCAAAGGGTGAGACGACCTACACGGCGATTTTCACGAATCCCGCTTTCACAACGCAGACCAAGACGGTCGAGGATGTGGAGCTTGCAGATCATACGCCCGGCGCGCCGGTCAGGGAAAACGAGACTGCGCCGACCTGCACCGAGCCCGGCGGCTATGATTCTGTCGTATACTGCGCTGTCTGCGGCACGGAACTGAGCCGCGAACACAGCAATCTGGAGGCGACCGGACACGACTGGAACGAGCCGGTCTACGTCTGGATGGACGATTGCAGCAGGATCACTGCGATGCGGATCTGTAAGAAGGACGCGAGCCACGTCGAGAATGAGGTTGGCGTGATCACGTCCGAAGTGACCAAGGAAGCGACCTACGAAGAAGAAGGCGAGATCACCTATACCGCGACCTTCACCAATCCTGCGTTCCAGACGCAGATTAAGAAAGTCGCCACGCCGAAGATCGTGAAGCCGGTCCTGGACAATCCGTTCAAGGACGTCAAGGAAGGCGAGTTCTACTACGACGCCGTCCTGTGGGCGGTGAACGCCGAACCGCAGGTCACTTCCGGCACGAGCGCGACGACGTTCAGCCCGAACGATACCTGCACCAGAGCGCAGGTCGTGACCTTCCTTTGGCGCGCAAAGGGCTGCCCGGAGCCGAAGTCCGCGAGCAATCCGTTCAAGGACGTGAAGGCCGGCGAGTATTACTACAAGGCAGTTCTTTGGGCGGTGGAGAACAACATCACCGCAGGCACCAGCGCAACGACGTTCAGCCCGAACGACGGCTGTACGAGAGCGCAGGTCGTGACCTTCCTGTGGCGCACCGAAGGGCAGCCGAAGCCTACATCGACCAGCAACCCGTTCAAGGATGTTCCCGCGGGTCAGTACTTCACGACCGCGGTTCTGTGGGCGGTGGAAAAGAACATCACCAAGGGCACCGGCGCAACGACCTTCAGCCCGAACGACACTTGTACCCGCGGTCAGATCGTGACCTTCCTGTATCGCGATCTTGCTTGAAACAACCGCCGCTGAACGGCGCGCAAACGGCACGGAAGCCGATAAACGCATGGATTTTCCCGCTCCGAACGGCGGCAAATTCGCACAGGAACAACTTGCTTTGATATGCATACCCGGAGGGAGGTGTACACACGCTGCCTATTCTTGATCTCTGCGCAGAGATTTCACACAAGAAACAATTTATGAGGAGAAAACAACATGAAAAAACGGATACTTTCAACGATCCTGGCATTTGTCATGATTCTGACCCTCGTAACGCCCGCTGCGGTCTTTGCGACCGACCCGGAGAACACTTACAACGGAGAAACCATTCCCTTCAGCGATTGGGCAGCGTGCGGCATCGGATCATGGGCGCAGACAAGCGGTGTGCTTGCTCCGGTGGATATCACTGATTTTAACATGATCCGCTTCGGCACGGCGCTTGGTCAGACCTACACGGTGGAAATGGACGTCAAACAGGCGGATACCACCTCCGGCTGGCAGACCATTCAGATCGGCTTTGACGTCAACGCAGGCGAGAACTTCACCCAGAGCGGCCTCGTTCTCGACCTGCACAACGCAGGCGTCGCCCGCGTGGTTACTTACGCGAATATGAACGATAGCAGCGCCCTCGGCAGTTATGCCAATCCGTTCGGCGGCAACGGCGCCTATACCGGAACGACGAACTGGTTCCACGTTTCCATTGCCCGCTCCGGCAGCAGCTATACGGTAACTATTGACAACGGCACACCCATCACCTTTACGACAAGCGATTACAATGGCGGCTATCTGGTACTCGGCGCCGTCGGCTCGCGTGAGGTCGAATACAAGAACGTGACGATCACCACGCCGCAGGCAATCCCAGAGAACACGTATAACAGCGCCACCATCCCGTTCAGCGATTGGACTGCGTGCGGCATCGGTACCTGGTCGCAGACAAACGGCGTTCTGCTCCCTGCAACGATCACGGAATACAATATGCTCCGCTTCAACACGGCGCTCAGCAAGAACTATACGATCGATATGGACATCAAGCAGGCGGATACCACCTCCGGCTGGCAGACCATCCAGCTTGGCTTTGATGTCAATCCGGGCGAAAACTTCACGCAAAGCGGTCTCGTGCTGGATCTGCATAACGCCGGCGTTGCCCGTGTCATTACTTACGCGAACAAGGACGGCAGCGGTCTCGGCAGCTATGCGACTCCTTACGGAGGCAATATCGGTTATGTCGGAACGACAAGCTGGTTCCACGTCCAGATCGCCCGCGCAGGCAGCAATTATACGGTCACAGTCAACAACGGCACGCCGATTACTTTCACGACCGGTGATTTTAACGGCGGTTATCTGGTACTCGGCGCCGTCGGCAACCGTGACGTCCGGTATAAGAACGTGACGATCACGGACACGCCCACCAACACCTTTAACGGAAGCACCATCCCGTTCAGCAGTTGGACTGCATGCGGCATCGGCACCTGGTCTCAGACGAACGGCATCCTGGTCCCCGATGAGATCACAGAGTACAATATGCTTCGCTTCGACACCGCGCTGACCAAGTACTACACGGTCGATATGGACATTAAGCAGGCGGACACCACGTCCGGCTGGCAGACCATCATGCTCGGCTTCGACGTCAACCCCGGCGAGAACTTCACGCAGAGCGGTCTTGTGCTGGATATGCATAACGCCGGCGTCGCCCGCGTCATTACGTTCGCGAACAAAGACAATTCCGGCGCTCCCGGCAGCTATAGCAATCCCTATGGCACAACGATCGGTTACGGAGGAAATACAGACTGGTTCCATGTCCAAATCGTCCGTAACGGCAGCAGCTATACCGTAACGGTCAGGAATACTCCCATCACCTTTACGACGAATGATTTCAACGGCGGCTATCTGGTTCTCGGCGCGATCGGCAACCGTGAAGTGGAATATAAGAACGTAACGATCACCGCGCACGTCCACACTTATCAGGAGATCGAGACCGTCAACCCGACCTGTACGCAGCCCGGCAGCATCGAATACGAATGCACCGGATGCGGCGAGACGATGATCGAAACAATCCCTGCAACCGGGCAGCACAACTACGTCAACGGCGTCTGCACCGTCTGCGGCGCGGATGAGCCGATCCTGAAGATCAAGTCCGCCTCCCTGCGTCTGGACGAGGACATCGACGTGATCTACACCGTCCTCATTCCCGACGGCTACACAGATCCGTACATGGTCATCAACGGCACGACGATCACCGCTTCGGAGGCGGCAGGCGATTATCGCCAGTTCACCTATACCGGCATGACCCCGCAGAGAATGACCGACAACATCTCCGCGACCCTGTATGCCACGATCGATGGCGTAACGGAAAGCGTTTCCGTTGCGAACTACAGCATCAAGCAGTATTGCGCGAATCAGCTTGCCGCAAATCCGAATAACGAGGCGCTCGTGACGCTGCTGTCCGACCTGCTGACTTACGGCGCAGCAGCGCAGACCTATACCAATTACAACGCCAACAATCTTGCGACGAGCGGTCTCGCGCTGAGTCCGAGCACGTTCTCCGCGATCTCCGGCAAGTCGGTCTCCTTCACGGGCACGGCGGACGCCAATACCTACTGGACAGAGGCGACGCTGGTCCTCGGCAATACCGTCGGTATGCGTTTCTACTTCGTGACAAACGCTCAGATCAGCATCGACGTCACGATCAACAACAGCACGGAGACCTATGATTCCGGCTTTGTTTCCTGCGGAAACGGAAAATACTACATTGACATTCCCGGCATTAATGCGACGGACTTCGATACCACCGTCTCCGCTGCGTTCTATGACAACGGCGTGCAGGTCGGCAACACGCTGAACTACACGGTCAACGCCTACATCTGCGGCACGCAGAACTCTCCCAACGCCACGCTGCAGGCGCTGGTGCGCGCCCTGTATAACTACGGCGCGTCCGCGGCAGCCTACGCAGCGAACTAATCACAGCGTCCAAAGGAGATTCTTCGCAAAACCCGTATTGATTGCACGCAAAACTTATCCCGAGCCGCTGAAAGGCGGCTCGGGGACACCAAAAAGCGTTTATATTGGATACTAAGGATGCTCGCTTGCATTCGCGGGGGATCGGTTTCTCCTTCCGATTCCCCGCCTTGAGAAGTTTTTACAGATCTGGAAAGCATTCACTGGCTGACAGCACTCCAAACCTCTTGCGAAATAGTATTTCAGTATTACAATAAAATTGGAAGCAACAGCGACGGCAAAACAACGCCACGCTTTTTCATAACGCCGCATTGCACGGGATTCTCCCTCGGGAAGCCCTGAATTCTGCGGCAACACTGCTTTTACGCACGATCAATGATACACTCTGTTCATAGAGGAGGATATACCGTGAAAAGAAGGATACTGTCAGTACTGCTGACGCTTGCAGTCATATTGACCTTCGTGACGCCCTTCGTGGCTTTCGCGGAAGAATCGTCTACCACATTCAACGGGAGCGCCGTGCCCTTCGGTCATTGGGCACAGGCGGGCTTTGGCGCGTGGACAGAGGAAGACGGCATTCTGAAGCCGACGGAGATCACCGAGTACAGTATGCTCCGGCTGGAGTACCGCCTCGGTCAGTACTATACGATCGATATGGACGTGATGCAGAAGGATACCACGTCCGGCTGGCAGACGATTCAGCTCGGCTTCGACGTGAACGCGGGCGAGAACTTCACCCAGAGCGGTCTCGTCCTGGATCTGCACAACGCCGGCGTCGCCCGCGTGATTACCTACGCGGACAGAGATAAGACAGACGGCTCCTTCGGCAGCTACAACAACCCCTACGGCGGCAACGGCGCCTACGTCGGAACGACGGACTGGTTCCACGTCCGGATCAATCGCGCAGGCAGCAATTATACCGTCAGCGTAAACGATACAACACTGACCTTTACGACCGAAGCCTTCAACAGCGGCTATCTGGTGATCGGCTCTGTCGGCAACCGCGAGGTCAATTACAAAAACGTCGCGGTCACGACCTATGCGGCGCCGGAAACGGGCTCCAACACGTTCAACGGAGAAACGATCCCCTTCGATCACTGGGCGCAGGCAGGATACGGTGCGTGGACGGAAGAAGACGGCGTTCTGAAACCGACGGAGATCACCGAATACAGCCTGCTCCGCCTGGAATACAACCTCGGGAAGAACTACACGGTCGATATGGACGTCAAACAGGCGGATACCACCTCCGGCTGGCAGACCATTCAGATCGGCTTTGACGTGAACGCGGGCGAGAACTTCACCCAAAGCGGCCTCGTTCTGGATATGCATAACGCGGGCGTCGCCCGTGTGATCACCTACGCGAACAGAGATAAGACAGACGGGACCCCCGGCAGCTACAACAATCCTTACGGCGGCAACGGCGCCTATACGGGGACGACCGACTGGTTCCACGTGCAGATCAGCCGTTCCGGCAGCAGTTATACGGTAAAGGTCGGCAGCACGACGCTGAATTTCTCGACGGACGCCTACGACGGCGGCTACCTCGTTCTCGGCTCTGTCGGCAACCGCGAGGTCAACTACAAGAACGTCAAGATCACGACCGGAGCCTCGCCGGAAACGAGTTCCACGACGCTGAACGGGAAAACGGTTCCGTTTAGCGACTGGACCAAAGCAGGATACGGCGCGTGGGCGGAAGAAGACGGCGTTCTGAAACCCGCGGAACTTACCGAGTACAGCCTGCTCCGTCTGGAACACGCGCTCGGGCAGACCTATACGATCGATATGGACGTCAAGCAGGCGGATACCACGTCCGGCTGGCAGACCATCCAGATTGGCTTTGACGTCAACGCGGGCGAGAACTTCACCCAGAGCGGTCTCGTCCTGGATCTGCATAACGCGGGCGTCGCCCGTGTGATCACGTATGCCGACAGGGACAAGACGGATGGCACTCCCGGCAGCTACAGCAATCCCTACGGCGGCAACGGCGCGTATACGGGAACGACGGACTGGTTCCACATCACCATCACCCGCGCTGACACCAGTTATACGGTAACGGCCAACGGCACGACGCTGTCTTTCGAGACCGACGCCTTCAACGGAGGATATCTCGTTCTCGGCTCGGTCGGCAACCGCGAAGTCGACTATAAAAACATTCAAATCACGACCGGAGCGACACCCGAAACGGGCTCCAACACCCTGAACGGAGAAACGATCCCGTTTTCCGGCTGGGCGCAGGCAGGTTTCGGTGCATGGACAGAAGAAGACGGCGTGCTGAAGCCCGCCGAGATGAACGATTTCAGCTTGCTCCGTCTGGAATCGGATCTTGGCGACACGTACACGATCGATATGGACGTCAAGCAGACGGATACCACCGCCGGCTGGCAGACCATCCAGATCGGCTTTGACGTCAACGCGGGCGAGAACTTCACGCAGAGCGGTCTTGTTCTGGATCTGCACAACGCCGGCGTCGCCCGTGTGATCACCTACGCCGACAAGGACAAGACGGACGGCTCCGTCGGCAGCTATAACAATCCATACGACAGCGGCGCGTATACGGGGACGACGGACTGGTTCCACATCACCATTACCCGCGCAGACAGCAACTATATCGTAAAAGTCAAAGACACGACGCTGAGCTTCACGACCGACGCATTTAACGGCGGCTATCTGGTGCTTGGCTCCGTCGGCTCGCGCGAAGTCAACTACAAAAATATCTGCATCACGACCGGGGCAGTACCGGAAACCGGCGTCAATACCTTCAACGGAACGGAGATCCCCTTCGGCCATTGGGCGCAGGCCGGCACCGGCGCGTGGACGGACGAGGACGGCGTACTCAAGCCCGCGGAGATCACGGACTACAGCATGCTCCGTCTGGAGTATCCGCTCGGAACGTACTATACGATCGATATGGACGTCCGGCAGACGGATACCACCGCCGGCTGGCAGACGATCCAGCTCGGCTTTGACGTCAACGAAGGCGAGAACTTCACCCAGAGCGGCCTCGTGCTGGATATGCACAACGCCGGTATCGCGCGCGTGATCACGTACGCCGATAAGGACAAGACCGACGGAACGGTCGGCAGCTACGCCTATCCCTACGACAGCGGCGCCTATACGGGAACGACCGACTGGTTCCACGTGCAGATCAACCGCTCCGGCAGCAAGTACACGCTGAAAGTCAACGGCACGGCGATGACCTTCACGACCGATGCTTTCAGCAGCGGCTATCTGGTCCTCGGCTCTGTGGGCAACCGTGAAGTCGACTATAAGAACATCCAGATCAAGACCAGCGGCTCGGCGCAGACGGGAGACAACTTCTTCAACGGCGACCCGATCCCGTTCTCTGACTGGCAGAACGCCGCGTTCGGCACCTGGACAGAGGAAAACGGAATTATCGCGCCGATCGACGACACCATCGATTTCGCCATTCTTCGCTTCAACAGAAATCTCGGCAAGACCTACACCATCGAGTTCGACGTCAAGCAGGAGAACAACTACTCCGGCTGGAATTCGATCCAGTTCGGCTTTGAGGTCAACGCAGGCGAAAACTTCACCCAGAGCGGCCTGATGATGGATATGCACAATCTGGGTTTCAGCAGAGTCATCAATTTCCTCGTGCGCGATGGCGGCGGCGTTCTGGGCAGCTATGACAATCCCTACGGCGGCACGAACGGTTTCAGCGGCTCGACGGACTGGATCCACGTGAAACTGGTCCGCTACAACGACATTTTCCGAATCACCTTCAACGACGGCAGAGAGCGGACGATCTCGTTCAAGACCGACGAGTTCAACGGCGGACACTTCTGCCTCGGCTCTACCGGCTACCGCAAGATTTCGTACAAGAGCATCAATATCAAGACGGAGGCGGAGCCCCTGCCCGATCCCGCAGTTGACCTGGAGGGAAGCGCAACGACGTTCAACGGTACGAAGGTCGCGTTCTCCAACTGGCATAACGCCGCGTTCGGCAACTGGGTAGAGGAAAACGGCGTGATTGCTCCGGAAACGGATACGATCGATTTCGCGATCCTCCGCTTCAATCAGGACCTCGGCAAGACCTATACCGTAGAGTTTGACGTCAAGCAGGATAACAACTATTCCGGCTGGAACTCGATCCAGTTCGGTTTTGAGGTCAACGCAGGAGAGAACTTTACCCAGAGCGGTCTGCTGATGGATATGCACAATCTTGGATTCAGCAGAGTCATCAATTTCCTCGTGCGCGACGCCGGCGGCGGTACGCTGGGCAGCTATGACAATCCCTACGGCGGAACGGGCGGTTTCAGCGGGTCTACGGACTGGATCCACGTGAAGCTGGTTCGTTACAACGACATTTTCCGGATCACGTTCAACGACGGCAGAGAACGGACGATCAGCTTCAAGACCGACGAATTCAACGGCGGTCACTTCTGCCTCGGCGCGACCGGCTTCCGTATGATCTCGTATAAGAATATTGACATCAAGACGGAGGCGGAACCCCTTCCCGATCCCGAAGTCGATCTGGAGGGAAGCGCGACGACGTTCAACGGCACAAAGGTCGCCTTCTCCAGCTGGCAGAACGCCGCGTTCGGCAGCTGGGTAGAAGAAAACGGCGTGATTTTCCCTGAAACCACGGGATATGATTTCGAGGTCCTTCGCTTCAATCAGGACCTCGGCAGCTCCTATACCGTTGATTTTGACGTCAGACAGGAAAACAGCTATTCCGGCTGGAACACGATCCAGTTCGGCTTTGAGGTCAACGCGGGCGAGAACTTTACGCAGAGCGGTCTCGTGATGGATATGCACAACCTCGGCTTTGGACGTGTCATCTATTTCCCGGTGCGTGACAGCGGACTGATGGCAACCGGCAGCTATGACAACCCCTACGGCGGCGTTACCAGATTCAGCGGAACGACCGGCTGGATCCACGTGAAACTGGCTCGTTCGGGCGACACCTTCAAACTCACCTATAACGACGGCGTGCAGAAGAAGATCATCTTTACGACGAACCAGTTCAACGGCGGATACTTATGCCTCGGCTCTGACGGTTTCCGGAAGATCTCGTATAAAAACATCGTGATCGATACCATCTCGACGCCCGACGTCAGCGGCGTGACGGACGGCGAGACCAATGACTTGGCGCCGGATCGTGCCATTTTCAAGGAGACCGAAGGCGGCGTAAACACGTTCAACGGCGAGGTGATCCCGTACAGCGATTGGTCCAACGCCGGTTTCTCTCCGTGGGTGGAAATGAACGGCATTATGACGCCGACCAGACTGACGGACTTCGGTCTGTGGCGCTATGACAGAGATCTCGGCGACACGTATACGATCGATCTGGACGTCAAGCAGGCGGACGTGTCGAGCGGTTGGAACACGATTCAGCTCGGCTTCGACGTGAACGCGGGGCATAACTTCACCCAGAGCGGTCTGACGCTGGATCTGCACAACGCCGGTCTGGCGCGCGTCATCGACTTCCTGAAGCGCGACAGCAACGCAGAAGTCGGCAGTTACAGCAGACCGTTCGGCGGGAGCGTGGATTACAGCGCCACGACGGAATGGATCCATATCAAGATCATCCGTATGAAGAGCTACTATACCATTATGATCAACGACGGAACGCTGAAGACCATCCGCTTTGAAACGGAAGACTACAACGGCGGACACCTGATCCTCGGCGCCGTCGGCAACCGCGATATCATTTATAAGAATATCACGATTCTGGACCACATCGTCGCTTTGCCGCCGGACGATCCGACGTACCCGGAAAACATCGGCACGGTCGCCTATACGTTCAACGGCAACAAGTTCGGCGAATGGGTGCCGACCGACGAAAGCGTCTGGAAGATCGACGGGACGTCGATGCTGCAAACGTCGGAAAGCGGCGAGCAGACGATCTACCTTGACAGAGAGGAACTGCGCAATTTCAAACTGACGCTGAATTACGACGTTCTTTCCGAGGGAGACGGCCGCTTCGGCATCAGCTTCCGCAAAAAGACCGGAGGCGCATCCTATCAGGGGCTCGGGTATTCGCTGCTGTTCAATATGAGCGACGGGGAAAACTCGATGACGCTTGCAGACTATTCAACAAGCGGCGCGGCGGCGCTCGACGGCTTCCCGCATACCTTCGAATCGGGCGGGAGCGTCAAGCTGACAGCATCCGGCAATGAGTTCTGCGTCTGGCTGGATGAGGAGCCGATCATCACGCTGACGAATAACGCGTATGCCTTCGGCACGATCGCGCTCTTTACGGAGAATTGCTCCGTCGAATTCTCCGACGTGAAAATCACCTCTGACGAGCTTCTCTCGGACGATGCGTGGGACATTATCGACGCGTTCCACGACGGCGTAGAATTGACGGATGAACATCTGACTGCATATAACGCGCTCGACGACTTCCAGAAGGCGCTGTTCCCCAATGATGTGAAACGCGCACTGGAGCAGCCGGTCGTGCCCGACACAGAACCGGACGACGAAGAACCTTCGACGGAAAACGCGATCCCTGTTTGGGCGTGGGCGCTGGCGGGAGCCGCCCTCCTCGGCGCAGGCGGCGCAGCCGCGGCAGTCGCCGCGAAGAAACGGAAAAAGCGGCAGAAATAATAGCATCACGACGGAAAGGAGAAACCAATGAAAAGAACATTGAGATGGATCGCATTGCTTCTTTCGATACTATTATTGTGCAGCTGTACGGTACAGCCGGACCCCGACGGTTCTTCGAGCGAGGAATCGCTGCTCGATCCCACGGAGAGCACCGAACCGGCGGAGAAGGACTGGACGGTCTGGCTGGAGGATCACTCGGCGCAGGTCGAACTGATCCCTTCGGCTGCGACGGAACGGAACCGCGAACTGGCGGCTGCCTTGTATGAGATTTTCCTTTCGACGCCTCCGATCGATTTCGTTTACGGAAACGAAGTGTTTTCCGAGCATCTTTCCGACTGGGAGCGCACGGAGACTGCATCTGACGACGGCGCGGCGGTAAGTTATACCCATCTGGCAACGTTGCTGACCGTTACGATCGACTATCGTTTCTATGACGATACGAGCGCGCTCGAGTGGGGCGTCCGCCTGGAAAACAAGGGCGCAGAGAAGACGCTGCAGATCGAAAACTTCCGGACGCTCTCCTTCAAAGCAGACTCCAAGAGCAATACAAAATTGCTCTATTCCAAAGGCGGAAACGCGACGGAGGATGACTTCGCACCTCAGACCGATGCGCTCAAGGACGGAGAAACCTGCAAGATTTTCCCCGCCGGCGGTCGCTCATCTTCCGGCGTGATGCCGTTCTTCAACCTCTATACCGCAAAAGATGCAGGATTCATCGGCGCGATCGGCTGGAGCGGACAATGGGCGCTGCAGGCGGAAAAGAACGACGGAACGGTGACGGTCGAAAGCGGAATGAGCGACTCCCGTTTCTATCTGAACGCGGGAGAAAGCGTGATGCAGCCCACGATGATCTTCCTTCCGTGGAAAGGCGATGCGCAGGAAGCGCATAACGATCTGCGCAGACACATTCTCGCGCACCATACGCCGCGGATGGAGGACGGCGGGCTTCCCGTAGGCCCGATCTCCTACGGCGTATGGGGCGGCGACGGCAGCCAGGCGCATATTGACAAGATCAAGGCGATCGATAATACCGATATGGGATTTGACGCTCTTTGGATCGATGCGGGATGGTACGGCTCAGACGACGCGATCAGCCAGAACACATTTGACTCGATCTGGAATGAGAATGTCGGCACCTGGGACGTCGTTCCCTCGCTGTATCCGAACGGAATGAAGGAGGTATCCGCCGCCGCGCACGAAGCCGGCGTCGCGCTGGTCCTCTGGTTTGAGCCGGAAAGAGCGTTCAAGGGAACAAAGCTTGTGACAGAGCATCCTGACTACTTCCTTACCAACAGTTCCAATCCGGACTACTTCCTGTTCAATCTCGGCAACGAGGAAGCACGCCTGTGGCTGACGGACTATATCGCCGGTCTGATCAAAGAATACGGCGTCGATATTTACCGGCAGGACTTCAATATCGAACCGCTGGATTATTGGCGCACGGCCGATCCGATGGATCGGATCGGCGTCACTGAAATGAAATACATCGAAGGGCTTTACCTGTTCTGGGACGGACTTCTGGAACGCTGCCCCGGCGTGGTTATCGATAACTGCGCGTCGGGCGGACGCCGCCTGGACTTTGAGGCGCTTTCCCGCTCCGTTGCACTGTTCCGGACCGACTACGTATGCGACGCCGTCAATGCGACCGCGGAAGGCAGCCAAATGGAATGGTACGGTCTGAACTTCTGGCTGCCGCTGCACGGAACTTCCGCGATGGGACGCACGGATTCCTACAATTTCCGTTCGACCTTCGGCTTCTCGGTGCAGTCGCCGTCCGTGCTTGGAAAAGCAAAAGACCAGGAACCTCTGAACCGCGAATTCAGAGAATTATCACCCTACTGCTACGGCGACTATTATCCGCTGACTGAGTGTACTTCGGATCAGACGGGTTGGTTTGCCTATCAGATGAACCGCCGAGATCTGGAAAGCGGTTTTATATGCGCTTTCCGGCGGCTGCACGCGGATAGTTCCTTCATCACGGTCTCTCTTTCGGGACTGGATGAAGACGCGACGTATCGCGTGACCGTGACCGACACGGGCGAGGTCTATGAAGCGACCGGCCTGGAACTGATGGACGGCGGTTTGACAATCTATATCGACTGGAATAAGGAAAGCCGCGTTGTCCTCTATGAAAAAGTAAACTGATTATCCGAAGAAGGAATCACCGACAGCGGGGTGCAGAAGGGAGGCAGGTCAGAATGAAAAGGACAGTCGCTGCGATTTTGGCCGTGGTCCTTCTCTGGCCGATGCTGACGTCCTTCTCGAACGGCGTATCCGGCTCTAAACCGGATCCCTGCGCCGGGTATGAGGACCTCAACGCGTCCGAATGGTATTACGACGCGGCATCCTTTGTGATCCGCAACGGCTATATGGGCTCGACGAGCGCGACCGCGCTGCGGTTTGAGCCGAAAACGAACGTTTCCCGGGCGATGATCGCTTGCATCCTCTACCGAATCGCGGAACGTCCGGAGGTGACTTATCAGGGCGCTTTCTCTGACGTTCCCGACGGCACATGGTTTTCGGAAGCAGTTGAATGGTGCGCGCAGAACGGTTTGGCGTTCGGCAAGGGCGCGGGAAAGTTTGACCCAAACGGAAATGTCACCCGGCAGGAACTCGCCGCCTTTATGATGCGTCTGACAGCGTATCTCGGCGGAGACACCGAAGGCAGGAAAGATCTGGACTCCTTTGCCGATGCGGCGCAGGTTTCGCCGTGGGCGATCACCTCTCTCCAATGGGCAGTCGATACAGGCCTGATCGCGGGCGTCGGCGCCGGCGCCAAGACTCTGCTTGCGCCGACCGACAACGCGACGCGTGCGGAATTGGCGGTAATCATTATGAGATTTGTGCAGAAACAAGTAAATCCGTTGGCGCGCGTTTTTCCAAACACAGACACGGAAGACCTGTTCTCGTTCCGTTATGACGGCAAGGATTCCTCCGAGCTGATCCGGAACTGGACGAAACGCTGCGCGATCGAAGAAACGGAAAGCGGAACCTTACAGCAGATTTCCTGGACCGACCCGGAAAGCAGGCTGCGTGTGACGCTGGACTTCTTCCTTTACAGCGCGTCAAATGCGGTTGAGTGGGTCGCGCATATTGAGAATACCGGCGAGAAGAATACGCCGATGATCGAGAATTTCCAGATCGCCGATTTCAACTATCAGATCAATGATCCCACCCTGAGTTTCTCAAAAGGAACGGACATTCGGGAAGACGACTTCCTGTTTGTACAGGAGCCGCTCCGTATGTACGCGAACCGGACCTTTGCCCCGAAAGACGGACGGTCCTCCTCCGGCGACTGTATGCCGTATTTCAACCTCAGCTCGCAGGATGGCGGGTGCTTCCTCGCGATCGGCTGGTCCGGTCAGTGGGAAACGTCATTCCGACGAACGGCGGACGGCGTTCGCATTACTGCGGGTATGCAGAAGACGCACTTTGTCCTTTATCCGGGAGAGGCGGTCCGCACGCCGTCCTTCACCGTTCTCAAATGGGATGGGACGGAAAAACAAAGTTACGGGCTATGGCGCGCGCACATGCTTGCTGCGCATACCCCGAAAAATGAGGACGGCAGCGTCGTCACCCTGCCTGTTTCCAACGGCGCGTGGGGCGGGGACAACGAACAGGGACACCTGAATACCATCCGGTATATCTCCGTCTGCGGCTACGATTACGACGCGTACTGGGTCGACGCGGGCTGGTACGGCGATGAAAACAATCACAGCTCCGACCAGTTCGGCGACGAGTGGTTCAAGAACGCAGGCGACTGGTATCATAACACCACGCTGTATCCCAACGGACTGTCTCCCGTCAGCGACGCCGCGCATAGCGCGGGGATGGATTTCCTGCTTTGGTTTGAGCCGGAACGGGCGTGGTGGGATTCCAAACTGGTCAGAGAGCATCCCGCGTGGTTCCTGACCTGCGGAGAAACGGAAAACACAAGTTTCCTGTTCAATATGGGCGACCCGGAAGCGCGTCAGTGGATGACGGACTTCATCTCGCAGAAAATCAAAGAGTACGGTGTAAATATCTACCGCCAGGACTTCAATGTTGCTCCGCTGCCGTACTGGAACGCGGCGGACGCGTCCGACCGGCAGGGCATCACGGAGATGAAGTACATCGAAGGGCTTTATGCCTATCTGCAGGGCTTGGCAGAGCAGAACCCCGGACTGGTGTTGGACAACTGTGCCGGCGGCGGAAGACGGCTGGACTATGAGATCCTGACGTATGCGCTTCCGATGTTCCGCAGCGATTATCAGTGCTTCGGAGACTATAAAACAACGCCTTGTCAGGTTCAGACCGACGGCTTGTCCCATTGGGTGCCGCTCAGCGGCACCTGCACGCAGCTTCGGCCGAAGGACACGTATTCCTTCCGCTCGAATCTGGCCTATGCGATGCAAACGCCCGCGACAGATCAGATCGCATGGCAAAGGGCAATGCTGGAACAGTTCCATACCGCGCAGCCGTATTATACGGGAGACTATTACCGTGTCAGCAGCGGCAGCGTGCAATCGGAATCAGACTGGTATGCGTATCAAATGCATAACCGGGATTCAAATACCGGCTTTATCCTGGCGTTCCGCCGGGAAAAGGCCGCAAACGAGACGGAAACACTGAAGATCTACGTGCCTGCTTCCGTCAAACAAATTACCCTGATAGACGCGGATAGCGGCGAAAAAACAGTCGTGTCCGCGGCAAAGGCGACAGGCAGCTGTTTGCTGCTGCCCGTAACAATCGGCGATACGACTGCGTCAAAACTTCTATTCTACGAAATGAATTGAAAAGGAGCGTTCGAAAATGAAAAAGAGTTTGAAAAAAGCACTTGCTCTCCTCTTGGCGATCCTGATGATTGCAACCCTGTTTGTCGGCTGCAATTCTTCACCCGATCCCGATACGCCAAACGGCGGAGGCAACGCCTCCGGCGGAGATCAGCCGGAGTTTGACTGGAGCAAAAAGATCACGATCGACGTGATGACTTTTGATACGGGAGAAGCAGATCCCAACAGTCAGAACGACCGCATCAAGCAGTTCATCGAAGAAAAGTTCAACGTTCGTTTCAACGTCAGTACCGTGACCTACGGCACAACCTACCTTGAAAAGCTGAACGTCGTGATTGCGGGCGGCGATTATCCCGACCTGTTCAAGGCGATGTGGGCGGATAATATCAAGCAGTATTACGAGGACGGCCTCCTTGTCGATATCGACGAGCTTGCGAAAGACAACGGCTTTACCAACCTGTCGGCGTATCTTGATGAAGCGCGCGCCTATCAGAACTTGACCGCCTACGACGGCGATTTCTATGCGATCCCGATGAAGATTGGCGTGTATCAGCACGGCCTGTGGTATCGCAAGGACTGGCTCGACAAGCTCGGTATGGATGTGCCCACCACGATGGAAGAATTCTATGAAGTCGCAAAGGCAATGAAGGAAGCGGACTTCGACGGTATGGGAACGTACGGTTTCTCCGCAGACTCCTCCTGGTGGCTGAACCATTTCCATTGTATGTACACCGGCTCCTGGGACTACAAACTGATGGACGACGGCACGATCCAGCATTACAGAGCGCTGCCTGAAATGCGCGATGCCTATTCGTTCTGGGCGAAAATGTACGCCGAAAAGATCCTCGACCAGTCGATCTGCACCGGCACGAGCGCCCGCGAACTGTTCGTTTCCGGGCGCACGGGCATGATGATGCGCGACTGCTATGCAAAGGACATCCAGTACGTCTTTGATCAGATCAAGGCGATCAATCCGGAGGCGGAAGTCGGCATTATGATGATGCCTGCCGGACCGCTCGGCTCCCACCAGATCACCGGCACGCCGTATCTGGACTATACCGCGATCTCCACGACCGCAGAGGATCCCGTGAGAATTGCGGCAATCCTGGATTACATCCTTTCCGATGAGGGACAGGACCTCCTCCGCAACGGCATTGAGGGCATCCACTACACAAAGAATGCAGACGGCACGATCACAAAGCATCCCGAGGAATATGAAAAGGACAAGTTCGGCACGGGCGACTACGGCATCCACTGGATGATGAGCTTGGTCTATTCCGATCCGTATTATGTTGCTGACGATTTCGCCTATATGGACTTCTTCAACGAAACCTCCGGTCGCCTGCAGGAGGCGTTTGACACCGACTACTTTGTCACGGCCTTCGCGCCGCTGGACGGCTATTCCTCCGACGTAACGGAAAAATACCTCCCCAAATTCAATGAACTTTACAACCAGTTCGATCAGAAATTCATTATGGGCGAGCTGGAAGTCAACGATAAAAACTGGCAGCTCTGGCTCGATACGATCGAGTCGGAAGCCCATTACAGCCAACTGGTAGAGGACTGGACGAAAGCATATCAGGACTACCTCGCAGCAAACGGCGGCTGACAAGCCGTGCGATCGCACTTCTAAGTGCAAAAGCGCAGCGGCTATATGCGGAAAACGACGCGAATAGCCGACAAACGGAGGACGCTATATGAAAAAAGCCTTAAAAGCGCCGGACACCGGCGCCCTCGGCAACAGAGGGAAAAAGGGTCTTCGCTATCATATACAGAAGTACGGCGCGTACTATGTGATGCTGATCCCCCTGTTTATTTTCCTGATCATTTTCTGCTATCTCCCCATGGGCGGCACGGTTATGGCGTTCCAGGATTTCCGCCCAGTCAGAGGGTTCTTCAAAAGCGACTGGGTCGGACTGGAAAACTATGCAGATGTGTTTTCCGATAAAATGTTCTGGAGTCGCCTGAAAAATACCGTTATCATCAGCGTTTTGAAGATCCTCTTCACCGCGCCGGCGCCGATCATTCTGGCGCTGCTGCTCAACGAGGTGCGGAACAGAAAGTTCAAAAGAACGGTCCAGACAGTCGTCTATATGCCGCGATTCATTTCGTGGGTGGTCGTCGTTTCCATTATCCAATCTCTGCTTGACGTGCAGGGAGGACCGATCAATACCTTGCTGATGAATCTGGGCATCATCGATGAACCGATCCTGTTTATGGGGTCCAAGAAACTGTTCCGGACCCTGCTTGTCGCCACGGAAGTCTGGAAAACGGTCGGCTGGAGTTCTATCATTTATCTGTCCGCGCTGACCAATATCAACCCGACGTATTACGAAGCGGCGGAGCTTGACGGCGCAGGACGCTTCCAGAAGATGTGGTATATTACGCTGCCGCTGATCAAGCCTACGTTTATGATCCTGCTGATCCTTTCAATGGGCAGCATCCTGAGCGCCGGCTTTGATCAGATTTATGCGATGTCGAACTCGGCTGTTCTGGAGGTCGGCGACATCATTGACACGTACGTCTACCGGCGAGGTTTGGCAGAGATGAACTTCAGTTATGCGGCGGCCGTCGGTCTGTTCAAGAGTGTCGTCAGCGTGGTTCTTGTCTGCGGCGCCAACTGGCTCGCAAGAAGAACGGAAAACGAGTCGCTGTTCTGATGGAGGCAAAGATGAGAAAGTTAAAATCCGACGCACCGAGACGCCGGAGGATCAGCTTGTTTACGGTCATCAACACGATCCTCCTCTGTCTGGTCGCGTTTATGATGTTCTATCCGTTCTGGTACGTGCTGACCGGCTCCTTTATGTCCACGGATGAATCAGTCACGAATGTTTTCCATTTTGTCGTCAGGAGACCGACGCTGGACGCATATAAAACGTTTTTCTCCTCCGTTGACGTCGGCAGACACTTCCTTGCCAGCTTTTACGCCTCCGTCTTCGGTATGATCATAAGTTTGATCTGCACGTCGATGGCCGCGTATGCGCTGTCGCGCCGCGGCCTGCCCGGCAGGACGCTGGTAATGAAAATCGTTCTCGGCGCAATGCTGTTCAGCGGCGGTCTGATCCCCATCTATATGGTCATTCGAAATCTCGGTATGATCAACACATGGGAATCGCTGTGGGTGCCGGGACTGATCAACCTGTACTATATGATCATAATGCGGACTTATTTCCACGGAATCCCGGAGGAACTGCTCGACGCTGCGAGAATCGACGGAGCGGGAGAATGGCGCATCTTTTTCAAGATCGTCCTTCCGAACGCGCTGCCGATCCTTGCTACGATCGCGCTGTTCTATATGGTCGACCGTTGGAACGACCTGATGAGCGGCATCATTTACATCAATGACGTCAATGATCAGCCGCTGCAGGCGATGCTGTACCGCATTATCCAGAACCAGACCGGATTGGCCGGCTCCCCGGTTTCTTCGACGGTAGGTACGATGCGCGTAACGTCGGAAACTGCGGGCTACGCGGCAACGATTATTACGATGCTGCCGATCTTGTGCGTATACCCCTTCCTTCAGAAGTATTTTGTACACGGAATGATGGTTGGTTCCCTCAAAGACTGATGATTTTGATTCACGTTTCCTATGAATCCAATTTGAGGAGGATGTCAAATGATCAAAAGGATGCTGTCACTGATCCTGGCGCTTGTCATGATTTTGACGCTCGGATCCCCCCTCGCAGCCTTTGCGGACGGACCGGCGAATACGTTTAACGGGAACACAATTCCGTTCAGCGACTGGGTGTCGTGCGGCTACGGTACGTGGACGCAGGACGCCGGCGTGCTGCGGCCTGCTTCGGTCACGGAGTACAGCATGCTGCGCTTTAACACCGCGCTTGGGCAGGAATACACGGTCGATATGGATGTCCGGCAGCTCGACACCACGTCCGGTTGGCAGACCATTCAAATCGGTTTCGACGTCAATGCAGGGCATAACTTTACCCAGAGCGGCCTCGTTCTGGACCTGCACAATGCCGGCGTCGCCCGCGTGATCACGTATGCCGACAAAGACAAGACGGACGGCACGATCGGCAGTTACGGCAACCCCTACGGCGGCAACGGCGCCTATACGGGGACGACGGACTGGTTCCACGTCAAGATCGTCCGCGAAGGCAATAACTATACCGGCGGTTATCTGGTCCTCGGCTCCGTCGGCAACCAGGAAGTCAACTATAAGAACGTTCAGATCACGACCGCTCGCGGCAATACCTTCCACATGGAGGATATCCCGTTCGCCAACTGGTCCCGCGCCGGTATCGGCGCTTGGACAGAAACAAACGGAATCCTGAAGCCGACAGAAATCACAGAGTACAGCATGCTCCGCTTAGACACGGCGCTTGGACAGAACTATACGATCGATATGGATGTCAAGCAGCTCGACACCACCTCCGGCTGGCAGACGATCCAGATCGGCTTTGACGTCAACGCAGGCGAGAACTTTACGCAGAGCGGTCTTGTGCTGGACCTGCACAACGCCGGCGTCGCCCGCGTCATCACGTATGCGGACAAGGACAAAACAGACAGTACGCTCGGCAGTTATAACAATCCCTACGGCGGCAATGGCGCCTATACGGGCACGAGCACGTGGTTCCACGTCCGGATCGCCCGCGTGGGCAGCAATTATACCGTAAAAGTCAAGAATACGACCTTGACCTTTGCGGCAAGCGGCTATAACGGCGGCTGCCTGGTGCTCGGCTCCGTCGGCAATCGCGAAGTCAACTATAAGAACGTTCAGATCACGAAGACGATTCCTTTCGCAGATTGGACGCAGGCAGGCGCAGGCGCGTGGACGGAAACGAACGGCGTGCTGCAACCTGCGGCAATGTCCGAGAACAGCACGCTTCGACTGAATGCTGCGCTCGGGGCGTACTACACGGTTGATATGGACGTTCGCCAGTTGGATACCTCGTCCGGCTGGAATACCGTTCAGATCGGTTTTGACGTGAACGCCGGCGAGAACTTTACCCAGAGCGGCCTTGTTCTGGATCTGCATAATGCCGGTGTTGCCCGCGTGATCACGTATGCCGACAAGGATAAGACGGACGGCACGCTCGGCAGCTACAACAATCCTTACGACAGCGGCGCCTATACGGGGACGACGGACTGGTTCCACGTCACGATTACCCGCGCAGGCGGCAGCTATGCGGTCACCGTCAAGGATACGACGCTGGCCTTTGAGACGGATGACTTCAACAGCGGCTACCTGGTGCTTGGCTCTGTCGGCAACCGCGAGGTCGACTATAAAAATGTCGCAGTTTCGATCGACCACTGCTACGTGGACGGCGTCTGCGAGAACTGCGGCAAGGAGGATCCGAACGCGCCGGCAGTCAAGATCAAATCTGCCTGCCTTCGCATCAATGAAGATATCAATATGATTTATACCGCGAAGATCGCGGCTTCCTGCGAATATCCCTATATGGTGTTCAACTATCAGGGAAGAAACTATACCGTGTCGGATTATACGGTCAGCGACGCCGGACTGTATTGCTTCGAGCTTCCGAAGATCGAGCCGCAGGGAATGGGAGACAGTATCACGGCAACGGTCTACGCGACCCAAAACGGGGCGACCGTTTCCGATACCGTTGCGGAGTACAGCGTCAGAAAGTATTGCGTGGATCTGCTTGAAAACACGGAAGATGCCGTTCTGATCGCGCTGTTGTCCGACCTTCTGACCTACGGAGCGGCGGCGCAGACCTATACGGGACACAATACGAATTCGCTCGTCACTTCCGGTCTGGAGCTGACGCCGAGCACCTTCTCTGCGATTTCCGGCAAGGCGGTCGCCTTTGGAGGAACGGACAGCGAATCTGTGGACTGGATCGACGCGAGACTGATCCTCAGCAACATGCTGGCGATCCGCCTGAGCTTCTTCGCAGAATCCACAGAGGGACTTACCGTCACCGCTGCGATCAACGGCAGGTCGCAGACCTTCGATGAAGACGATTTCGGCGAAGGCGGAAACGGTACGTATTACGTGGACTTCCACAACATTAAGGCAACCGAGTTTGACGAAGACGTCGCAGCGAGCTTTGCGCTGAACGGCGAGCCCTGCGGCAGAACGGTCACTTATTCTGTGAATACTTATGTCTGCGACACGCAGAACGATGAGAATACTTCCCTGCGGACGTTGGTCCGCGCGCTGTATAACTACGGCGTTTCCGCTGCCGCATACAGCGGCTTGAGCGGGAATATCTATGCGGACGTATTGCCGGACATCGAGCCGGAAGAATTGATCTCTTTCCGCTACGGCGGACAGCCGTCGGCGGATATTCTGAACAATTGGACGAAGAATACCACATACGAGGATACCGACAGCGGCACGGTACAGCAGGTCACGTGGACCGACCCGGCTGCCGGTCTGCAGGTACTCCTGACAATCACGCGGTTCGATGACACCGGAACGGTGGAATGGGTCGCACGGCTGAAAAACACCGGAAACCGGAATACGTCTCTGATCGAGGATTTCCGTATCGCGGATCTGGACGTTGCGCTCTCGAATGCGTCGCTGCGCTACTCTAAAGGTTCTGCGCTGCGCGCTGATGACTTCCTCTTTGTTCAGGAACCGCTTGCGCAGTACACCACCCGGACGTTCTCTCCGCCGGACGGCCGCTCGACTTCCGGAGACTATATGCCCTATTTCAACCTGTGCGGGACGAACGAGGGGTTTTTCGCTGCGATCGGCTGGTCCGGTCAATGGGAAGCGAGCTTCCGAAGAACCGCGGACAGCGTACACGTTACCGCAGGTATGCAGAATACGCACTTCGTCCTCTATCCCAATGAGTCTGTTCGCACGCCATCCTTTGCACTATTGAAATGGAGCGGCAGAGAAGAGGAAAGCTACGGGATCTGGCGGGCACATATGCTTGCCCAACATACGCCGAAGGATGAAAACGGCGACCCGGTCACGCTGCCGATTTCGGTCGGCGCCTGGGGCGGAGATGCGGACTCGACACATCTGAACACCATTCAGTTCATTGCCGGATGCAACTACGATTATGATGCATATTGGATCGACGCGGGCTGGTACGGCGACGCAAACAATCACAGCGCCGACCAGTACGGCGAGGAATGGTTCAAGAACGCGGGCGATTGGTATCACAACACTTCACTTTACCCCAACGGACTTCTGCCGATCAGCAACGCGGCACACAACGCCGGCATGGATTTCCTGCTTTGGTTTGAGCCGGAACGTGCGTGGTGGGATTCTCAGCTTGCTACGGAACATCCGCAGTGGTTCCTGAAGAACGGCGTTACGACAAATACCAGCTACCTGCTCAATTTGGGTGATTCAGCTGCCTGCCAGTGGATCACGAACTACATTTCTCAAAAACTTCAGGAATATGGCGCGGATATCTATCGCCAGGACTTCAATCTTGAGCCGCTGGCGTTCTGGAGAGCAAATGACGCCGCCGACCGGCAGGGCATCACGGAAATGAAGTACATTGAGGGACTCTATGCGTACTTTGCCGGCCTGCTGGATCAGAATCCCGGCATACTGCTGGATAACTGCGCAGGCGGCGGACGACGTTTGGACTATGAGATTCTTACGTATTCAACAGTGCTGTTCCGGAGCGACTATCAATGCTTCCCCGACTATGGTACGACGCCGTGTCAGGTTCAGACTGACGGCCTGTCGCACTGGGTTCCCCTGAGCGGTACTGCCACGCAAAACCGTCCCGGCGATACTTATTCCTTCCGCTCGAATCTGGCTGCTGCGATGCAGACGCCTGCGACCAGCCAGACAGCATGGCAGAAGGCGATGCTCACGCAGTTCCACACCGCGCAGCAGTATTTCGAGGGTGATTACTATCGTGTCAGCGACGGCGATATTCAGTCGGAAGCAGACTGGTATGCCTATCAGATGCACCGGAACGATACGAACAGCGGCTTTGTCCTGGCGTTCCGCCGCGGGCAGGCAACCAACAGCACGGAAGTGCTGAGCATCTACGTCCCGGATAACGTTACGAGCATCACATTTACGGATGCCGATACCGGCGCGAGCTGGACGCGCTCTGCCACGCTGGCATCCAACAACCGGCTGACGCTCACAGTCACAATCAGCAATACGCTTGAGTCGAAACTGATGTTCTACGAAATGCACTAATCCATAACGCCGAATAGGACTGATATTATGAGTCGATTTATATCCTACGCCTGTTCCGATACCGGCGTCCGGTATCATTCCGGGATGCTTGCCTACGACGAAAAAATGGCCTTTGGGAGATTGGTGCCGCGCTATATCAATGCGTGCGGTCAGATCCTTCCGGAAATGCACTTGTCGGACGCATTGTTCTCCGCGCCGGATGAAAACGTGTTTTCCCTCACGGTCAACGGCAAACGGTTGGACTGCGGTTGGGAGCTTCTTCGCACGGAGAAGGATGCGGAAAAAGCATACGCTTATTTGCGCCATACGAGCGAACCGATCGAGGTCGTTGTTGAAACCCGTGCAGACGGAAAGAATTGGTTGACACGGACGCTGTCCATTACAAATGTCGGCAAAGCAATGATTGCGATTGACGAAGTGCAGCCACTTTGCGGGAAACTCTGGCGGCATCGCTTCGCAAACGGGATCCTGAGTTATCAGCCGGAAGAATGCGGCGCGACGCCGGATTCGATCTTTGAAGTCGGCTACGCGGAACAGTGCAAATGGGGACTCGAGGGCGATTTTGCCTTCCGTCCGCTGCGGGAGGACCTTGTCTACAACGGCGGGTTCAACGGCAGATCCGGCTGGTCCCGTCCGGCGTTCGTCCTGAAGGACAACCTCAACGGGCAGCTGTTCTGCTGTGAGTTCGGCTACAGCGGCAACTGGAAGATGGATCTTCGTCCGAGCGTCAGCGAGGAAAACGCCGTCGTGTCTTTCGCGATCGGCATCGCCGCGCCGGAAGGAGAATGTGCGCGCGTCCTGCAGCCCGCCGAAACCGTTCGGACGCCGGCGGTCCACTTTACCCTCTGCGCGGAAGGATCGCAGGCGTTGACGCAGTCGCGCCACCGCTTCGTGCGGGAAGAAATTCTGCCAAAGGCCGATCCGATCGGCGCGTGCCTCATCGAGGCGAATCACCGCGGCTATCTGTGCGACAGGGAAAACGAAGACGGCATCAAGCAAGATATGGACGTCGCGGCAAAAGCCGGCGTGGAGCTGTACGTCATTGACGCAGGATGGTACGGGAAAGAACCGAACGTCTGGTTCAATAATGTGGGAGACTGGCACGCAGGCAGCTGGCTGCCCAACGATCTTTATCCGCTGATCGCGCACGCAAAGAAGCTGGGTATGAAATTCGGTCTATGGATGGAGATCGAAGCAGCCGGACCAAACAGCGACGTCCGGCTGAATCACCCGGAGTATTTCCTGAAACGCGACGGAAAGCCGTGCGCAGACGGTCGCGCTCTGGATCTGTCCAATCCCGAAACGGTTCAATGGGTGGAAACGCAGATCCGCGACGTCATCAAACGATATCGTCTGGATATGTTCCGCATCGACCACAACCATTATCTTATGGAGGGCGGCAACCGGCAGATCGGCGGCGTAACGGAAAATCTGACGTGGCGGTACTATGAGAACCTCTACGCGATGTTTGAACGGCTGACCCGCGATTTCCCGCGTGTTTCTTTCCAGAACTGCGCAGCGGGCGGCGGCCGCCTGGACCTCGGCATCCTGCGCTATTTCCATCACACGGAGATTTCGGACTGGGCGAGACCGCCGAGAGATCTTCGGATCTTCAACGGTATGCTGTCCCAGCTTCCGCCGGAGATCCTGCTCCGCATCTGCGGCACGGAAGTGTGCGAACACGTGCAGGCTTCGGATATGATCTCTCAGCTGCACAGCATTATGCAGGGGAGAATGATCTTCCGCGGCATCGCTCCGTCCGAGGCGGATATCACGCCGGAGCTGCTCCAGACGATCTGTGTGCGAACAATACTGTACCGCAATTACCTGCGGCCGATCCTGATCGGAAACTGCGTCGTGTATCAGCACGAGCAGCCGGAGGGCGTGCTTGCGGCGACGCCGTTCTCGGCCAACGAGTATGCGCTGCCGGATAAGAGCAAAGCGTTTGCGGTCGTTTATCGGCTTTCTGCATCGGCAGGAAGCAAATACCGGCTTTTCTTCAAAGGGCTGTGTCCGGATCGTCAGTATCGCGTTTTGTGCGACAGAAGTGTAGAAACCTTTGTAATGAGCGGCCTGGAATTGATGCAGAACGGCCTGATGCTGCATCTTGAGAATAACCTTTCCAGCGAGCTTGTTTACGTTGAGACGGCAAAATAATCACTTATAAACAGAGAAATGCAGCTTGACCGCGGCATACGATCCACTTTGCGAAATATTGGAGGTACAATATGGCTGGCGTAACGCTGAAAGATATCAAAAAAGTCTATCCCTTCACGAGTGAGGACAAAAAGGCAAAGAAGAGGAAGAAAAAGAAGGGCGAAATTGAGGCGTCAGAGAAGAAGGTCAATCTTCAAATTACGGAGGAAGGCGTCGTCGCGGTGCAGCAGTTCAGCCTGGACATCGCCGACAAGGAGTTCATCGTTCTCGTCGGACCGTCCGGCTGCGGCAAGTCCACGACGCTCCGTATGATCGCCGGCCTGGAGGAGATCACCTCGGGCGAGCTCTACATCGACGGCAAGCTCGTCAACGACGTCGCCCCGAAGGACCGCGACATCGCGATGGTCTTCCAGAGCTACGCGCTGTATCCGCACATGACGGTCTACAACAATATGGCGTTCTCGCTGAAGATGAAGCACGTGCCGAAGGCGGAGATCGACAAGAAGGTGCGCGAGGCAGCCGAAATTCTTGATATCACCGAGTATCTGCACCGCAAGCCGAAGGCGCTGTCCGGCGGTCAGCGGCAGCGCGTCGCGATCGGCCGCGCCATCGTCCGCAACCCCAAGGTCTTCCTGATGGACGAGCCGCTGTCGAACCTCGACGCGAAGCTCCGCAATCAGATGCGCGCGGAGATCATCAAGCTGCGCGAGAAGATCAACACGACCTTCATCTACGTCACCCACGACCAGACGGAAGCGATGACGCTGGGCGACCGTATCGTCATTATGCGCGACGGCTTTATCCAGCAGATCGGCACGCCGCAGGAGGTCTTCAACCACCCCGCCAATCTGTTCGTCGCCGGCTTCATCGGCACGCCGCAGATGAACTTCTTCCGCGACGCGGAATTGAAGAAGAACGGCGATACCTATTCCGTTGAAATCCTCGGCAAAGAGTTCGTCCTGCCCGAAGATAAGCAGGAGAAGCTGCGCGCCAACGGCGTCGAGCCCGGCAAGGTGATCGCTGGCGTCCGTCCCGTGCATCTGAGCATCGCGGACGACGGCATCGCTGCGAAGGTGGACGTGTCCGAAATGATGGGCAGCGAGCTGCACCTGCACATGGACGTCAATGGCAGCGACGTCGTCGCGGTCGTACCCACCGCCGACCTGGGCGACAGTATGATTTCGAGCCATCAGGACATCGGCTTCACGATGAAACCCAATCTGATCCATCTGTTCGATCCGGAAACGGAAAAGAGTCTGCTGTAAAGAGCAGCCACAATCAGAAAAGCAGCGGAGATACCGACGCCTGCAAAGGTCAGTCGCACCCACGGTGTACGGGTGCACAGTTCTTCGGCTGATCGGAGCGAAAGCCGATATATCTGCTCTTTAGGGCGATCGGGGATTTCCCGATTTCCCGCATAAACCAAAGCCACCACTTGTGGGCGCCCGCAAGTGGTGGTACTTTTTTCGGAATCTGTTTTTTATGGTTTCCGTCTTGGGCAAGCAGGGCGTCTCGGGGTAGAAAATCCCTTCGATGCGGCTTGTCAGGGCATCGCCCTGAAACCTTCTTTGCGGATTTTTCAAATCTGCAACTGCGCGCCTTGCAGGCGCTTGACGAAAAGTTATTCTCGCTGATAATGCGAGCGCGGCTCTCGGAAAAATCCGGGAGCCGCGTTCGTTCTCCGTAAAAAATATCTGTCGCGTTCTCTGCACGGCGGCAATAATTATTTCCTGCTCGTCGATGATCACGGCAACATTATTTGCCCACGGTCAGCCGTACATCACCCAAATGACATAGCCGTCCTCGCCGTCCTTTTCAATCAGTATATTAGAGCGGAATCCTTCGATACTGCCGTCGCAGGCGATCAGATTGCTGGCGGTCGCACGGACATTGTCACGTACAAGACGGCGGGCATCTTCCATCGACCAAAGGGGAACTCGGTCGCCCGGATAGTAGCTGGAATTCTCCAGCGTCATCGTCGTGTCGATCGTAAAGCCGAGGGATGTAGCGTACGCTCTGCCGTATGCTTCCAGCGCCGCGATGTCGATCGTTTCATCGGTCGGTCGGCACAGATAGCGCATCAAAATCGCGGCGATCTGTGCGCGTGTGGCGAAGCCGTCCGGTCGGAGAAATACTTGCCCGTTGACGACATCACCGGTGATGAACTGTTCCTACACCGCCCATTGCATCGCGGGCAACGCCCATCCGCTGACGCTGCCGGCGTCAGGGTACGAAGACGTCCATCCGTTCGCTGATGCGGACACGCCTTTGTACGCGGAATAGCGGTAGAGGATTGCGGCAAGCTGTTGGCGCGTGATACAATCCTGCTGTCCGAACGTTCCGTTGCCATAGCCGTTTACGATGTTCTCCCTTGCCGCCCAGGTGACGGCGTCGGCATACCATTCATCGGCGGGAACGTCCGTAAAGGAGCTTGTCCTATTGCCGTCCGGAGAACCCTCCAAACGGTAGAGGATCGTGACGATCATAGCGCGCGTCGCGTTTCCGTTCGGCGAGAATTCCGCTTTGGAAGTGCCGCGCATGATGCCCTTTTCGTAAACGTACATAATGCCGTCTTCGTACCAACTGTTGTAATTGAGATCGGCAAAGGGATGTAATTCTGCCCCGCTGACCGAGGCGGCGCTGAAAGCCAAAATGAGCGCGAGGCATAACAGGATGTTGATTGCTTTTTTCATAGTCGTTCCTCCTATCATTCTTTCTTTGGGCAGCCGACGCCGTTCGGAATCGGCTGCCCGTTGTTTCGTGTGTGCCGCTTACAATGCCTTGTTGAACGCCTCGAGAATCTGCCGCAGCTGCCCTTCGATTTCCTTCTGCCCAGAGAGAATCTCCTGCACGTCGACGCCGTAGATCCTTCCGCTTTCGTTCAGCCGCTTCGCAATCTGATTGGTGTTGTTGGAAAAACGGTTAAACAGTGAGAGATTTTTCTTCAGATTCGGCTCGTGGATGTTGACAAGGTAACCGTTGATTGCCATATTGCGCAGATAGGCGCTCAGGTTTTGGAATTTGGACGCAGACATCCGTTTGCGGATTCTGGCGTATTCTTCCTCCGATGCCCAGAACGTCACGCGGATATTTCTGGGGTAGTTTTGATAGTGTTCCGGTCGGTAACCGCTCATAATACCTCCTGCTTAATTGAAAATCAGTTCATGCAGAACGACTTCCTCCGCCTGCGCTTTGAGGTTGTTCATCATCCCCACCCATGTCATCGGCTCCTGCGCTTTCAGCGTCTCGGTCACGCCGCTTCGCCGCTTCAGCTCCGGCAGCATCTGCGCCATTCTCCGTTTCGCCGTTTCGTCGATCTCCTGCAGGTGGGGAAACAGTTTCCCACTCAGCAGAAGCTGATTCCATAGGATCGGGCGGTGTTCTTTCAGATACGTTTTGCGCATCCTGCCATACTTGCCCACCGGCTTCTGCTCCTGCTCGCTGACGGTCAGGTTAGGGATCAGATAATCGCCGTGCTGTCTATAAGTCAGTTCGTTCATTTTCTTGGCTCCTTTCTGCTTCTTGTTTTGTACTTCACGTTCGATCTGCCGCAAGATCTCCCTGCGCCATATTCATCATATTCTCCCGCATAAAAACCCGCAAGGATGCCGCAGCTTTCAAACTGCGCGGCCGTTTCAACTTCGGACCAACTTGATCCGAAGTCGGATCGCTGTTCTTTCCGTCCAACTTGTCGCCAATTTGACGACAAGTTGAATCGGGCCGTTCTCCCTGCCTGTTATGGTTGCTCGAAAAGTGTTCGTTTTAATTGGGGTCAACTTGGACCCAATTTACGTCGGCAGTCTATTCCCGCCAATACAAGTTGGCAAGGCGGCAATGATTTTCTCCCCCCACTTCAAAATTGTTGTTCTTTTGTAACTTGTGGACAATTTGTCCAGAAGTTACCTCGCGCGGTTCGCCCTAATGTCTGATTGCCTCCATCTTCATCTGATAGGCCCTTGCGCGCTTGCGCGGAAGAATGAACTCCCTTTCTCCGTTTCCGGCTAAGCATCAAAAAACCCGACCGCTGAAAACGGTCGGGTTTCGCGTTGGTTGACCAAAGAGAACCACCGGCTGTGCCGGTGGGAAAGAAATAGCTTCTA